>JBIJDZ010000094.1:0-5413 GCA_044343805.1 Chthoniobacterales bacterium | reverse complement strand
GCTATGATTATCTTGCACGAAATCGAGGTCGAGGCCGACTTCACGGAATGTTTCGCGATTCCATGACTCGAGGAAGAAACCACGCGCATCGCCAAAGATTTTCGGCTTCAGCAGCCACGCATCATGGATTTTGGTGGATAGTTTTTTCATGGAAGGAATGAGGTATCGGGCCTTTGATCGGCTTGAAGTATCCACACTTTGGAAATCAATATGAAAAGCTCTGAATGCGTTATGGTGAAGCCGACTGGAGCAGGTGGCGCAGCGCGTGCATAGCCCGTTCTTCAGTATACGAACTTAGATGTTGCTGTAGTCCGGCACGACACTGAGCCCACAGGAATTCATCCGAATATAGACGCAGAACACAATCAGCGAAATCGGACGGCGAAGAGGCGATCAAGGCGTCCGCTTCATGCGCAAAGCCCATCCCTTCGGCGCCGACCGGGGTGGTCACGAAGGGCAGACCGTATTCCAGACACTGGCCCAGCTTCCCTTTGATACCTCCACCGTAACGTAGCGGGCAGACGAAGACGCGGGACTCGCGGAAGTAGCCATCAATATCCGGCACATGGCCCGCAACGACTACACGATCAGACGCCTCCTTGCGCAGACTTTCCGGTGGGTTGGCTCCGATGAGGGTCAAGGACATCTCTTTGTCGCGCTCGATAATAAGCGGCCACACCTCGCGCAGAAACCAAAGCATTCCGTCAAGGTTCGGCGGGTGGATATAGCTGCCGATAAAAAGCAGACCTCGGCGCTCGGCAAATGACGGATCATCCGAACGCTTCCTGTCCTGATAAATGCCGGACACCACCTCCACATGCCTCGCGCCCATGTCTCCCAGCAAGGAAGCCTCTGCATCGCTGATGCCTACGGTGGCGTCTGCCGCTCGTGCCAGCTTGGTTTCGAGTGATTTCATCGCTTCAGAGGGCGAACGGCCGGCGCGGAACGTCCCGAGCAACTCCTCTTCTTTTTTCATCCGCAAGTGGTGAATGTCCCCCGTGTCGAAGACGAGTTTGGCGTGCGAGCGGCGCTTGCGGAAATAAGGTATCCAAAGGTCCGCCACCTCGGGCCGCACCAGCCACACCAGATCGATGATCGGAAGCAGCGGATCGAGAATCTTCCGGTGGCTTGCTTGGAATCCTTGATTGCATGCCAGCACCTCAACGCCCGCGTTGCGCAACTTCGAGGCATACGGTTCGGGCGCCGCCAAGTTCTCGGGTAGGAACATCACATGGCAGTCGAGGCTGCGGAAAATTTTGATGACGGTCTCCAGTCGCCGGGAGCCTGAATCACGGTCGGGTGCCGGAAGACAGCTATCGATCATCAGCACCGTTTGCTTACCCATGTGGCGTCGGGGTGCGCGCAGCACTTCCTCGGGGCTGATCGCGGGAAAATTGGAAACAACATGCGCCCACTTGGCCGCCAGTTTCGCTTTGTTGACCTCTTGGTAGCGCTTGAGGCCGGCGGCCAAATCCGTCCCGCAGGATTTTCCCTCGAAATGCACCACCCGCGCTGCCGGCTCGTAAACCGTGGCGAGACCGAGCCGCTCGCGCAGGGCAAAGCACAAGTCGGAATCCTCGCCATAGGCCGGGGCCAGTTCGGCTGAAAATCCCCCCAGCTTTTCGAACGCCTCGCGGTTCACCATCAGGCAAGCGCCCGAGCAATAATCGACGCGGCGGCGGAAATTATATGCAGGGGCATACGGATTGCCGCCGCGACCATAGTTCCATGCATCGAACCCGCGCCAAATGATCCCTCCCGCCTCCTGCAACTTGCCGTCCGGATAAATCAATTTAACTCCGACCGCGCCGACGCCTTCCTCCGAGGCCGCAGCAACCATGGCTTCGAGGAAGCCTGGTTGCACCAGGGTGTCATTATTGAGAAAAAGCAGCCAGCGACCCCGAGCCTCTGCGGCCGCCCGGTTGCAATTGAGCACAAAGCCGACGCCTTGACCTGTGACAACGTGAAGGAGATGCGGGACCGATCCGCACCATTCGGACGTTCCATCGTCCGAACCGTCATCGGCCACGACAATTTCGTAGGGGACTTTTCCGGCACATTGCGTCACCGCTTCCACACAGGCTGCGGTGTATGAAAGGTTGTTGAAGACTGGAATGATGATGCTGACGAGGGGCTGATCGCACCGATTAATCAGCGGGCGGGGAGCTTGACTTCTCGCGGAAGCTGCGACCGCAAAGTCCTGCTCCGCATTCAGCATGCCGGGTACATTGCTTGTGTAAACCGCATGCATGGCAAGCAGTCGCTCGCGTAGGACATGCCATCCATGCGCCCGAAGCACGTGACCAGCTATCAGGAAAGTCCTAAGGGCCCGTCTCGGACTGGATAGCTTGACCCGCGCGATGGTCAGAAATTGGCGCCAACTTTTTCGATTAAGCACAGATTCCCTGCCTTGCTTTAAAAGTTATCTTATGCAGACCCGTTTGGCTTGGAAGAATGCTTGGGCAACGACCCTCAATCACTATTAAACAAGAAGGGGTGTAGAGCCGGCGCGGTGTGGGGCGGCAAGCTCAAACGATAGGCAACAACTGACAAACACTGACTTCAAGCGGACCACACTCGGATCGCTCATCGGAGGAGAAGACCTTTAGCAAGAGTTTATGCTCACCAGCAGAGAGCATGGCCACGATAGCTTGGTCTTCGGACTGCGGGTAGAAGTTGCGACAAAGCGAGTCCCCCTGCTCGGTAGCGAGCTCAACGTGAGCAGCAGCGCCAGGTAGCGGAACCTTGCACCAAACCCGCAAGACGAAAAGACTCTTTACAGTCGCGCCGACAAGAAGATGTGCGGTTGCCGACTTTGCAATAAATTTCTTCCGATGCTGGCTGTCATTACCGGCAACGGGCGGAAGCTGGCATTCCTGCCAATCGTCAGCCGGGAAAATTCCTTGCCAATCAAAGTCAGCCTCTTCTTGGAGGCTTGGTAAAACCCTTCTCCCAAAATCCAAACCACTCCTCAGCTTCAAAGTCGGGTCCGACAAGACGGGACTTTCATCACACACCATATCCCTCGCATAGATCTGTTCAGGTTTCTTCCTATTTCCCCCAGTTCGCTCGACCACGAATCTCAGCGAAGCCCCGAAGATTCTACCCATAGCCCGCTGCCAATCAGGAGACGCCGTATCTTTTGGCAGGGCGTTGAGGTTTGCCGCAGTCCTCTCGGCCATTGCGCGAATCTGTTCGCGAGAGGGCACAGCATGGCCTAGAAGTTTGTCTCGCGGACCCAGATACTTAGCCGCCTCGTCGATCTCTTCCTCCAGTCGCTGACGGATAAACTCCGACAAGTTCGGCCTTTTTTTACCGGCTTCGGCTAGAATTTCTTTGTCCAGATTCGTGAGGAGTCCTTCGTGGTAGACAATTTCCTCTCGAACCACTCCCCAATCAGCGAAGGCCTCGTAGTATTCGTCCAATTCGATCTGATCATTTTCGATCCGTCCAAAAAGCAGGGAGTTGCGGGCACCGGGAAAGGGTGATGAAACGGTCCGCATCAAACCAGAGGCCGAAAGATGACGCTCGAATTCCGTGTGGCTGTGCGGGCGATTGGCGACGAATTGGTAGAAACAAAAGCTCCGGCGCGCGGGCTCCCTCTGACAGTAGAAAATCCCCCCGTTCCTAAGTACTCTCATCGCCTCGCCAATGATGTGCCGAGGGACCTTCGAGTGGTGAATCGCGGCTGAAACGAAAACCACGTCGAAGCTGCCATCGGCAAAAGGCAGGGAGTGGTAGTCACCGACCACGAGATTGACATTATCTCGGAAACCGTTTGCTAGGGCCAAGGATCGCGCCTCCAGTAAATCTCGCTTGCAGATGTCGAACTGGGTGGACTGGAAGCCGAATTCCTTGGCCAATTTGTATCCCAAGATGTGCCGGTAGCTAGCCAGCTCGAGATACCGGGGCTGACCGTTGCGCAGAACGCTGCTGTTGCGCTTTATAACATCCCTGAGAAGGTTGTAGTACCAATCTGTCGTCTCGAGCAACTTTTGATCCACACTCGTTTCGTGGTGGAGGATTTCCCCGATATGGGCCAGATATTTGCGCTGCGCCGTTTCCAAATTCGACTCCGAGAGGTGGATGTCGGTCACGCCGGATTCCGCCAACTCGGAACCCGTCTTCCGATCGGATGGCGTCACCCCTAACCTGCCGCCGATATCGGCACCTCCAGCATACCTTGCCTTGGCGGCACGAATGCGATGGCGCAGTCCATTCCAACCTTTCTCACACAGCGTACGACCAACGCTCTGCAAAGACCGAAATGCTTGTGCGGGATCAGTCAATTTACTCTTTACCAAAGACAAAAGGGGGCGCTCAGCACCAGTCCTTGAATTGTGGTCTACGGAGGGTTTAGGTGCGGCAGAATTTTGTAACGGCGTGACAACAGGGCTGGTCGTATCAATGGTCGCAACCTCCGCGGGTATATCCACGGGCCGGACAGCAAAGGAAGGCGTCCAGTTCCGGAAACATCTTATTTCTCCTTGCGTCCCCTTGTGCATAACAGCAGCAATAACGGTCGGCTTGATGTATCCGGCGTCGATCAGAATGTCGTTGATTTTGGCAACATGGTCGATGAAGGCTTTGTCGTTTCCTTCTTTCATGTCGAAATTCGGTCCGAACCCGCGACTGACGAAGACGTCCGTAAGCCCGCCCCACGCAAGAAACTTTTCGAAAGCGAACTCTTGGACAAGCAGCGGCAGAATATCCTGTGCCCGAATGCCCTCAAACCCTTGGGAGGAGCAATCCCGGTTGACAAAATCATAATCCAAGCTGTTCAGGATATGATGACGTCGCTTTTCCAATGGGAGTATTTTCCAGAGCGAGCGGACGATATCCAGCGTCTCGGGCCAGCGCATGTGACCGTTTCTGCCAACGACATCGAATGTCACGAAGCGCCCCTCCGGCAGGAGCGCCTGCTTAACGCTCGCAAAGAAAGACTCTAACTCTTGGATATGGTGGAGCGCTTGATGAACCATCACACCTGCATATTGCTTTTCGGGTTTCCACGAGTTCGTATCGCACTCAATGAATTGAAACGCATCCGAAACGCCTTGCTTCTCGGCGTTGTTACGTCCCCGTTCGATTTGCGCAGCAGAGATCTCCACAGCATCCATGCGGCAATCCGCAAATCCCCGCTCACGCAACTCTTTGACTAATCTGGCCTCGATGACACCATCGCCGAAGCCCACACTGAGCAACTGGGAGACACTGGTTTTCTCGATGGCTTGGGCAAAGGTTTCGAGATAAAGATGGAAAGGAGTGGGCACGCCCATGACCTGGCGGTAGCGCGGCAAAAAGTATTCCGTCTGCCAGTAGTGCCAGGCATCGCTCATGACATTCATGTTTTCCACGTTGGCATACTGAGCGATTTGCGCGGAAACGCGCTGGTCGTAACGAAGTTCTTTAC
>JBIJDZ010000093.1:0-5455 GCA_044343805.1 Chthoniobacterales bacterium | reverse complement strand
AGAAAAAGTTTTTTGCGTGGCATGGAGCGGGGACTTTAGGCAAACACGCGGCCGGTGTCTGCTATTCTCGCGCGACGGCTTGGTTCCAACTCTTAAGCCATTCGGCGAAGGAATACTTGGTCCCTTCGCCGATGAGTGCTTTGACCATCCGCACGATCGCTTGCTCCAAGCCGTCGCCGGCCTCCATCACAACTTCCAGCGGCGCGATTGTCCCCAGCGACTCGCCACGGGGATTGTCCGCATTTTGCGCAAATAGCGCGCGCGTGATCAGCGCTTTTTCCAAATCATTCACCTCGGCCTTCGTCGGCGGCTTGGCGTAGTAAGTTTTCCCCAGCTCGAGAATCATGGCCTTGAGCGCCTCGTTATATTGCGCGGCCGCCGGCCGCATTTCGGACGTCACCCCGCTGTCCATGGCTTCCTCGCAGGCTTTGCGGGCCGCCGCGGCTTTCGCGGGCAACTCGAAAATCAGCCACCCATCGCCGCAGGTCTCTTCCTCCTGCGCCCAAGCACACGCCCCCGCCGTGATCAGAATCAAAAAAATCAGCCGCTTCATCCGCACATCAAAACCTGCCGGCCGTTGAAATCAAGATTGCACGCGGCACCATGCGCGCCAAAGGTATCCGGCATGTCGACCGAACGCGTGCTCGCCGTTGATCCCTCTCTGCGTGGAACCGGCTTCGCTATACTCGAATCCGCCGGGGGAAAAATCCGCGCGATCGCTTACGGCGTGGTGGTCAATCCGCCGAAACTTTCCGCCCACCTGTGCTTGCGGGAAATTCACGACACCCTGGCCGGCATAGCCCGCCAACACCAACCCACCAGCTTCGCCATCGAAGGCGTGATCTATGTGCAAAACGTCCGCACCGCCATCATCATGGGCTCGGCCCGCGGCGCCGCCCTCCTTGTTGCCGCCCAACACGGACTCGACGTGCACGAATACGCCCCGCGCCTCGTCAAACAAGCCGTCGTCGGACGCGGTGGCGCGCAGAAAGATCAGGTCGCTTTCATGATTCGCGCCATGCTCGGACTCACCGAAACCCCGCCCCCCGATGCCGCCGACGCCCTCGCCATCGGCGTGACCCACTTCAACCGCCGCGCCACGTCGATTCCGCGATGACCCCGCCGCAGACACGCTGGCTCGGACGCCTCGGTTACGCCGCCGCTCTCGACCTGCAGGAAAAAACCGTCGCCGACCGGCTCTCCGGCGAAACCGGCGATCAAGTTTTCCTGCTCGAGCATGATCCGGTGTACACGATCGGACGCCGCCGCGACCGCTCCAGCCTCGGCGCCGCTCCGCTCCCTCATCCGGTCGAGGAAATCAACCGCGGCGGACAAGCCACCTTCCACGGGCCCGGACAACTCGTCGGCTATTTCATTTTCGACCTGCAAAAACTCACGCCCGACCTGCATTTGTTTCTGCGCTGGATCGAGGAGACGCTCATCGAGCTTCTCGCCATGTACCACGTGACCGCCACCCGCCGCGAAGGCCTCACCGGGGTGTGGATCGACGAGCGCAAGATCGCCAGCATCGGGGTGGGCGTGCGCCGCTGGGTCACCATGCACGGCTTCGGACTCAACGTCGGCTCCGACCTCGCCGGTTTCGCCGCCATCACTCCTTGCGGTATCCAAGGCGTGACAATGACCTCCCTCTCCCGCGAACTCGGCCGCGAGATTTCCGTGGAAGAAGCCGCCGCCCGCGCCGCGCAGGTTTTTCGCTCGCACTACTCCTCTCTCTCCGCTGCCCCCCAAAAAACTTCAACCCTACAGCCATGAAGTGGCTGCTCCTCACCGTCGGCAAACCCGCTCTGGCCTACGCCCGGGATGGACGCGACGAGTATCTCGCGCGACTCCAAAAACTCGCGCCGCACGAGCTGATCACCATCAAAGCGAGCGACCCGTCCCGCGAAAGCTCCGAATTGCTGGCCCGCAGCGAAGGATGTTTCCGGGTGATCCTCGATGAACACGGCCAACAGCTCACCAGCCGCCAACTCGCCGCGAAGATCGATGCCTGGCAACAAGCCGCCCGCCCCGTCGCTTTCATCATCGGCGGGGCCAATGGTCACACCCGCGAGCTGCTCGATGCCGCCGGTTTCCTCTGGTCCCTCGGCACCCTCACCCTGCAGCACGAACTTGCCCTCGTCGTCACCCTCGAACAACTCTACCGCGCCCGCACCATCTTGGCGGGCCATCCGTATCACCGGGATTAGACAGCCGGAAATCAGCGCTCCTTGCGGAAAGCAAAACGCGCTTTTGTTTTTTCGTTGAACGGCACACCCCGCGAGTAGCGTCCCTCCAAAAGGTCGCCTTTTTTGTCCGCCACCACCGTGTAGTAAATCCAGTTGTCCGCCTTCAGCGCGAGATGCACGCGCGACCCTTTGACCACGCCCGTCGCCTCGTAAGTGCCGACGGTTCCCTTGACCTTGTTGCCGCTTTGCGAGAAATGCGCATCGCCCCACTCGTCGGTTGTCACGTCTTTCCATCTGCCGGTGATGTTGACCGTTTCCTTGCCGCTATTGGCCGCCAGCCAATTGACCCCCGCGGCTTGGTTGGCCGCGTAGCGTTTCGGGCTATTGCAGGCGGTGAGAGAAACGGCGAGGACGGCAAGAATCAGGAGTTTGTTCATGCCCAGCGCAGTAGTCCCGCGGCCGCCCGCACGCAAGATGAAAGATCGCTCGTCCTGCGCACCCGAAAAAGGCAGAACGTCCACCTGCCACCATGAACGAAGCCACCGCGCACGCCGCCCATTTTTTCCTGCAATTGGCCGTTATCTTGGCGGCTTGCCGGTTATGCGGAGTCTTGATGCGCTGGATCGGGCAGCCTCCCGTCATCGGCGAAATGGTCGCCGGCGTCCTGCTCGGCCCCTCCCTGCTGGGGGCCCTTGCTCCCGGGGTCATGGATTGGATTTTTCCGGAAGATGCGCGGCCGGCGCTCTTCGCGGTAGCGCAACTTGGTCTCACCCTCTACATGTTTGCCGTCGGGCTGGAGTTCCGCTCCGACCTTTTAAGATCGAATCTCCGCACCGCCGCGGCCGTCTCCGTGGCCGGAATCGTCACGCCCTTTGTCTTGGGTTGCCTGCTTGCCCTGTGGCTGACCGGCCATGAGGGCCTCTTCGCCGAGAGCGTTCCGACCCCTCTGGCCGCGTTGTTTCTCGGGGCCGCCATGTCGATCACCGCCTTCCCCATGCTGGCCCGCATGATTGTCGAACATCGCATGACCGGAACACCCGCCGGCACGATCGCCTTGACCGCCGGCAGCATCGATGATGCCGCGGCTTGGATCCTGCTGGCTGCCGTGCTCGGCGGTATTTCGGGAAGCCCGCTCCTGCTTGGTTTCGCCATCGGGGGCGGCGCCCTTTACGTGTTGTTTTGCGCGAAAGTGCTGCGCCCCTTGATGGCTTGGATGCACCGGCGACTCGAAGACCGCACCGTGCTGGGCATGATCGTCCTCTTGCTCGCCCTCGGAGCATGGTTCACTGATCTCATCGGGCTTTACTCGGTTTTCGGGGCGTTTTTCCTGGGCCTCTGCGTGCCGCGGGACGGGCTGGCCGCCAAAACCGCAGAACGGATCGCCCCCCTTACTTCCGCGCTCTTGCTGCCGGTCTTTTTCACTTACTCCGGCTTGCACACCCGCCTCGGCTTGCTCGACTCGGGTTTCCTCTGGCTCGTATGCGGCCTCATCATTCTGGCCGCCGTGGCCGGCAAACTCCTCGCCTGCTACGGAGCCGCCCGGCTCACCGGTTCGACGTCCTCCGATTCGCTGGCCATTGCCTCGCTGATGAACGCCCGCGGCTTGATGGAACTCATCCTTCTCAATATCGGACGCCAAGCCGGCATCATCAGCGACACACTTTTCACGATCCTGGTGGTCATGGCCGTGGCGACCACCCTCATGGCCGCCCCGGGCTTCAACGCCTCGCGGCGACTCGCAGCCAATGGCTGCTGAAGGGCGTTCTTCCCCACAGCGGCCGCACCTCCACCACGCAGTCCGCCTCGGCCAACTGCCGCCGCAGCATGGCCAAATCCGGAAAATTCACCGTTCCGCCGCGAATCCAACCGCTCAGTCGAGTCCACCATTCTTCGGCCAGCGTGACCGCACTGCGCCAACCGCACCCCCGCACGCCCGTGCGCACGAGCACCACCGCATCGTTCCGGGCGGCTTGCGCCAACCTCTCAATGAGCCGCTTCTGTCCCTCCGGCGGCAGGTAATGCAGCACGTCGAACGCGCAAACCACCCCTGCCCCGTCGAGCGGAAACGACGTCATATCGCCCTCGGTCAGCTCCCAGTCCCTCCAACCCATTTGCTTCGCGGCAGTGCGCCCGCTGGCGATCTTCCACCCGCTCAAGTCGCAGCCCCGGTAAGGCACCATCACGCCATGAACCCGCAGCCACATCCCGAACAATCCCAGCCCGCAACCCAAATCCACCACCCGTCCCCCGCTCCGGCCGACTTCCGCCAGCCCCGCGGCAAAAACCGGGTCGCTTTGCAGTTTTCCCCGCACATAGCCCCGCAACCATCTCCCCCCGCCGATAGCTTCGGCAATATGTTCCGCCGGATTATTCATTTCCCTCCAGGCAGGCCGCACGAATGGCCCGCACGGTTCCTTCGTTGATCTCGCGGTCGGCGGCCCGCATCGCTGCAGCCAGGCCCGCCGCCTGCCCCGTCGCCATGCTGGTGCCGATGACGCGCAGCGCGGCCTGCGCCTCGTGCGTGGCGGACACACACCGGCCGGCCAGAAAAACATTGTCCGCATCGACGGATCGCAGGGCCCCCAAGGGAACCCCGCAAGGAGCATCAGCCCGTGGATACACCAGCCTCATGGCCGAACCGCTCTCGTGCATCTCCATCGGCCACGCCGAGAGACAAACTGTGTCCCGCGGCGTCTCCCCCGCAAGCACGTCGTTTGCCGTGACCATCGACCGGCCCGTCACCCGGCGACTTTCCCGGATGCCGATCCGATTCGGCCGCGATGCCAACTCGGCACACGCAAAACCCGCGGCTTCTTTTCTTAAAAATTCCGCGAGCAAAACCGCCGACGCCCTCGCCTCCACCGTCAGCTTCTCCACCTGCGCCGCGCTCGTGGGATCGTAGTTCCCGGCGCCCGCCGCCAAGTCCAGCGTCACTCTCACCATCCCCTCCCGGCCTGTCGGACGAATCACCGCCCCGAGCACCTCTGCTCCCAACCGCCCCGACCGCACGGCCGAGACCAGCAAGGCCGCCAAAGCCATCCGGTTGCTTTCCTCGAGGGCCGACGTTGCCACGCCGGACAACCCGAAGATGTAGGCCGGACGTTGGAGCTTGGCCGCCTCCTCGCGCTCCCAGCCCAACCCGGCCATCGCCGCCAACTCGCCATCGCCGGTGGCCTCCACAAAACACCCGGCCCGCACCACGCGCTCGCCGGACCGCCCGCGCAACTTCACCTCGGCCAGATTTCTTCCCGCGAGCTTTGCCTCCGCCA
>JBIJDZ010000092.1:0-5463 GCA_044343805.1 Chthoniobacterales bacterium | reverse complement strand
CAAACCGTGGGTCGGGGCGGCGCGGTTCGCGAGGGTTTTTTCCCGCAGGGCTTGTATGGGGTGACTTTCGGGGGACTGAAGGAAGGAGAGTCGGCCGTCCTCAAAATCGGATTGCAGGGCGGAGGACGATTGGAAGTCCGGCGTCCCCGGTTGGTGAATGTCTCGGCGCTGGAGTTTGCCTACAGCGGGCTGGAGCAGGTGCCGGCCGAGATTTACGACGCTCTCCCCGCGGAGGGTCGGGCGGGCTTGTTGCGGCGCCCGGAGAGCCTATGGAGTGCGCAAGGGCTGGGGTTCCTGCTTGCCGGGGGTATTCCGCTGGCCGATTGGGCGACCCCTTTGGCGGCATGGGGAAGTTTCATCGGAATGTTGTTGTTGGGGGCCTTGGCCATCAATGTCATCATGCGCCGCCAATGGGTGGATGGCGAAAAATATCCTCTGCCTCTGGCGCGGATCCCGGCGGCACTGATCGGGGAACCTGGTGATTCCGGCGCATCGGGTGCGGTTTGGCGCAACCGGGGTCTGTGGGCGGGAGCGATCCTCGGGCTGGCGTGGGGACTGCTCAAGGGCTTGCACTTTTACAATCCGGCCATTCCCGACACAGCGATCCGCATTGATCTGTCTCCCTATTTCGGTCCGGCTTGGGGCGGATTTTGGAACGGTGTTTTTTTCGAAGTGGTGGCGATCTTTGTCGCGGTCGCGGTCTTCGTGGAACTCAATGTGCTGATGAGTCTGATTGTGGGATTCCTCGCTTTCCGGGCCTTGACTTGGTTGGGCACACTCACCGGCTTGAATGCCTTGCCCGGCTATCCATTCGGGCCGCAACAGCAAGCGGCGTCCTTTTTCGTTTACGGTTTACTGGTTTTGATCCTGGCCCACAAACATGTCGGGCAAACACTCAAGGAAGCGCTGCGGCCTTCGCTGACTCCGGTGGAAAAACGGGAAGTGATGAGCTATCGCACGGCTTATCTTCTCCTAGCGACCGTGCTGGTGGGATCCTTGGCTTGGGCTTCTTGGATCGGGGTTTCTTTGTCCGGGATGCTGATCCTGATCATCTTCCTGCTTTTGGTGGCGCTGGTGGCTGCCAAATTCCGGGCGGAAGCCGGTGTGCCCTATGGTAATTTTACCCCCGCCAATGTCGCCTTGGTGCTGATGCTGCTCGGGGGCGTTCCGTTTTTTGGGGCAGAGGTCGTGCTGTTGACCTTTCTGGCCAGCTTCATTTTTTCCATGGCGGTATTTTTCCTTATACCCGGCGCCCAGTTGGAAATGTTGGAACTGGGCCGCCACTACCGCGTCCGACCAAGGGATTTGCTGGGCATGATGGCCTTGGGCATTGGGGGAGGATTGCTGGTTGGCGGGTGGGTCTTTCTGGGGCACGCTTACAGCCAAGGTGGTGAAGCCACGGCCTACACTTGGGCTTTTGGCTCGAAAGTCTGGTACTTCTCGGACTTCAACGCTGCATTAACAGCCGCCTCGCCAGGAGCAGCGGCCACGGGTGGCGGGTGGAACCCATCGCATTGGGCCTACGTATTCGGCGGTGTCGTGACGGCAACACTGGCGATTCTGCGGCAGATGTTTGCCGGATTCTGGATGCACCCAATCGGATTTGTCCTTGGTCCGTCGATTTTGAGCCAGATGATCTGGGGCAGCTTGCTGGTGGCTTGGTTACTGCGGTTCCTTTTTGTGCGACTCGGCGGCGGGCTGGCTGTGCGGACGAAGCTTCAGCCGTTTTTCATCGGCGTGTTTTTAGGAGCTTGCGGGAGCTGGTTGCTATGGTTTGCCGTCGGAACCATTCTGGATGCCCGTGGGGTGGACTTGATTTATGGAGGGCTCCCATGAGTGACGCTCCGCAACGTCAGCCGCTCGCGCCTGCTGGAATCTGGGGCGTTCTCCTGCTGCTGCTCTTTCTTCTGCTCAGTTTGGCCGGCGTGGTGGCCTTGATAACCCCACCGGTGCAGCCGGGTGGCCGTCCTGCCGAAGTGGAATTCACAGACGGCGCCATGCTTCAAGAAGTGGCGCCCGAAAAAATCGGCGACTTGGCGGCCAGGCTGGGTGCCAATGGAAGCCGGGCGCTGGGATCTCCGGGACATGCTGCCGCTGCCGCTTTCCTGCGCAACGAGCTGGAAGCGGCGGGCTATGAGGTGATCGAGCGGAAAAATTTGGTGGCCGCACCAGTGCTGGAAAGAAGTGAAATCCTCGTCAATGGAGTCCCGGCCAAAGGCATCGAGCTGCATCCTTTCAGACCGAACCATTTTCAACCCATAGCCACACCGCCGGAGGGACTCAAAGGGCGACTGATTCGTCTGGATACGACCACGCTTGCCAAAAACTCTTCTTTTGAGGGCGGAATCGGGGTGGTGGATCTGAGCGCGATCCCCGCGGACTTCCGCTTGGACTGGGTGCGATACGCACAACTTGGCTTGGAGGGCATCATCCTCGCTGCGCCGGAAGGTTTTGTCATGAACTGGTCGCAGCTGGCGCGCAAAAACACGATGATCTCCGCGCTGCCGGTCAATTTTCTCCGCGCCTACGCCACCGGACCGCTGCTTTCTCTGGTCGGGCAGGAGGTGACCGTTCATGTTCAACAGCGCTACCGTCCGGTGGAAAATGTAACGCTGCTGGCACGACTCCCCGCTCCCGGTGGCAGTCGCGAAGCGTTGGTGCTGACAGCTGCCTACGACGCCTACGGCATTCTACCGACTCTGGCCAACGAACCATTGCAGGCGCTTGCCCCCGCCACCGTGCTGGCGGCGGCCAAGGGTCTGGCGGCTTCGCGCGCGACGCTCCAGCGCGATGCACTGGTCGTTTTTGACGGCTCGCAATTGATGGCCGGCATTGGCGAGGCGGAATTAATCAGCGTCATCGGGATAAAGCGGACCAGAGATCCGGCAGCCTTCGCCGCGGAAATAAAAGCCAACGAAGAAGTTCTCGGCTGGTTGGCAGAATGGATACCGGTTTTGCAGGACGGCCAAATTCTTTCCGCGCCGGCCAAACTGCGCGCATGGAAGGACTCGCTATCGGCACAGCAGCGGGAGTTTTTCGACAACCAGGTTCGCGTGACCCTGCAGCAGGAAGTCTTTGAGCGCGGAGAAAACCTCCTGCAAGCCAAGCTTCCGCTGGATCGTTCGAGCACAACGCCTGCCGATGCTCCGGAGCAGCAGCGTTTCAAAAAAGAACTCGCCGGGTTCAATCTTTTCAAAGGAGCCTCCTCGGTCAATCTCCAGCGTTTGGTGCAGCGCTCGCATCCGATCGTGGCGCAGGGAGCGCTGCAGGCGCTTCTCTTAGACCGGATGGAGGCCTTGCGGCGGCACCATACATTCGACTTGGCCCGCGCGAAGGCGGATGCCTCCATACGCGAGGTGGCAGGCGGCTACGAGGCGATGTTCGTTTTGAATCCCCGTCTGCTGCCATCCGTCCGGCAAACGGGCAAAAGCGAAGTGGCCTTTCTCCAGTCGGTCACCGACGACTCGGCCAGATCGGCGGCCAGCCGCCAAGAACCGCTTTTTTCCGGTTTGGTCACTGAGGTGCTGTCCGAATCGGGCATGGAGAACGCCCTGCAAATTGCCCCTGTTCGCCAGGAGGCAAATACCCAGCAGAAAGCACAGATCGGGTCGATCCCCTCACCGGTGTCTTATTGGAACCGCTACACGCATCCGGCCTACGTAATGGTGAACACCGGGCGGCTGGAGGCTTATGAATCGCTGGGAGTTCCGGCGCCTGACTCTGGTGCGCCGACCATGCAAGGAATGGGCGATTCCCTCGCCTTGCTTGGGCGGGTTGGTCTCTCCATTGCCCACGGGGCCATGCCGATTCGACCGCCGGAGCATCCGAGCACCCGGAACTTCAGCGGTGTGGTCCTTGCCTCCGGTGTCGGCCAATCCGTCATTCCCAGCTTCCCGGTGGAAAATGCCC
Organism: Chthoniobacterales bacterium; assembly: GCA_044343805.1. Lineage (GTDB taxonomy): Bacteria > Verrucomicrobiota > Verrucomicrobiia > Chthoniobacterales > JACTMZ01 > JACTMZ01. The sequence goes on along the minus strand of JBIJDZ010000092.1, from coordinate 1,554 downwards.
TCGTTGGCGGTCTCGTCCGCGATGAGGCCGCACAACAACTCCCGGGTTTTCTCCGCTACCCGCTTCTGCTGACCGATGTTTACGGACGGTATTCCTTGTTGCAAACGCCGGTCGATATGATTGCCCTCAACATGGACGGGTTCAGTCCGCAGGCTTTCTGGTTTGGTGAGGATGGCACGGCGCAATGGGTCAAGGACGCGACCGGAAGCAAGATCTTCAAATCGGAAAAACTGCCGCTGACACGCAGGGATTTTTCGAATTTGAATCTCGTTGTTTTCCGCGCTTCGCCGGTTTCTTTTTTCGACCTGACCAACCCGCAAACGCTGCAACCCTACGCCGCCGTCGGGTTGATCTCGCGCGAGGGCCTAAGCCCTTTTCTGAACTCCAACACCTTCACCGGCATCGGAACCGGATCGGTCTTCGCCTCCCCGGATCAGCATTTTTACGGCATCCTGCGCGCCGGATTGCCCGACAACCCGCTCGTGCAAACCGTGCGCGGATTTCTGCTCGGCCCAGCTGAGCCGGATGCCGAACCGCGGGCCGGGGGAATTTCCGGCGAGGGCTACCTTGTGGCCGATCAGCCGCTCTTTCCCGAAATAGCGTTGCCCATGGCGCAGTCGATGCTGCGCCTCAATCAAACCCGTGCCGAGCTGCAAGCGGAAAGGAATCTGCTCGACCCCGGAACGGAAGCCTTTATCAGCCGCAGCGCCGAATTGCTCGGGCAAGCCGAGGCTCCCGGCATCCCTCTCTGGCAATCCGTGCTCAAGGCGCGTGAATCCGCCGCTTACTCCTCCATCGTCCATCCCATCCTGCGCGCCAACATCAACGGCGCCGTGGTGAGCATTATTTGGTATCTCGGGTTGTTGGTGCCCTTCGTTTTCTTCATGGAGCGGCTGCTTTTCGGCTTCGCCGACATCCGCAAACAACTCACCGCCCAGGCGGTCATCTTTCTCCTCGTCTTCGGCTTGCTGCGGCTCATGCATCCGGCCTTCGACATGATCCGCTCGGCCTTCATGATTTTGCTCGGGTTTGTCATCCTGCTCATTGCCGGCGGCGTCACGGTGATTTTCGCCGGCAAATTCCGGGAAAACTTGGCCGCGCTCGAAGCGCTGCGGGGCAAAGCGACCGGAGCCAGTGTGAACACCATGGGGATCGTCGCGACGGCGTTTTTGCTCGGCCTCAACAACATGCACCGGCGGAAAGTGCGCACCGGACTGACGTGCGGCACACTCGTCTTGATCACCTTCGCCATGATCGCCTTCACATCGGTCCGGCACGACGTGGTGGAATCGGTCAGCCCGGTGGGCCCGGCACCCTACCAGGGCCTTCTCATCCAAAACGATCGCGGGCAATACATCAGTGAATCGGAGGTTTTTGCCCTGACTACGCGCTTCGGGCACAACTTCCCGGTCGAACCTCGCTGGTATTACACGGGGTTGCTCGACAAATGGAGCCGGGAAATCAAGATGCCCGCCTTGGAAATGCGCACCGTCGGCGACGGGAACAGCCGTAGCACCGCGCTGGCCTCGCTGTTGCAATTCGGAACCAAAGACC
>JBIJDZ010000046.1:0-16143 GCA_044343805.1 Chthoniobacterales bacterium | reverse complement strand
ATCCAGTACCGTCGAATCCGTCACCGGGTATTCCCGTCCGCCCCAGACGAAAACACCCGGAATGCCCTTGGGCAACGCGATGGCCGCGCGCCATCCGTCATTAAGCCGATCAAGGGTAAGCGACACCATTCCGGCGGGATGCGGAAGCGTGCTCGCCACATGCCGGAGTGGCCCCGGTTGTGGTGCGATCCTGACCCGGGCAAAACCCGGAGCGTCCGGCCGGATACCGGCCACGCTCGCATGCAGGTGGAACAACGGATGACTGCTCCAGGCGTGACAATCGCTGCGCGACGGTTCAGGCGCTTCCACCGGGGTCCGACATCCCTGCAGCACCAACTTCTTCCAGAACTCCATCATCGCCACCACCCGATCACCGCGCCCAAAACGCGCCAGCGTTTCGAGCAGGTAGAAATTAAAGTAGTTAGTGGTCCGGGAAAGGTCCGACGCCGTCATCAAACGTTCCAGGCAAACTGGCGCTTCCACCGGGAACGCCCCACTCAACAAGGCCAGACATTGCGCGTGTTCGCTCCACCGGCTGTGCGCCCGATCATCGGCAAACAGCCCCCGTTCCGCACTCCAGAAATGGGCGCGAATGTCCGCCGCCAGCTTTCCCGCCCACGCGCGGTTGGCGACGGCGAGATGCGGCTCGCCAAAAGCCTCCTCCAGTTCCGCGGCAGCCACCAGAGCATTCAGAAAAAGGAGATTGACGGAGCTACATGCGCCTCCCGTCATGCCCTCGGGCGGGACTCCGATAACCCAGTCGGGAACCCAGTCCATGAACGACCAGCCGGGTAAACCGGCCAGCAGCGACTGGGCTCCCTGCAGGGCCTTGAACTCCTCCAGCATGGATCGCATACCGGCCAGACGGGCGCGGACGAATTCCGGCGCGGCCCGCCACCAGGCATAATCGCGCACCATCAGAATCCAGATCATGGAAAACGGCGCGATCACCTGCGGAGGCGTGCTGGGATGTCGAGCCAGCACCAGGCCGTTCAATTGTCGCGACCAGTCAAACAGCTCGATGCCGCGTCGGTTGAGCCGGTCTTCCCCACTCATGACAAAGGAGGTCAGCATCTGCAGCCGCGTGTCGCCGACATACATCATCTGTTCGTAGTACGGGCAATCCATATAGGTCTCATGCGCGCACATCTGGATGCCCCGCACCGCCAGAGGAATGATCTCCTGCAACGCAGCATCATCGCATGCGAACACTCCCTCGTTCGCGAGCGGCATACGGGTTTCAAGCAGCCGCACCCGATCAATAGCCAGCGGCTCATGCTGAGTTTCCACGGTCAGTCGAATATAGCGTCCGGCACGCCACCAATAGGGTCGAAACGTGCGCTCCGCACCGCCGTCCGGCAGGAATGTGTCGCCGAACCCGAGCCACCGCTTGCCGCTGACCGCGTTCCGGTCGCCTTTGCGTTTGTCGACCGGAGCGCCCGCCGTCAACGCCGGTTCAAAACAAGACTCGGCCCACTCCCATGTGATGCGGGCGCCGGCCCCGCCGGTGACAGTAATCTCCGGATAAGCCGTATGGTATTCCTCCAAGTCCCACAACACCATCAGCCGCGTGCCGGCAGGCACCACCAGCCCGGACTGTCCCTCGATCAATCGTTGCCAGGGGGCGTTGACCTCCGCCGGCGTCTCCAGCAGCTGTTCGTCCGATATCGCGGCGGTCACCATACGGATGCGCCCACCACCCGCTGTTCTCCGGATCTGTTCGGGCAGCCGGCTCGGATGAAAGCGCCATGGACCATGGACCATGCCAAAGTCGGGATTCTGGCAGCTACCGGCGGCCACGACAACCGGGGGCACCCACGTCACGTCCGAGCGGAAGTAAGCAGAGGCATCAATGACGTACTGCGGCCCGACGACGTGGTAGATTGGGATATTCGTCGGCGCAACCGCGACCCCGGGACGCAACCGGGCCTGCCACGGTGCCGTTCCCGTTCCCAGCTCAACAGGACAGTTCTCCGCCTGAAGGATGAAGGCGGGCCGCACAAAGGTCTGCGCCGCCGGATATAGACAGGCCAGAAAATGCACCTCCGCCAGGAGCGTATGCTCCCCCGCCGGCAATGTGACCTCATACACATGGAAACTCCAGCGCTCCGGCGTGGACCGGTCCGGCCCCATGCCGACAAATTTCCCGTTGCAAAAGAGTTCAAAGCGCTGATCCGCACTCACATGAATCTGGAACGTAGTTTCAGCCGTCAGCGTAAATGACAGCCGATACTCGGCGAAGCTGTCGGCGGCGGCGGAAGCCTCCGGATGCGCGATCCACGCAGCGGCTTCAATCGCGAAATGCCGATGAATGCCCGTGTCCGCAAAGGCGGCCTGGTTTTCCTGAGGAATACGAATTGCTGACTGTTTAAGTTTCATAGTCGCTGATAAAGATTTGCTTTTTCAGCTTTCCCCGGGTCGGCCTTGACTGGGGGAAAATACCGGCACGTGGCGGCGAAATCCAGTCGAGACGGCGCCCCCGCCGCCGAACCATAGCGGCTTACCCGTCCTGCCGCTTAAATCGCCCCCGCATACTGAACCCGCGCTCTTCGTAACATGCCATCAATCCGCCGATGCGCCGCCGCCCCCATGTCAATGCGTAAGGTCTGACCCCTTTGGTCCTTCTTTCTGGGCAAGTCTTCCGGCTTAAACAGCCAAAAAGAAATCAGGACATGGCAAGTTGCTGTCCATCCACCAGTTCACGAAAGAGGCCCGGCGTGGCGATGAGGGAATCGTAGGTGCCATCCTGCAGGATGCGTCCGTTACGAACGACGAGGATACGCTGGCAATCGCGAACTGTGGCGAGCCGGTGGGCAATGATAATCGAGGTACGGCCTGCGCAGACTTGCTTGAGGGTGTCTTGGATCAACTGCTCGCTGATTGTATCGAGAGCGCTGGTGGCCTCGTCAAAAAGGAAAACGGGAGGATTTGAGAGTATCGCCCGAGCGATGGCGAGACGCTGGCGCTGGCCTCCGCTGAGGTTTGCCCCGCCCTCGCCGACACGCGTATCCAGCCCCTCGGCGAGCTTTTGGATGAACTCCCAGGCATTCGCTTGGCGGCAGGCGGACTCGATCTCGGCATCGGTGGCATCGGGCTTGGCGACCTGGATGTTTTTCCGAATCGTTGTCTTGAAAATAAAAGGATCTTGAGGAACGACCCCGAAGCGTTTGCGGACCTCGGCCCCTTCGCATTGGCGGATGTCTTGGCCACCAAAATGGACGCTACCCTCGTTGGGATCATAAAGCCGCAGCATGAGCAGTGCGATGGTGCTCTTGCCTGATCCGGAGGGGCCGACCAAAGCCACCGATTGACCATAGGGAATCGTGAAGCTGACATCGGAGAGAACGGCTTTTTCCTCATAGGCAAAGGTCACACTGCGGAAATCCAAATCGCCTGCGGGAGGAACCGGTTTGCGGTTTTCCTGTGGGTCCGGGGTGGATGAGGGTTCTCTCAAAACCTCCGCGATGCGCTCCAGAGAAGCCTGGGCCGATCCCCATAGGGTGAAGGCTTGGGAGATGATGGTAAGCGGCCCCGAAAGCTGTTGGAAGGCAAGCATGAACATGGAGACTTCGCCAATGGTGACTTTTCCTGAACTGAACCTCCACGCACACGCCACAATCATGAGGGCAAACCCAGCATAGGAGATCGTCTCCATCCTCATCCAAGCGAAATGGCTGCCCACATCGCGCTCGTAGCTCTTGCGGGCAATCATCTGCATTTGCTCGCCAAATTCACCCTCGACCATTCTTTCCATGGCATGAAGTTTGACCGCACGCGTGCCGCGCAGTGTGTCAGCGACGGTGCCCGTCACGGCTGCCTCGCATTTTTGGTAGTCGAGGTGGAGTTTGCGACTGACCCGACGAGCGTGATTCATCATGAAGACCTGCAAGCACACGGTGAGTGACATCACGGCCGTGAGTGTCCAATCCGTCCATACCAGGATACCGACCGCAGAGCCTATCGTGGTGAACGCCCCGGCGAGTCCGCCCGCGCAGTGCTGGTAAAATTGGATCACATTTTGAAGGGGGGACCCAAACAGGTAGCTGAACAACTCGCCGGAACTCCGCTTCATGTGGAACCGCAGGCAAAGTGCATTGATTTGGCGGAAAAACCGCGCCCGCAGCGAGGACAGGATGCGCTCGCGCACCTTCAGGTACAGACGGTAGCCGATGTGCCACATGAGCATCCGCCCGACAAAAGAGACCAAGAAATAGCCCAGGCCAAGCGCAACGGCTCGTCGCCACATGTCAGGCGGCACCGATCCCTTTCCAAGCACCCAATCGATCAACCAACCGACCGTAAAAACTTGAAAGGTAATTGCCAGACCATGCAGCGCGTTCAGCATGGTCGCCGTGGTCAGAAGCGGCAAGTGAGGCCGGAGCAAGGGCCAGAGGATTTCCCTTGTTGATGTCTGACCGGGGAGGGGTGGACTCATGGGTGGCAATACCAAAAAGATTTCACTTCGAGATTTTACTGCAAAAAGACAAGAGCAAATGGCCTGCCCCCCTGTGGGAGGACAGGCCACTTAGCGCTGCTCTGCCTTTTTCCCGGTCTTCTTTTGCTTTCCACAAGCTAGCATCTCTCCCCCGCTCTCCTTGCCTATTCACGCCCTAACTAGAAAGCAAAAGGAGTCAGTCATGGTTTATTGACATTTCCAACATCCGTAGGCGCATTTCCTGCCACGCCGCCGCTCCCTGGCCGCCGGACCAGCCGACAGCAATACGAAAAATCCCCACGCGCCCTCAAGTGATACATCGCCCCCGGAAACTCGAGGCAAACCTCCCTTGGTATGGGAGAGGTTTCATCCGGCCTAAGAGAAATCTCAATAAACCATGCCTGACCCCTATGGCCACCGCCCCCAAAGAAAGGCTTCGAGATTGAGCATGAAATGCTTGCCGAGGCGCGCCTGACCGTTCGGCATCGGAAAGATCGATCACTTCGCGAGGTTGGCGGAGCATTTGGTGTCCGCTTAAGCGAGGCGACACACACAACCTCGTGTTCCTCCAGCAGCAGGGAGACAGCGTCAATATGGTCTCCTGTTCCTCATTGAAGCGAAAGCCAGCAAGAGTGTCTCGGGCAATAAAAAGGGATGTATCGCGACCGACGGCACCCCCGCGCTTCCTTTGAAGGACTATTCCCCCGCCTCTCCGGAGCCCGCGCTATCCTTCCCTTCTTTGCCTTTCTTGCCGTCCGCTTTTTTCTCGCCGCCGGAGGTCTTGGAGAACTCCTCTTTCGAGAGGCTTCCATTGCCGTCTTTGTCCATGGACGCGAATTTTTTCTCTGCGCGTTCGGGATCTTTTTCCGCCGCCTTGCTGGACATAAATTCCTCTTTGCTGATCGAGCCGTCGCTGTCTTTGTCATTGCGCTGGAAGGCCGATTCGCTTTTGGCCTCTGAGGAATCCTCGGCCTGCAGGACCGAGTGGGTGAAAAACATTAGGGCACAGGCTGTCGACAAGGGGATGATGCGATTCATAATAAACTGATAAAATCCATTTATGCGGGAGCAGTAAAGGTTAAAACCTAACGGGTCCGTCATGGTTTCATCCTGTCGAAACCAAAAGGGGTCACCCCTTACCTTTTGACGTTATCACCTCTACTAACCGGACCACCTCCCGCGCCCCCCCTTCCGCCTCCGAACAACACCGGCTTACCCGTCCTGCCGCAGGCCTCCCCCGACCTGCGCAAGAACAACACACGATCCCCCTCCGAGCGACAGCCTCCGGCATGACGGAGCGGCGCATCGGAGTTTACGCGAGGGTTGGCGTTCGTTGCTACGCGCGGCAGCGATCACTATGGTTTTTCGGATTCTTTAGCTTCTTCGATTGAAGCAATGAAGTCGGAAGCAATCTGCCTTTTCAGAGGGTCTTTGCCTTCGTAAAACGGCGCCAAGATCATTTTGACTTCCTCATCATTCCAATTGAGCACTACCCAAGTATAGATAAAGGCATTCAGCTCGGATGGTCTTCGTGCTATGTCCTCAATCATTGCGGGAAGCAAGTTTTTCGGACTATGACTCTCAGCGAATTTTTTGCAGTATTGAAAAACCGCTTTTCTTTGCTCTCCGGTCCATATGTCGTTGTCCTTCGCAGGCATCCATGCCGCCTTTACGCCACTCCAAAACTCGTTCAAAGCAGCAGGTGGAACGGATGTCTGCCCAAATACTGCTTGCCCTTGTAGAGAAAGGAAGCAAGCCAGTATCAGGAAACAAAAAGCGGGTTTTTTCATTTTAATGATTTGCCAACAACATTGTTGTGATTAACGCCAGGTTCGGGGGAAAGGCAAAAGGGGTCAGTCATGGTTTATTGATATTTCCAACATCCGTAGCCGCATTTCCTGCCTCTCCGCACTCCTTGGCAGCCGCTCCCGCGCCCGCCGGGGTCAGCCGGCAGCAAGACGAATGATCCCCACGCGCCATCACGTGATACATTGCCCCCAGAAACTCGATGCGAATCTGGCTCGGCATGGGGCCGTATGTCTAAGCGTCATCCGAAAAATGTCAATAAACCATGACTGACCCCTATAGCGCAGGCCACCTTCGTGCGAGTGTTTTCTGGTTCGGCTGCGGCAGTTCTCACGGAGCAATATTCTTAAGATAACGCCTTGACCGCCTTAATGGCCGTTACCCACGTTTTCTCGGCGCGTTGATCAGTCAAATGTCAAGAAACCATGACTATCGCCAAAGGCTCCCCACGTTAATTAATCCTGCTAATATCAGAAAGACAAAATTCAAGATAATTGCCTTTCCGATGCAGTTTTCGTCGTTTTTCTGAAATACTCTCGCTATCAACAATTTTTCCTAACCAGGTAAGCGGTTGATCTGCCGAGTCCGAACAATCTCGAAGCTGAGTCAGAACAAAAATGTCACCATCCTTAAACTCAATTCTAAAATGAGCACTGGGTGAGCTCTTGAATATATTCGCAGCATTCATTTACTTAATCACGATTATTTACAGTGTGTCCTGCACTCCCATCAGGCCTGTAATGTCGGTTATCTTTCTGATTCCCTCTCTTTGGTGTCACCGTGTAGCTTCCGTCGCTTTTAGGTCTATAGCCTGAACCATTATCTGCACCAACACCTTTTATATAACCCGTATTACGATCTCTAATTACACGCTTTGCGGAATCGGCGGCCTCATGCCGCGCGGCCCGCACGCTCACATACGCCGCCTCGCTGAAGCCCAGCTTGACCATGCTAACCAATAAATCCATACGACACAAAAAATCAAAACTGTCATTACAGATAATGCAACATTTCCTAGAGCCACTAAGTTAAAAATCTGGTTTTTTTCAATAGCAACACAGCTTAAAATTACAATGAATAAAAAGAAATTCATCACCAAAACAGAAATTGGCAGGTATCGGCGGAACAAAAACAATCCAAAAAGATGCAGTCCTTGAAGTGGAATAAAAAATAAAGGCACAAAATAGTTAATAACTATACTTGCACCAAGCATTGATGTATCGCTCCAAATAAGATTAGGAATAATGGTTGAATAAACTAATAACAGTCCTACCAAGACGGAAATTACCATAATCGTCGACCATAATAAAGCCACTTTTATTTAGCTCCTTTTTGCAGATTAGCGAAGGCAGAAGGGGTCAGTCCCATAACTTATAATAAATCTCGGATCAAGTTTCTGACCCGGCTCGGGTGCCCCATGCACAACCGATCTGCGATCCACCCGTTTGTTGCCGTTGTTCTTTGACGGAGCACACCTGCGATCCTCACTTTCCATGGCATGGCTTTCGGCTCAGCCGCGGCATCCTGCAGACTCTTTCTCTCCCGCTTCAACTCCCCCACCAAGACTCTCTCCCACCTGGCCTCTTTCAATTCGCCAAATTCCTCCCCCACGGCCTCCCCGGCTCCTTCCATCTCCCCATACATCTTTTTCAAGTCTTTGCGATATTCAGCTCCTGCCACCGCCCATCCACGACAATACCGCTTCTGCATTTCATCCCTGTTTTTCCGCTCCCCTTCCTCACTCCACATCAGGTGCTTTTCGTATTCCTTCATTCCCCGAACACTGTCCGGAAACTCCAATGCAGCCAGCAATTCCCCTCTCACAAGGAGCGCTCTCACCTTTCGTTCAAAATACTTCGGATAGCTCGACCACTGGTAGCTGCGCAAGCCCTCGACTCCAACCAAACCAGCTCGCACAGGGTTCAAATGAATGTAATTGACCAGACCCAGCAGCGGCCTCCCTTCCTCAACCACCAGACTTTTGTATCGGGATTGGAACACATGCCCCCTTTCTCCCCGGAAGGCGTTGAAGCGATTGCCAAAAACCCCTTGTAGCCATCTCATTCCATCCACCAGATTGCCCTCGGGTGTTTCCACAGCCAGGTGGTAGTGATTGATCATGATCACGTACGCGTGGAGCTTCCACCCGCATTTCTCGCATGCTTCAAACAACGTCTTCTCAAATGCCTCGGCCGAGCGCCCTTCAAAGATATCTTTCCGATAATTCCCGCGACTGATCACGTGATACTTCGCCCCCTCAAACTCCAGCCGCAACTTCCTAGCCATCCTCGCTCAATAGCTCACATACCGAATCTGTCAATTATAAGTTATGGGACTGACCCCTTCGGCTGTTCCATGATTTATAGGACGGACTCCTTCGGCTGTTTTCGATTCGAGCCTCAATCGTTTGGATTTTTTCCTGTCTTGCGAATCTCGTTTACGATAAGAATTATACCAAAAATAAAAAACAATGCGCCTACCGCCTGAGCTGTTATTCCTGAAACTTCACTTATCCCGCCCGGTGCAGTTCTAAATAGTATCTTTTCAAAGATTCCCTTGATCCCAGCCAGAACTAATAAAGATCCTAATAAAATCAAACCTATACTTCTTCCGGATTTTTTCATTGTGGATTGAGATGAAATCCCATTGCGTCAGTGACTCCTCCCGCAATACCCGCAGCCGAAGGTGGCGGCAGCCCACCAGCACCATTTCCCAATGCAAATTCTGTTATAGCTTGAGATGCCTGAAGCGTTAAATCCGGTCTTAAAGCTGCTTCTTTTGCGGTCACCACACCTGCTGCTATTAAATAAGTTGCACCCAGTTCCGCGGCCTCTGTTGCAGCGGTAATCCCCGCCGCAATTCTCGGAGCATTCACTGCAATACCCGCTCCTGCCAGCGATAACCCTAAACCCGTTCCGGTGATTTGTCCGCTACCGTAAGCTGTGGAGCATTTTTCAACTGCATCATTCCATCCGTTCATTTCTCGAATTTGATCTGTGAGACCAAAAGTCAAAGCATCACCAACACCGGCCGAAAAGCTAGATGCGTCATAAATGAAATCCATAAACCCATAAAGTCCATAAGGATCCCAAAGGTTAATGGGGTTATTGCCCACATACCGATACAAATTCCCATCCCCGGCGGAGAAACGAATGGGATCCGTCTGCAGAAACCTCCCCAGCTCCGCGGAATAAACCCGGTTGCGGTAATCGTAGAGGCCGATTTCAGAAAGCAGTTGACTCACTCGCTCCTGCTCGTCTCGCCCTACGGGCTGCCTACGGCAGTCTCCCCCGAGGCTTCCCAGCCTCCGGTGGTCACGGCCTGTAAAAAGAAACCTGTTGCCAAACAGCGACACCGGCACGCTCTCTCCCGTGGCGTAGGTGTTGTCGGCACGCACGGTGTAGGCCGTTATTCCCGCGGCTGTGTCACTGGCGCTTTGCCGGTTGCCCATCGCATCGTAGGCAAATCCTTCGCTGCGCACCCCGCCGTAGTTCGCTCCGATGACTTGATCGATGGCATCGTAGGCGTAGCTCTCGGGACCAAACGCCGCATCGTGGCGCCCGGTCCGCTGGCCGACGGCATTCAGGCTATAGGTCACGGGTACGGTTCCTCGCATCGCTTGCAGCCGCGCGGCTGCGTCGTAGCGGTAGAGCGCGCTCAGGCCGTTTTCGTAGGTTTTGGCGGTGGTGGCTCCCACGGGGTTGTATTGATACGAGGCCACTGAGCCGCCATCAAGGGCGATGTCGGCGATTTGGCCAAGGGGCGTGTAGGTTTGCGTCACCACATTGCCCTCGGGGTAGGTCGTGGCAGCCAGACGTCCGCCGGCATCGTAGGCGTAGCCAACCGTGCGGGCGGGCTGGCCGGAGATGGCCGTCGTTTCGCTCAGAATCTGGTTGGCGGTGGTTATGCGGTTGCGGAGGTGATGGATTCAGACCAAATGCCAATAAACCATGACTGACCCCTATGGCTGCCCTCTGATTTAAAATCAGAAGCGCTATGCATTTATTTACGCATAGCAAGATTCCTCAAAGCACTTGGAAGTATTATCACTGCGAACATAGCCGCAACTATTCCAATCGTTGTGAAAAATGAATTTCCAAAAATTAAAATCCTCCAAACATGAATTGAAGCACTTAGTTCATCTCGGACACCAATCACTGCACTGAAGAGAACAGTCATTCCGAGACATGCCGCAGATACCATCATGAGCATTCCAAATTTTCTCAACACAAGATAACTTCTCCGTATATGGTTATATACGAAGAAGAATAGGCAATTTGCAACAAGAGCCAGTATTGCATTGAGGCTGTCCCACCAATAAGAAAAATCAACCAAGTTCATCGTTGTTATTTATCACTCTGGGAATTGCTCGCCAGGATCATTGTGCTTCCAAATTCTTCCGATTATATTTTTGATTATTCGTCCAACAATATTCCCGCCAGGAATTGGGGCTAAAATACCATCTTTTGCGGCATCAGAGGCACCTTCAATCAATTCTTTTGCCTCACAATCGAAGGCATCCATTGCTTCTTGATCTCCGCCATGAAGCAAATCTCGTCGTTGTTCAGGCGTAAGTCCTACAACTCCCGTAACCGCTTGAAGTCCCAGCGGGTCAATAAGGTTCACCGGATTATTAGAGACATACCGATACAAATTCCCATCCCCAGCGGAAAACCGAATCGGATCCGTCTGCAGAAATCTCCCCAGCTCCGCGGAATAGACCCGGTTGCGGTAGTCGTAGAGGCCGACCTCTGAGAGGTGTTGACTCGCTCGCTCCTGCTCGTCTCGCCCTACGGGCTGCCTGCGGCAGTCTCCCCCGAGGCTTCCCAGCCTCCGGTGGTCACGGCCGGTAAAGAGGAACCTGTTGCCGAACAGCGACACCGGCACGCTCTCTCCCGTGGCGTAGGTGTTGTCGGCACGCACGGTGTAGGCCGTTATTACCGCGGCTGTGTCACTTGCCCTTTGCCGGTTACCCATCGGATCGTGGCGCCCGGTCCGCTGGCCGACGGCGTTCAGGCTATAGGTCACGGGTACGGTTCCTCGCATCGCTTGCAGCCGCGCGGCTGCGTCGTAGATGTAGGTCGAGCTCGCCCCGTTTTCAAGCGTTCTGGTGGCCAGCAAACCCCGTAAATCGTAGGTGAAGGTGGCCATGGTGCTGCCGTCGACATTTAGAACGGCCGGCAACCCGCGCCCCTCAAACTGCCAGGCGACATTCTGTCCGCCCGGGGTGGTCAGGCCACTGCGGCGGCCGCCCAAGTCGTAGCTCTCATTGAATAACAATGCCGCCTTGGAGCGCTTCGCTTTGCTATGCGCTGCCAAGTTGCACGGACGTTTGCGGAATGATCGGGAAGTGCCTAAGCACGCCTGCTCACCGCTGCGGTTCGTAAGCAAGATTGGGCGCGAGCCACTTTTCGACTGCGGCGACCGGCAGGCCTTTGCGCCGGGCGTAGTCTTCCACTTGATCACGCTGGATTTTGCCGACGGCGAAGTATTTCGCTTCGGGGTGCGCGAAGTAGAGACCGCTGACCGAGCTGGCCGGCATCATGGCGAGGCTTTCGGTCAACGAAACGCCGGTGTGCTTGGTGCTTTCCAGCAACTCGAACAATATCCATTTCTCGGTGTGGTCGGGTTGGGCCGGATAACCCGCCGCCGGACGGATGCCCCGGTATTTTTCCCGAATGAGATCGTCGTTGGTGAGGTTTTCGGCTTGGCCGTAGCCCCAAAGGTCGCGGACTTCTTTGTGCATGCGCTCGGCGAAGGCTTCGGCCAGGCGGTCGGCGAGGGCTTTGAGCAAGATGGCACTGTAATCGTCATGCGCGGCCTCGAAAGCTTTGGCCCGCTCTTCGACACCGATGCCCGCCGTGACGGTGAAGCCGCCGCAGTAGTCGATGCGTCCGCTTTCCTTCGGCGCAATGAAGTCGGACAACGCCAAGTTGGGCTGACCGGAGGATTTATCGAGCTGCTGACGCAGGGTGTGAAAAATTTTCAGCACCTTCGAGCGGTCGGTGTCCGCGTAGATCTCGATGTCGTCGCCGACGGCATTGGCCGGCATAATGGCGCAGACGCCTTTGGCCGTGATCCATTTTTCCGCCACGATCTTGTCGAGCATCTTGCGCGCATCCTCGTAAAGCTCCCGGGCGTGCGCGCCCACCACCTCGTCTGCGAAGATCGAGGGAAACCGTCCGCGCAATTCCCATGCGTGGAAGAAGGGCGACCAATCGATGTATTCCGCCAACTCTGCCAGCGGAAAATCCTCGAAGACCTTCACGCCCACGAAGGATGGCGTATCGATCTGTTCTTTCGACCAGTCGGGGGCAAAACGGCGGTTTCGCGCCTCGGCGATGCTCACCAGTTTGGTATCCCGCTGTTTGGCGGCGAATTCATTACGCAGGCGTTCGTAATCGGAGGCCAGATCGGCGGCAAATTTCGGCCGCGTCTCCGGGTTGAGAAGCTGCGAGACCACGCCCACAACCCGCGAGGCGTCGGTCACATGGACGACTTCTTTGTCGTAGTGCGGCGCGATCTTGACCGCGCTGTGGGCCCGGCTGGTGGTGGCTCCGCCGATGAGGAGCGGGAGATCGAAACCCTCGCGCTTCATCTCCGCAGCCACGTGCATCATTTCATCGAGGGAGGGTGTAATCAACCCGCTCAAACCGATCACGTCGACACCGTGCGCGCGGGCTTCGGCGAGAATTTTTTCGCACGGAACCATGACACCGAGATCGACCACTTCGTAGCTGTTGCAGGCCAGCACGACGCCGACGATGTTTTTGCCGATATCGTGGACGTCGCCTTTGACCGTGGCCATGAGCACTTTGCCCTGGGCGCGGGCATTGGGGTTGGCCGCGCGCTCGCGCTCCATGTGTGGCGTGAGCCAGGCGACGGCTTTTTTCATGACACGAGCGCTCTTCACCACTTGAGGGAGGAACATTTTTCCTTCGCCAAAGAGGTCGCCGACGATCTTCATGCCGTTCATGAGCGGGCCCTCGATGACGTCGAGAGGACGCGGGTATTTCTGCCGCGCTTCTTCGGTATCCTCGTCGATGTGGTCAACAATGCCTTTGATGAGGGCGTGAGCCAGGCGGTCCTCGACCGGGGCCTCGCGCCATTTGGTGTCCTTCTCGACCGCGGCCCTGCCCGAGCCTTTGACCGTCTCGGCGAAGGTGACGAGGCGCTCGGTGGCGTCGGGGCGACGATTGAGCAGGACGTCCTCGATGAGTTCAAGCAGGTCGGGCGGAATCTCGGCGTAAACGCCAAGCTGACCGGCGTTGACGATGCCCATGTCGAGACCGGCCTTGATCGCGTGGTACAGGAAGGCCGTGTGCATGGCCTCGCGGACGGGATTGTTGCCGCGGAACGAGAATGAAATATTGCTCACGCCCCCGCTGACACGCGCGTACGGCAGGTTTTCTTTGATCCAACGCGTGGCCTCGATGAAATCGACCGCATAATTGTTGTGCTCCTCGATGCCGGTGGCAACGGTGAGGATGTTCGGGTCGAAAATGATGTCCTCCGCCGGGAAGCCGACTTCCTCGACCAAGATCTTGTAAGCGCGGCCGCAGATTTCCTTGCGGCGCTCGAAGTTGTCCGCCTGACCGCGTTCGTCGAAGGCCATGACGATAACCGCCGCCCCGTAGCGCATGACCTGCCGCGCCTGCTCCTTGAATTTTTCCTCGCCCTCTTTGAGCGAGATGGAATTGACCACACACTTGCCTTGCACGCAACGCAGGCCGGCCTCGATGACTTCCCACTTGGAGGAGTCGATCATGATGGGGACACGCGAGATGTCGGGCTCGCTGGCGACAAGCTGGAGGAACTTCGTCATGGCCGCGGCACCATCGAGCATGCCCTCGTCCATGTTGACATCGATGATCTGCGCGCCGGCCTCGACCTGTTGACGCGCCACGGCGAGCGCCTCGTCGTATTGGTTGCCGAGGATGAGCTTGGCGAATTTCGGGGAGCCGGTGACGTTGGTGCGCTCGCCGACGTTGATGAACGGGATCTCCGGACGCGCGGTGAAGGGCTCGAGTCCGCTCAAACGCAAGGTGCGTGTGCGCTCGGGAAGGCGCCGGGGTTTGACGTCGCGGGTGGCTTTGGCGATGGCCGCGATGTGTTCCGGCGTGGTGCCGCAGCAGCCGCCGATGATGTTGAGCCAGCCCTGCTCGGCCCAATCGCGCAGCTGCGGAGCGAGCGAATCCGGCGTCTCGGGAAACCCGGTCGGCGAGAGCGGGTCGGGCAGACCGGCGTTCGGATAGGCACTGACGTGGAAAGGCGCAAGATGCGAGAGTTCCTCGATGTAGGGTCGCATTTCTTTGGGTCCCAGCGCGCAGTTGAGTCCGACGCTGAGCAGCGGGAAGTGCGCGATGGAATTGAGGAAGGCCTCGGTCGTCTGGCCGGTCAGAGTGCGTCCGCTCAAATCGGTGATCGTGCCCGAGACCATGACCGGCAGGCTGATCTTTTGGTCGGCGAAATACTGCGCGATAGCGTAGAGCGCGGCTTTGCAGTTCAGCGTGTCGAAGACCGTCTCCACGAGAAGGACGTCCACACCGCCGGCCACAAGGTTGTCCACCTGCTCGCGGTAGGCGGCGGCAACTTGCTGGAAAGTCACCTCGCGCGCCCCGGGATCGTTCACGTCGCGCGAAATGGTCAGTGTTTTGCTCATCGGACCGACCGCGCCGGCCACGAAGACGCGACGTCCGGTGCAGGCATCGGCGGCGGCACGGGCGAGTTTGGCCGCCGCGCGGTTCAACTCGGGCACCAACTCCTCCATGCCGTAGTCGGCCTGCGAGATAGTCGTGCTGTTGAACGTGTTGGTCTCGATGATGTCTGCCCCGGCCGCGATGTATTGCTCGTGGATGCCGCGGATGACGTCCGGCTGGGTCAGGACAAGGAGGTCGTTGTTGCCTTTGACATCGCTCGGCCAGTCGGCAAAGCGCTGGCCACGGTAGGCTGCTTCATCAAGTTTGTGGCGCTGGACCATCGTACCCATCGCGCCGTCGAGATAGACAATGCGCTCGGCCAGCAGTGCACGGAGTGCCTCGTGTGTATGACTTGCTCGTTCCATGATATTGAGCCCGGATTATTGCGTGGCCCTGGCCGAAATCCGGCTCTCGGCGCGGCGCGCCTCGAGCCAAAGGACATCCGACAAGCGGTTGAGCGATTGGAGAATGAGGCCGGCGCGTTCGGGGTTGAGCAAGGCGGCCCCATGCACTCGGAGCAGGCCGATCTCTGCGGCGCGGCAGGCTGTGCGCGCGCAATCCAGCGCGGCCGCCGGCAAATTGCCCCCGGGCGTAGCCCATCCTTTGTAAGTAAATCCCTCCGCCTCCAAGCGTGCCACCCGCGCATCAAGCACCCCGAGCAAGGCTTCGTCAAAATTCGGCATCCCCGAGCCAGCGTACCGCTCCCAATCTTCCGGGGCCACCGCAACTTCCCCCATCAGGTTGACCAGATTACGCTGCACTTTTTCGATAAACTCCCGAGCCTCCATTTCATCCTCTGGCAGACATGCCTTGGCCATGCCGAGGCGCACGTTGAGTTCATCCACGCAACCGTTGGCAATGATCCGCTCGTCGATTTTCGAGACACGGCGGCCGAACAAAAGAGAAGTCGTGCCATCATCACCCGTTTTGGTCGCAATACTCGTCATGTTTTTCAATTAAATGGCTGGGTATCACCAAAAAGCAACCCATCAATATATCATGATACGTAGATATATTGATCCCGTATGCAGGAAAGTTGTTGCCCTTAATGGATTGCGGAGCTATCCAATGCGGCTAATTTTTTTGGGTAAAGGAACGAGATTATGAACATTTTGGAAAAAATCGAAGCCGAGCAGATCAAGAAAGACATCACACCTTTTGCGGTGGGAGACAGCATCAAAGTCCACACCCGCGTGATCGAAG
>JBIJDZ010000045.1:0-16273 GCA_044343805.1 Chthoniobacterales bacterium | reverse complement strand
AACATGCCCCGCATTATTTTCTCTTTTGCCATCATTTTCGTTGTCCTCGGGATCGGCGCTTACCTGCTCACCGGAGCAGAATCCTGGACCGCGCTCATTCCATCCATCTTCGGCTTGCTTCTCGCTTTGGCCGGTGGCTTCTCGCTCAAAAGCCTCAAGCACGGAGGCCATGCCGCGGCTACGCTCGGACTGCTCGGATTTCTCGGCACAGCCAAAAGTCTGACCAAAGTCCCCGCCCTGCTCTCAGGCGAACCGGTTGAGCGCGCAGCCGCCGCGGGTGTGCAGGCAGTCTTTGCTGTGCTCTGTCTGGTCTTCATCGGTCTTTGCGTGAAGTCGTTCATCGACGCGCGCCGCGGGCGCACGGAATACAAATCCTGATGTCCATCCACCGCTGCTGGGCGGAGATCGATCACGCCGCGTTGCGACACAACGCGGCGGCAGTGCGCACGGTCATCGGCGACACGCGGGAGATTCTCGCCGTGGTCAAAGCGGATGGCTACGGCCACGGAGGAGCCGAAGTCGCGTGTACGCTGGCGCCTTTTGCGGCGCAATTCGGCGTGGCGACGCTCGCCGAAGCGCAAGCCATACGCGCGGCGGTTGCCGCCAAAGACATTCTGCTTTTGAGCCCCTGCTTGTCCGGCGAGCGCGAGGAGACCGTCCGCGAGGGATTCCTTCCCGTTGTTTCCAGCACCGCCGAGGCCGAAGCCTACGCGCACCTGGCCGGCGACAGTCGGACGCGCATCCATCTGTGCCTCGACACTGGGATGGGGCGCATCGGCGTGTGGCAGGACGAAGCCGTCAAAACAGCGCAGGAAATCGCGGCGACCCGCGGCATTGAAGTCGAAAGTGTGTCCACCCATTTGCCGGTAGCCGACACCGACGCAGAGTTCACGGAAAACGAACTCCAAACTTGGAGCCGGCTCGTTGCGGAACTGCGGAATGTTTTACCTGGAGCCAAATTCCATGCCCTCAACAGCGCGGCTTCGTTCAAATGGCCGGGCTTCGCGGCCGACCGTGTGCGCCCCGGCCTCGCGCTCTACGGCATCTCACCGTTGCCTGAGTTTCAGCAAAAACTACGTCCGGCCATGACGCTCAAAACACGTATCACCCTCGTGCGCGATATCGGCCCCGGCCGCGGCATCAGCTACGGGCGCGACTTCATCACACCCCGGCCGACACGCGTCGCCACGACCGCCATCGGCTATGCCGACGGCTATCCGCGCCAGACATCGAACCGCGGAGCGCAGGTGCTCATCCGCGGACAACGTTGCCCGATCTTGGGGCGCATCACCATGGATCAACTGATGATCGACGTCAGCAACCTGCCGCGCGATGTCGCCGCCGGCGAGGAGGTTGTCCTTTTCGGGAAACAGGACGCGACGGAAATCACGGCCCAAGAAGTTGCTGCCTGGGCGGGCACGATCGTGTGGGATATCTTCACACGCCTGGGACGCCGTGTGGTCTTGGAACACCGGAACCGGGATTAGCAGGGACGCACGATATTTTTCTCCGGCACCGGGTCTTCAAGAACGCCCCGCGCTTTTTTCCAAAGCAGAATCCCCTCGATCGCCAGCCAGATCGTGATGCCGAGAACGAGGCTGCCGACAGCGACCAGCAACCAGCTCCCTCCCTCGATCCACCGCCGCAGATCGATGGAAAGAGCCCACGAGGGCATCGCGAGCATGAAGACCATGGGAATCGCCGCGAAGAGAAACGGCAACCCGCGTCGCCGCAGCCAGAACGACACGACCATCAACGCCAAGCCGGCCAGCAGTTGGTTAATCGCGCCGAAAAGAGGCCAGAGGATCAAACCGCCGGTGCCGATGCTTTGCCACGTCCATTCACGACCCGGGGCGGGAAAGACCGCGAGCACGAAGGCGGTCGCCACGGCAAAGAAAGTGGCCCCATGCGTGGTGGTCAGCAGGTAAAGCGGGCTGAGGGAGAAACGCGCCCGCACCGTGCCGCGCTCAAATTCGGTGTCGTAACCTTCCGCCGCCATGGCGCGCGGGGAAATACCCCGCGCGAAAGTCGCCGCCAACTCCTGCACCACATAGCGCTGCAGGCGCGTGGCCGTGTCGAGCGTTGTCCCCGCAAAGCTGGCCACCAGCACACCCATGATCGCCGTGGCCAGCGCATCGGGAATGCCGAGCGCCTCCAAAAAGTTGCCCGCTCCCACGACAAATGCCCCGATGGCTTGTCCACCGGTCACTCCTTGCCAATCGCCATACACCGCATCCCACAAAGCCTCGCCGGTCATTCCCGGATACGCCTGTGGCCAACCGAGCCCGAGGCCCGCGCCGACAGACAGGATCACCAGCACGGCGAGGAACCCCT
Source organism: Chthoniobacterales bacterium (assembly GCA_044343805.1). GTDB lineage: Bacteria > Verrucomicrobiota > Verrucomicrobiia > Chthoniobacterales > JACTMZ01 > JACTMZ01. The sequence goes on along the minus strand of JBIJDZ010000045.1, from coordinate 13,939 downwards.
CGAGCAACATCGCGCCGTAGCCAACGAATCGCGCGTCATTCTCGCTGCGCAGTTGCTTGCTACTCGTGCCCGAGCTGACGAGGCTGTGAAATCCGCTGATCGCTCCGCACGCCACAGTGATGAACAAAAACGGAAAAATCGGCGGGGCGTTGCGCGGATGCAAATCCACCATCGGCGCCACCATCGGCAGGGCTGCAGCCTCCCCGCCGGATCCGATCAAAACAGTCACTACCAATCCGGCGACCAGCAGCGTAAGCGACGCGATAAGCTGCAAGCTGTTGATGTAATCGCGCGGCTGCAGCAGGACCCAGACGGGCAACACGCTGGCAAAGTAACAATAGAAGAGCAGCACGCCGACCCAGGCCCAAATCGGCCATGCCGCGAGCCGGGTGTTGAGATCGCGGATGCTTTCACCGAGGCCGCCGCCGGTCCATTCGAAGCCCGGACAGCCGGCGCCAAACCAGACCGTGGCGAACATCAGCAGCAAAGCAATAATGCTGGGCAAAAGAAGCCGCCCGCCCCGCCGCTGCACCACGACACCAATCCAGATGGCGATAGGTATTTGCAGGAAAACCGGCAGAATCGACATCGGGAACTGCACGAACACGCTCGCGATAACCCATCCGAAAATGGCCAGCACCACCCAGAGAGCAAATAACAGCAGGAAAAGAAAAAGGATACGCACGCGCGGGTTGAGCAAGCGGCCGGCGATTTCCCCGACCGTCATCCCGCGGTTGCGCAGGCTGACCACAAGTGTGCCAAAGTCATGCACTGCGCCCATCAGCACGGAGCCGAAAAGCACCCACAGCAAGGCCGGCAGCCAACCCCACATGATGGCCAATGCCGGACCGACAATGGGGCCGGTGCCCGCGATGCTCGTGAAGTGGTGACCGAAGACAACGCTTTTGGCGGTCGGCACGTAGTCTGCGTTGTCGTTGAGCGCGATGCTCGGAACAACCGCCGACGCCTCCAACCGGAAGATCCGCCGGGCCAACCAGCGTCCGTAAGTGTGGTAGGCGACGAGATAAAAAAGCCCGGCCGCAAAAACGATCAGCAGTGTCTCCATGAAAGATGAGCGCTGGGTCCGGCGTCCGGCCGATCAGTCGAACGTCTCGGGGTCGGCCAGCCACTTTTTGGATTCGCGGGCGACCAGACCGGAAAGCAGGATCAGCGAGATCAAGTTGGGCACGGCCATGAGAGCATTGGCCGAGTCGGAAAAATTGATGACCAGCGCACTCGGGAACGTGGCCCCGAGAAAAATCGCCACCACCCAGAGCCAGCGGTAAGCCGGGATAAATTTGAGCCCGCCTAGGTATTCCATGGCTTTTTCGCCGTAGTAGGACCAGCCGATCAAGGTGGAAAAAACAAAGGTGATTAGCCCCAACGTGAGCACGGGCGCACCGATGTTGGGAATTTTTCCAAAAGCATAATTAGTCATGGCCGCACCTTGTTCCCCGCTCTGCCAAGCCCCGGTGACCACGAGAACCAGTCCGGTCATCAAGCAGACAACGACGGTGTCCCAGAAGGTTCCCGTCATGGACACCAGTGCTTGTTGGGCCGGATTGCGGCTGCGCGCCGCGGCGGCGGCGATCGGCGCGCTCCCCAGCCCGGATTCGTTCGAGAACAATCCGCGCTTCACGCCTGCCGCGATCACGGCTCCGAGGGCTCCGCCGCCGATGGCGCGGCCGGTGAATGCATCGTTCACAATGAGCGCAACAGCCGCCGGCAACTCCTGCCAGAACACGCCGAGAATAATGGTGCACCCGGCGAGATAGGTGACAATCATGAACGGCACGAGGACCTCGCAAAATCGCGCGATCCATTTGATTCCGCCGATCAGGACCAGTCCGGTGGCGGCGGCCATGACCAGCCCGCAGGTGATGCGGATCGGCATTTCCGCCGTGCCCTCCGGGAAAAGCGCGAGAACACTGGTGGTGACCGCTTTGGCTTGGAACATATTGCCGATCCCGAAGGCGGCAATAACGGTGAAGACCGCGAAAAGCACGCCGAGCCATTTCATGTTCAGCCCCCGCTCGAGCACATACATCGGTCCGCCGGACATTTCACCGCGTTCGTTTTTCACGCGGAATTGCATGGAGAGCAAAGCCTCGGCGTATTTGGTGGCGATACCGAAGACGCCGGTGAGCCACATCCAGAAAATCGCCCCGGGGCCACCCGCACTCACCGCCACCGCGACACCCACGATGTTTCCCGCACCGACGGTCGCGGCCAAAGCGGTGGACAGTGCGCCGAACGGACTGACGTCGCCCTCCGCGCGGCGCTCGGGACGGAAGGACAGTTTGATCGCCGGCCAGATCCAACGCTGGATGATGCCGAGACGAAAGGTGAGATAGAGGTGCGTCCCGACCAGGAGAACGAGCAGCCAGGGACCCCACAAGACCCCGCTGGTCCACTCCAGAAATGCGTTGAGTTGATCGATGAACGAGGCAGCGACGGAGGGGGATGGATCAGGCATGAGGGCAAGCATGTATGGGTTTGCCGCAGACCTCGCAACGTTTTTCAGGCTCTCACAAAGGAGGAGCGAGCAGACGCATCGCCGGGTCCAATGCACGGCGGTCGCCATAGATCATGGGCGGGGCACTCGAGATGACCTCGTATCCCGTCAGCACAAACTCCGGATAAAATTTGTTGCTGGCCGGTTCGTAAACCTGTCCGCCGGTGAAACGTCCCTGCAGACGGTATTCGACATTGTTGTCGGTTCCGAGTGTGCCGGCCGCGCGATCGGGCGCCAGCTTGGTGTTTTCGTTGAGCATAACCAACTGCGACTGGCTCCATGGTTGGCCCGGACGACGCACCCAGCCCCACATTTTGTAGTCCTTTTTGTAGTAGCGGCGGCCGATGTAAAAGTTTCCGGGGCGCTCGGCCGCTATGGCCGCGGCGATACGCGGGTCGGGCCGGACGGATGTGCTGCCGGTGGTCTGGCATCCGGCGGACAAAATCAGCGCGAGAACGGACAGGATTTTCAGCGCATAAAAAAATCGCATGGGCGCCACGGTAGTTTCCCGGCCCCGCGGGTCAAGGCTCGCTGCTCGCACCGCTGGAATCCGCGGGCCGATCATGTCATGGTGCGGGGGTGATTTCCTTACTGGGACAGACTCTATCCTCGCTCGGCGAGACGCTCGGTGCTCTCGGGCACAAGCCCTACCGCGCCCGGCAGGTTATGGAGTGGGTCCACGAGAAGCGTGTGGAGGATTTTCCGGCGATGACCGATCTGCCAGCGCAGCTGCGAACTCAGCTGGCAGAGAAGTTTCCTGCCGGCAAGCTTGAGCAGGTGACCATGAGCGGAGCGAAAGACACGACGCGCAAATTTCTTTTCCGCCTGCCCGACGGGCAATTCATCGAGAGCGTCTTCATTCCCGCCTCGCCCGCACTTTACGGCCAGACATCCGACCGCAAAACACTTTGCGTCTCGACGCAGGTTGGTTGCGCTTACGGCTGCAAATTCTGCGCCAGCGGCCTGCGCGGATGGAAACGCAATCTCACCGCCGGCGAGGTTGTTTCGCAGGTGATGGCGGTGGAAAAAGCCACCGGCGAGCGGGTGGACAACATCGTCTTCATGGGCATGGGCGAACCCCTGGCCAATTTCGCCAACCTCTCCATCGCCCTCGAGATCCTCAACGCGCCGTGGGGGTTCGAAATCGGCGCGCGCCACATCACCGTTTCGACCAGCGGCTTGGCTCCGCAAATCCGCCAACTGGCCGAACACCCCGTCCCCGTGCGGCTGGCCATTTCCCTGCACGGCGCGACGGATGAAGTGCGCAAGCAGATCATGCCGGTGAACAAAAAATACCCGCTCGCCGAGTTGTTCGACGCCTGCGCCTATTTCACCGCGCAGCGCAAACAAAAGCTCGGTTTCGAATACATCCTCATTGCCGGTGTCAACGATACGCCCGAGCAAGCACGCCTGCTCGCCCGCCACGCCCGCCACCTGAACGCCAAAGTGAACCTCATTCCCTACAACACGGTAGAGGGTCTGCCGTGGACCCGTCCCTCCACCGCCCGCCAGCAGGAATTCGCCCGCACCGTCCGCGCCGGCGGTGTGGTTGCCACCATCCGGCGGGAGAAAGGCCACGACATCGATGCCGCCTGCGGGCAACTGCGATTGCGGGTGGAAGATGAATTGGCGGCAGCTATCTGAGGCCTGCAGTTGCCAAAAGCCTTCCGCAAACGTAACAATCCCCGCCATGTCCACAGTTTTGGAGACACCAGATGCGGCCGCCCGCGGCCGCGCCGTAGAAATCGAAGCCCGCGAGAGAGGCGAGCTGCTCGGCGAGACATTGACGATCAACATGGGGCCCTCGCACCCCTCGACCCATGGCGTTTTGCGCATCCTCCTCGAACTGGATGGCGAGATCATCACCAAGGCCGACACGGACATCGGTTACCTGCATCGCGGCGACGAAAAAATCGCCGAGAACATGCAATACAACCAGTTCGTGCCCTACACCGACCGACTTGATTACCTCGCCCCGCTGGCCAACAACGTGGCCTACGCGCTCGCCGTGGAAAAACTCATGGGTTGGAAACTCCCCGCGCGCGGGCAAGCCATCCGCGTCATCTGCAGCGAACTCGCCCGCATCTCCTCGCATCTACTCGGCATCGGTTGCTACGCGATGGATATCGGCGCCATGACAGTATTTCTCTACACGTTCAAACACCGTGAGGTGATCTACAACCTGACCGAGCAACTCACCGGCGCACGCTTCACCACGTCCTACACCCGCATCGGCGGGATGACCCGGGACATGCCAGCCGGTTTCGATGCACAAGTGCGCGCCTTCATTGCCGACCTTCTGCCGAGTCTGGACGAGGTGGACAAACTATTGACCCGCAATCCCATCTGGCTCGACCGCACGCGCGATGTCGGCGTCATCAGCCGGGAAGACGCCATCGCCTACGGTCTCACCGGACCCAACCTTCGCGGCTCGGGCATCGATCACGATCTGCGCAAAGTTCATCCCTACCTCGGCTACGAGCAATATGACTTCGAGGTGCCGATCGGCACGGTCGGCGATTGTTTCGACCGGTATCTCGTCCGCATGGAAGAAATGCGCCAGAGTGTGCGCATCCTTGAACAAGCGCTCGACCGCATGCCGTCCGGCCCGATCTGTGTGGAGGATCCGAAAAATATTTTGCCCAAGAAAACCGACGTGATGACAAAAATGGAGGAGCTCATCCACCAGTTCATCATCACCACGCAGGGTATCGACGCACCCGTCGGTGAAGTTTACTTCGGCGCGGAAAACCCCAAGGGCGAACTCGGCTTCTATATCCACAGCAAGGGCGGTGGCGTGCCTTACCGCTTGAAAATCCGGGCCCCCAGCTTCGCCAACCTCAGCATCGTTCCGAAGCTTCTGCCCGGTCACTACGTCAGCGACGTCCCCGCCATCCTCGGCAGCATCGACTTCGTGATGGGCGAGTGCGATCGGTAACTTACCGCTCGCGGTAAACAATCCGCGCCTTGGTCAGATCATAAGGCGAAATTTCCACCTGCACTTTGTCGCCCGGCACGATGCGGACGAAATGTTTGCGCATCTTGCCGCCGATGTGGGCCAACATGACGGTGTCGTTCGGCAGTTTCACGCGGAACATCGTGCCGGGCAGCACCTCGACAACGACACCCTCGGCTGGAATGGATTCTTCTTTGGCCATCTGAACGACCAGTCAAACCGCCTCACGGCTCGAAATCAACCCACTTAACCAAAGAATGCAAACGCGCAACCCCGCCGTTGTGCCAAGTCCACGGCGGATCTTGCATGCGGCCCATCGCGCAAAATCGTGAGGGACACAGCGCGGCGAAGCGGTCGGCGACGGCTTCCATGCAGGGCCACAGACTGACCGCACCGACATATCCGAGCGCCGGCCCCATCGCCCCGGGGAGATTATCCGGCAGGGGTTTCACGAAAACGACACGGTTGAGCGGTGAAGCGGTGAACCAAGCATCTTCCTCGTAAATGACCGTCCAATCCATTGCTTCTCCACCCTCCCAGAGGGCCACGCGCAAATCGCCGGCCGCGCGAAAACGGTAAGCGGCACGGAGGTTGGCAATCGCTGCCTTCTCCTCGACCGTGAGTGCACCGCGGGGACACGAGCGGCGGAATTCCTCCATCGCATCCGCCAACTTCTCCGCATAAGCACGGGCATATCCCGGTGCCGTCTCCCGCACGTAAAAGACCTGTGGCGAAAGGCAACCTTGTTGGTCGTGGAGCGACGCATCCCGAGCCGCCCCGGCGCAGGAAGCAAACGCCGGGTCATCCCACACGATACCCAAACTCAGCTTGTGACCATGGCCGATGAAAATTTTCTCCACGGGGACGCGACGACGCAGCGCGGCGATAGTTTCATCCGCGCCATAAACGATAACCGCGTCAGCCCGCACGATCCACTCGGCGGGCAAATCTTCCCGCACCTCAACCAATCGACGCAACGCATCGGGCAAACGCGAAACAAAATTATCCACTTCGACCAACCCACCGCGCGGCAACTTCACCAAATTGTGGCTGCCGAGCAGAAGGCCGCCGAGCAAACTTTGCAGTGCGGCATGCGGCGTATTCCCGCTCACCACATGCATGATCGTGTCCGGCGTGAGCGCACGCGTCTTGACCCCGCCATGCTGCACCCACGAGTCCAAGGCTTTCGCCGAACCCAACTCCACCGCCACCCAACCAAGCAAATCCTCCGCCGAGGTTGAGCCGAGCAACTCCTCGAAAGGCTCGGCGGCCTCCGCAATCGCTTTTGCGCGTTGTTCCGTGTTCATCGCGTCAACCATTCATCCGCTGCGCGGGAGCAGCCGCGCGGGAGCGCGGCGGGGTCGCGACCGAGCAACTCGAAAGCATCACCGCGTTTGATCGCCAAATCCTGCGTGCGGAGGCCGACGACGGAGCCGACGTTGGCTGCGTCATAGACAAGGACGATGCCGGTTTCGCCATCAGTGACCTCCTCAAGCGTGACCGGATCGGCAATGACCGCCCGCGCCCACGGCGGACCATGATGCAGACCGTGCGGACCACGCGCGTAAAACTGCGAGCTCAGCTCGGACATGCCGTATTCATTGAAAACATTTTCCGGAGCGAGTCCGAGTTTATCGGCAAACATCGCGTAAAGATCCGCTTTGGCGATTTGTCGCCCACTGCCTTTGTAGCCGCCGGTTTCCATCGCGCTCGAGCCGGGCAGGAGTTTGAGGGGCGAATTGCCGAGTTCTTCGAAAAGCCGCAAAAAGCCAAGGGCCGTGCCGAGGAGACAGACCGGGTCACGGGCCTCGCGCAAGCGGTCAAGGTCGATGCGGCCGCCCGGGGCGATGAAATTTTCGCGTGGCGACAACGTGGCCAGCATATGGCTCAGCGACGAATGAGGCGCTTCGTCGGGATGTGGAGCAAGGACAAGAAATGGCCCCGCCGGCATTTCCGCATGGCGCCATCCTTCACGCACCGCGGTTTCATAGATTTCCAGCGTGCGGAAATGATGCTGTCCGTAGCCCTCGCCTGTGGTGCCACTGGTGCGGAAGGTTTTTGCCGTTTCCGCCTCCGCAAAGCTTCGCAGATCAGCATGTTTGAAGGCCTCCTGCGGAACACACGGAATCCCCCGCCAGTTTGCGACTTCGTGGCCGACACCCAGACTCTCGCAGTAGGCGCGGTAAGGCGCGTTGACCCCAAAATGCCAAGCATGCAGCGCGCGCAGCAAACCGTCCCACTCGACCGGGCGCGGCTGCTTGATGTAATCACTCACCCGGCCTTCAAGATCGCTGATGCTGAGATGGTTGCCGGCCATGGTGAGCAGCTTACTTGCGGTTGTTGAAGCGTCCAACCATGGCGGGTTTGAGCTTGGACAACGGTTTCTCGAAGAAGTGCCAAGAGACGGCGGCCACGACGATCGAGACAAGCCAGAGTGACCAGACGCGCAGAGTATTGTCATGGATCGGATCCAGTCCAGCGGCAAGGAGCCGCGGTCCGACCAACACCTCGACCAGCACATGGAAAAGATAAATCCCGAGACTGATCTTTCCGATGTAAACGAGCGGGGGCAAGGAGAGGAACCAACCGAGCGGTCCGCGCCAGCCTTGGGAGGTGACGGCAATCAGCCACCCAATGAACACTCCCTCCCACAGTTCGATCGTCGGCACCCAAGGACTGTCCTGCGGGAGATGTCGCAAAGCTCGCGCGACCAGCAGGCAACCGAAGGCCAGCACCCCGAATCCCCATCGCTGGGGTGTGGTCATGATCGCCGTGCCGATCTTGCCTTGACCCAACCAAGCAACCAATGCGCCGATGGCAAACGAGTCGATCGAACCGGGCAGCATGGTCCAACGGATCAACGGATCGACCCCGGCAGTGACGCAATAAAAGCGGAAAGCAACCGCGATGAGCACCGAGAGCACCAGCACACCCGAGAACCAACGGCGCGGCGTGAAGAGAATCACTAGCGGCCAGAGCAGATAAAACTGCTCTTGCACGGCGAGCGACCAAAGATGCGCCACCATCGGCGGCCAATAACCCACGTGAACCGCATAAAAATTCGAGGCAAACAGCGCATGCCAAGGCAGATCGCGGGTGATGATGTCCAAGCCGAAAAGCACAGCCACCGCCAGCGACAGATAAAGCGGCGGGACGAGGCGCAACAAACGCCGCGCGTGAAAGACCGGCAATTCACGCCAGACGCGCACGCCGCCCGCACGCGCCGCATCCTCCGCCCTCCAAAGCCACATCGTGATGAAATATCCGGTCAGCGCAAAAAACAGCCGGACGGACATCGGGCCATATTCGAGGGAGTCGGGAATGTGCATCCCGAAGTGATGCAGGAGCACGCCCGTGACGGCCAAAGCCCGCAGCCCGTCAATCTGCGGCTGGTAGACGCCGCCCATGCTGCGCTCGGGCGATGGACGCGTCGAGGTGACAGATGTTGAAGGAAAGTTTTCCGACATGGGCTCTCGGCGAAAAAGATCACCAATTCTTTCTGGTCGGGCCGGATTATAAAGCCTAGAAGGAGAACGATGGTTGAAATTCTCGAAAAACTTCTCCTCCTGCAGGAGCGCGACCAGCGGTTGCAGACGCTGATGCACGAGATCAACCACTCGCCCGGCGAAAAAGCCGCACTGGAGCACGAATTGCGCGAAGCGCAAAGAGAGCTGGATCAAGCCAAGACCCGCGCCAAAGAAATCGAGGTGGAACGCGCCCGCCTCGAAGTGGAAGCCGGGGGCAAGCGCACGCAAGCAGCCAAATACCGCACCCAGCAGATGGAAACGCGCAAAAACGAGGAATACGCCGCCCTCGGTCACGAAATCGAACGTGCCGAAAAGGACATCACGGCCATCGAGGACCGGGAACTCGAATTAATGCAGGAGGCCGAGGACTTGAAACCGACCATTGCCGAGGCCGAGAAAAAATTTGCCGCGGAAAAAGAACGTGTGGCCGCACGACTCAAGTCGATCGACGAAAAAGTGGGCGTTTTAAAGGGGCGGGCGGATGAAGTCCGATTGGAGCGCGAAGCCATCGTGGCCGAAGTGCGCGCGGCCGACGAGGATCTGGTGGAACTTTACGAGAAACTATTCAGCTCGAAGACGGGCCGCGCCATCGTTCCACTTGAAGGCGACCACTGCACCGGCTGTCACATGAAGGTGACGCCCACCACCGTGCGCGATGCCAAGGTCGGCACGAGCATTGTGTCCTGCGAGCAGTGCGGCCGCATCGTTTATCACATCGCGGAGTAACCACAATTTTCCGCGGGAGGCCCGTTGACCCAGCAAGCCGATGTTCATTTTGTGGGCGGCTGAGGCCAGCCGTCCCGGCCGATTGCTCAGTGATCGTTGGACCCGTTGGAGCTGACGGCGGCACGCGGAGAGAACTCCTCACGGAATTTGGCGACGAAGCTTTGTGTGGGCCAGGAACACGCCTCGCCGAATGCACAGACCGTGCGGCCGGCGATGTGATCGGCGATATTGACGAGTTGGTCGGCATCGGCCGGTTTCACGTCGCCGTGGACCATGCGCGTGGTCATTTTTGACATCCACAAACTTCCCTCCCGGCACGGCGTGCATTGGCCGCAACTTTCGTGGGCGTAGAAGTCGTTGAGGTTGTTAAGCACCCAGAGCATGTCTCGCGAGTCGTCGAGGATCATGACGCCGGCGCTGCCGATCATGGAACCGGCGGCGGCAAGGGAGCTGGCATCCATCACGAGATCCATGAGATCGACCTCGACGGTTGTTTCGACTCCTTCGGGACCCTTGCGCTTCATTTTGAATTTCTCACCGGCCCGCAGGACTTTAGCCGAGCTTCCGCCGGGGATGATGGCTTTCAACTTGCGTCCCGGCTTGAGCCCGCCGCACACGTCGTTGATCAATTGGCCGACGGTGACTTGTCCGCAGCCGAGTTCGTAGAAGCCGGGATGCTGCACGTCGCCGCTGACGCAGAGCGTGCGCGTGCCGCCATCGCCGGGCGAACCGAGTTTGGCGAACTCCGCGCCGCCCATGGCGATAATGTGTTTCACTTGGCAGAGGGTCTCGACGTTGTTGACAATGGTCGGGCAATTATAGAGGCCGAAAACGGCGGGGAAAAACGGCGGCTTGATGCGGGGATAGGGTCGCTTGCCCTCGAGCGATTCGAGCAGGCTGGTTTCCTCGCCGCAGATGTAGGCGCCGGCGCCTTGGTGTACGTAGATCTCGCAGTCAAAACCGGTGCCAAGGACGTTTTGGCCGATAAAGCCGGCCGCGCGCGCCTCGGCGATGGCTTTCTCCACGATGCGGGCGGCTTCGGGAAATTCGCAGCGGATGTAAACGTAACTGAGGTGAATCTTGAGCGCCCATGCGGCGATCATCATTCCCTCGAGCAACTGGTGCGGATCCTCATGAAGGATGTAGCGGTCTTTGAAAGTGCCGGGTTCCGATTCGTCGCCGTTGACCACGAGGTAATGCGGCTTGCCGTCCTCGCGCTTGATGAAGCTCCACTTCATGCCCGTCGGGAAGCCCGCCCCGCCGCGGCCGCGCAGGTTGGAAGCTTTGACCTCGGCAACGATGTCCTCGGGCTTCATTTGGAGCGCTTTTTTCAGCGACTCGTAACCACCGTGGCGCACGTAGCAGTCGAGCGAGGCGTCGTAATCCTCGCGCCCGACATTTTGCAGAATCATGCGGCGCTCTTGCGCATGCGGCGCCCGGAGGTTTTTGCGGTAACCCTTGTCGTTGGAGCCGAGCAATGCGGGGATATCGGCCTTGGTGAGGCGTTCGTGCAAACGGTCGCCAACCAAAGCGACAGGGGCCGACCCGCAGCTGGCCAGACATTCGACAAACTCGATCGTACAACTTCCGTCGGGGCTGGTGACTTCGTGCCCGTGCTCCGTGGCCGAGAGGTCGATGCCGGCCGCTTGGCAAAGCTCTTTGCGCAGATCGTACGATCCGGCCATGGCGCAGGAAAGTGTGCGGCAGACGCGGATGGTTTTTTTGCCGGGCGCGGTCTGGCGGAACCACGGGTAAAAGGTGACCAGCTCGAGGATGTTGATCGGCTCGAGGTCAAGCTTGCGGGCAATCCAATCGACACCGCTTTCGTCGATGCAGCCGAAATGGTTTTGCCAGAGATGGAGGAGCGGCACGGACGCACTGCGTTTCGATACGGGGTAATGCGTGATGGTTTCGTCGATCCGGACCAGAAGTTCCGGCGGAAGTTGGTCGGCTTGGCAGGGCGCGGCAGCGGTCATGAACGACAATTTGTCCGCCAAGGTAACGCTCGCTTCAAGAAAAACGATGCTTTGGACTGCCCGAGGCACTTGCCAGCTCCCGCCCCATCTGCGAAAGTCAATCCAACAACCAGAGGAAAACCATGAGCGAAAAAGACACCAAAGCAGCCAACGACAAGTTCCAAAGCAGCAAATCTCACGCCGCGGAAGCCGCCAAAGAATTACGTGAAGCGGCTGCCGCCAAAGCGCAGGATCTCCGCGAGACCTTCAACGAACGGGCCCAGGAATACCGCGAGCGCGCCAACCAGGTCTGGTCGGAAACCAGTGACCGGGCCCGCACTCTGACCGAGGACGGCGAGGACTATATCCGGGAAAACCCCCTGCAAGCCGTGGGTATCGCCTTGGCCGCGGGTTTAATTCTCGGTTTGGTTCTCCGTCGCTAACCCTTCTTCCCATGAATCGCGTCACCGGCGCAGATCATCCATTGCCGCCGGAGGAGCCGAGTCTGCCGGATGCCACGCGGGGCTTTGTCTCAGCTGCCATCCGCTTTTTGCGGGCAATGACGGGCCTCTTCGGTCTGGAGTTGCGCGAGACGGGCGGGCATGCCCTCGCGCTGGCCGGTTTGGCCGTGGCGGCAATCTTCGCCGGAGTTTTTGCCTATCTGTTCCTGCTTCTGGCCATCGTCATGGCCTTGTCGAGTTGGTTTGGCGGGGGGTGGCTGGCCGTGATGCTGGTGCTGTTCGTCTTCCACCTCGTGCTGGCCGGAGCGCTGGTGCTGGTGCTGCGCGGTCTGGCGATGCGGCCGCTTTTCCCCGGGACCCGTGAGGCGATGCGGCGGGAATTGGAGAGACTGTCATGAAGCGTGACGATTACCTGCGCGAAATCGAAGCGGCGGCCAGTGAATTGCGGGCCCGCACACGCGTCTTGGTGGAAGCAGCCAACCCGCTCAACCAGCTGCGCAGCGGCATAGTCCGCGATTGGAGGTGGTGGTTGCCCGGCGCTTCAGCCGCCGGCTTTGTCGCAGCTCGGCTTCTGCGCAGATCGTCAGTTGTCAATGCGCCTTGGAGGGAGAGCGGGACCGCTCCCGTGACCGGGGCGACATTCTGGATCCCGACTTTGTTGAAGCTTTTGCCCGCCCTGCTCTCGCAACTTATCCCATTATTTTTGAGTGTGCGATCCGGCCGCAAATAGTTAAAACTCCAAATCGCCCTGTGTCCGAAGTTCACGCTACCCCATCTGTCGAAGTAGTCGCCGATCATTCCGCGCCGGTCCATGCCTTGGACCACGTGGATATATATCTTGCCGTCGGCAAAGAATCGGGCGCTTCGGACATCCACCTCAGCGTGAACATGCCGCCGACTTGGCGGCGCTTCGGCACGCTCGAGCCGATCTGGTTGCAGGCGGAAAAACTTACCGCCGCCGACACCGAGCGCTTGGCCATGGGCTTCCTCACCGATGCGCAGAAAATCCAACTCGAAGACCGCGGGGATGTGGATTTCGCCTACTCCAACGCCAACGGCCGTTACCGCACGAGCGTGGTGCGGCATCGTCTAGGTTGCGATCTCGTTTTCCGCATCATCCAGACCAACGTCCGCACGATGGATGAGCTGGGGCTGCCCCCGCAACTCAAGTTGCTCACGCAATACCAAAACGGGCTCGTACTGGTGACCGGCTCCGTGGGAAGCGGCAAAAGCACGACATTGGCCGCACTGGTCGAAGAGGTCAACCGCACCCGCCATGAACATATCATCACTTTGGAAGACCCGATCGAATACATTTTCCAGCCCAATGGATGCCAAGTGAACCAGCGAGAAGTGCACACGCACACCGAGTCCTTCGGCGCAGCTTTGCGCGGCGCCCTGCGGGAAGACCCCGATGTCATCATGGTCGGTGAGATGCGTGACCTCGAAACTATCTCCCTCGCCATCACTGCGTCGGAAACCGGCCACCTTGTCCTTGGCACACTTCACACCGCCAATGCCGCCCGCACTCTCGACCGTGTGCTCGACGCTTTTCCCGTGGATCAGCGCGAGCAGATCCGCATCATGGTGAGCGAGTCTTTGCGCGGCATCATCTCGCAGCAACTTGTCCCGCGCGAGGACGGCATGGGACGCGCGCTTGCCATCGAAATCCTGATGAACACGCCAGCCGTAGCCAACGTCATCCGCGAGGCAAAAACCTTCATGCTCCCCGGCATCATCCAGACCGGCAAAAAGCTCGGAATGAAGCTGATGGACGATTCGTTAGCCGACTTGTTCAC
>JBIJDZ010000044.1:0-16750 GCA_044343805.1 Chthoniobacterales bacterium | reverse complement strand
TGACGTTGGCGCGGATGGATTTCTTGGTCAGGGTACGCAGGTCGTGTCCGTCCATGAGCACTGCGCCGCGCAGCGGATCGTAAAAGCGGGGGACGAGGCTGAGGAGGGTGCTCTTGCCCGTGCCGGTCCCGCCGACGAAAGCCACACTTTCGCCCGGGAGGATGGCCAGCGAGATGTCGCGCAGGATCAGGCGTTCGTCGGTGTAGCCGAAATCCACGCCGCGGAATTCCACGCCGCCTTTGGCATCAAGGAGAGGACGGGCCTCGGGCGCGTCGCGGATTTCGTCGGGGCGGTCGAGCACTTCGAAGCAGCGCTTGGCACCCGCGGCGGCGCCCTCCATGGCCCATGCGGTGTAGGTGAGCTGCTCGAGCGGTTGGTAGAGCATGAGCAAGTAGGAGGCGAAAACGAGCAGATCGCCGAGGGAGAGCTTTTGCTCCATGACGTGCAACGATCCCGCGTAGTAGAGCACGGCGGTGCCGACGGCCATGAGCGTGCTGATGACCAGCGAACTGGAAACGGATGTCGTGGTGAGGCGGAGGTTGGCCGCGAGGCTTTGGGAAGCGCGGCGATGGAATTGGCCGACCTCGTGATCCTCGCGACCGAAGGCATGCACGAGGCGGATCGAGGCGAGACCTTCCTGCACGGTGGCGAGAAGGTCGCTCTCGCGCTCCTGGATAGCCGTGCTCTGGGCGCGAATTTTTTTCGCGTAGTAATGAATGGCGAAAACGATGAGCGGCACCACGGCGAGAGAGAGAAAAGTCAGCTTCGCATCGATTTTGACCATGATGGCGAACGTGCCGCCCAGCATGAGAACGGAGGTGAAAATGTTGACGAAGCCGCGATTGTAGATCGTCTGGATGGCCTGCGAGTCGTAAGCCACGCGGAAGCTGGAGTCACTGCTGCGGGAGGAGTCGTGGAACTTGAGCGGGAGTGCTTGCAGGTAGGCGTAGAGTTCGGTGCGGATGCGGAGGAGGGCTTTGAGGCCGACGCCGATGAGGAGGTAGTTCGAGACGAGGTTGGCCAGACCGGCCAGCAAGGTGATGAGAACCAGAGCGGCACACAGGGCGAAAATGATGAACGCGGGCGAAGCGGCCCCGAACCACTGTTGCAGCTGTTCATGAGCAGCGAGCGTGGATTCGTTGCCCGCGGGCGTGAGGACACCGTCGACGATGTATTTGAACGGCCAAGGCTTGAGGAGATTGAGGGCGGTCACGAGCAGACCGAGCGCAAGGGCGACGACCGTTTCGCCGAGGAACGGACGGTAATATGCAAGCGTGCGACGGTAGATGCCCATACGGGGAGGTTTTATGAGCGGAAGAGATCCGGCTGGGCCGAGGGGGCGGGGGCACCGAGCTTAGTATAGGCGAGCGGCATGGCGACACGGCCCTGCGGCGTGCGTTGGAGGTAGCCGCGCATGATGAGAAACGGCTCGTGCACTTCCTCAAGCGTGCCGGATTCTTCGCCTACGGCGACGGCGAGCGAGTTGAGACCGACGGGGCCGCCGCCGAAGCGGAAGACGATGGTTTCAAGGATGCGCTTGTCCATTTCGTCAAGCCCGTCGCCGTCGATGTCGAGCATCGCCAGCGCGGCCGAGGCAGCCTCGGCGGTGATCAGTCCCTCGGCCCGCACTTGGGCATAGTCGCGGCACCATTGAAGCAGATTGTTGGCAATGCGGGGCGTGCCGCGGGCACGATTGGCGATTTCACGCGAACCGCCGGCATCGATGGCGACATTGAGCAGGCCGGCGCTGCGCTCGACGATTTGCACAAGCTCACCGGCCTCGTAGTAATCGAGACGGCACGTCATGCCGAAGCGCGAGCGCAACGGCGCGCTGATCATGCCCGAGCGGGTCGTCGCACCGACGAGGGTGAACTTGGGCAAGTTGAGGCGGACGCTGCGGGCGTTGGGGCCTTGGTCGATGATGATGTCCACTTTGTAATCCTCCATCGCGGGGTAGAGGTATTCCTCGATGGCAGGCTGAAGGCGGTGGATTTCGTCGATAAAGAGGATCGCACCTTCGGGCAGCGTGGTGAGGAGCCCGGCAAGGTCGCCGGCTTTTTCGATGGTCGGGCCGCTGGTGCACTTCACCTCGACGCCCATGGCGTTGCCGAGGATGAGAGCGAGGGTGGTTTTGCCGAGGCCGGGCGGGCCGGAAAGGAGGATGTGCTGGAGCACATCGCGGCGTTTGCGCGCGGCATCGACCATGAGTTCGAGCCGTTCAACCACGCGGGCCTGACCGGCAAATTCGGCGAACATCGGCGGACGCAACGACACATCAAGCGGCGACTCCGGTGCCTCGACCGTCTCACGAAGAAAATCTTTGCCCACCATAATCCGCAGAGAATGGACCTCAGGCAGGCCGGACGGCAAGCGCGGCGGCGAACTCATCCAAAGCCGCGGCGACACCGCGCGGGTCGCGCAGCAGAGATGTGCCGACGAGGGCCGCATCGAAATGCCGGGCGAGCGGCGCGACAGTCGCGGGAGTGACCCCGCTTTCCGCGACGCGAACGGATCCCGGGGGAAGGGACTCCGCCAGCTCGAAGGCGGCGAAGTCGAGGGTGAAATCTTCGTCGGTGCTTTGTCCGCGGGCGACAAATCCCTCGCGCGACTTGAACTTGCGGCTGTTGATCCCGACCACGCGCGCGCCCGGCGGCAGCGCCTCGATCTCGCCGGCCTCGTGGACCTCAAAGAGCGACTCCATGCCAAGCGAAAGCACGATGTCGTGCAGGTCGCGCATTTGGTCGGCAGAAAGAACATTGGCCATGAGCAGGACGGCATCGGCCCCGGCGGCACGCGCCGCATGGATTTGATAGGGATCGAGGATGAAATCTTTGCGCAGGACGGGCTTGGTCGAGGCGGCTGCGATTTTTTCGAGATCGCGAACGCCGGTGCCGAAGTGCGTTTCGTTGGTGAGCACGGAGACGGCACGAACGATTGGCGAGGCTTCGTAAGCGGCAGCGGCATGGGCGGCATTTTCGGCGCGCATGTCACCCATGCTGGGCGAGCGGTGCTTGATCTCGGCAATGAGCCCGAAGCCGTCCGCGGCCAACGCTCCGAAAAAATCCCGCGGCTCCGGCGCCTGAGCCGCAAGCCGTTTGATCTCATCGAACGGCACCGCCGCGCGCGCCGCGTCCAACTCGCGACGCACGTCGGGCAGGATGCGATCAAGGATGGTCATGACTGAACCTTATCGTGCCGCGCTTGGATGGTCAGGCGCAATGTTGGTCCGCACGCCGCCCGTCGGCACCAGCTCCACCGCCAGCATCTGCTGGAGCAGCTCGACGAGCAAATGACGGGTGGAGCCCCAATGTTCGGCCCGCGGCAAGTGGTCGGTCCAAGAATTGTCGGCCTCGGGATGAGGTCCAATCGCCGCCACCTGGCCGCGGCCGTAGGGACTGACGAGGGCCGCGATCTGTCCGTCGGCATACTTTGCGATGATCCGGACGCGAGCCCGGGCGTTCAGATCGAAAGCGGGACCACCCTGGAAATACACGGGATAGGTCGTGCCCAGCCAGCGGATCGGGATGATTTGCTCGGCGTAATATCCGGACGCAAACTCACGGGGCTCGGCCGGGATGAGGTCAAGCAGGGCCACGTAGCGGCCATTCTCCCGGTAGCCCGTGCCGGCCAGGTAGGCGCCGCCGCAGATTCCCAGATAATGCCCGCCGCCCCGCACATAGTCCTGCACGGCTTGCTTGATGGCCGGCGTGAAGTCCGCGATGAGGGGGTCAAGGTCGTCGCCGGTGCCGCCAATAATGAAGACGGCCGCACGGTCGAGCAGACCCGGAAGCTTGTTCAAATCGGAGACAAACCTGACCGGAAGTCCCGCTTCCCGGGCCACGGCCGCCGCCGCCTCGGGACAGCCCGCCGCCGCGACGGGTCCATCGTAAATGAGGGCATAATCCGCGGCCGCCGCCGCTGAGGAGAGAAGCGCCAACAAGCAGGCCGCCGCCAAGCTCCGCGTCGCGGACCGTTTCTTCATGGCTCAGGAGCCAGCCAGACAAGAGACCAGCCAAGCCGCGTAGGGCTTGGCCACGGCACCGGCCTCAAAGGCGATGATCTCGGGCGTTTCGTAGGGATGGAGGCGGGTGAGACGCTTTTCCAGCTTGGCGAAAAGCGGTCCGGATGTCTTGAGGAGAACCATAACCTCCGCGTTGTCCTCGATTTTTCCCTCCCACGCATAAATCGAACGTACTCCGGGAATGATGCTTCCGCAGGCGGCCAATTTTTCGGACACGAGCGTGCGCACCGTTTCCGCCGCGGTTTCGCCGTCGGGAAAAGAGCAAAAGACGAGAAGCATCAATCCGTCCCGAGCTTGGCCTCGAGCTTTTTCACACGATCGTAAAGCTGGGGCAGACGGTCGACGCGGACAATGCTGCGTTTCCATTCGCCGATGGGACGAGGGGGGCTGCCGACGAGGATGGCTTTGGGATCGACGTCGTTGCTCACGCCGGTTTGCGCCCCGATGATGGCACCGTCGCCGATGTTGATGTGACCGACGAGGCCGGCCTGCCCGGCGAGGACGACATAGTTGCCGACCTTGGTGCTGCCGGAGATACCCACTTGGGCGCAAATGATGCAGTGTTTGCCGATGACCACGTTGTGGGCGATCATCACCAGATTGTCGATCTTGGTGCCTTCCCCGATGACGGTGCGGCCGAAGCGGGCGCGATCCACGGTGGTATTGGCCCCGATTTCCACGTCGTTCTCGACGACCACGTTGCCGATCTGCGGGATTTTGTGGTGGAGGCCGTCTTTGGTGTCATAGCCGAACCCATCGGCGCCGATGACCGTGCCGCTGTGGAGAATGACGCGATCGCCAACGATGCAATTTTCACGGACGACGGCGTGGGGATGAAGGTGGCAATCGGCACCGATCTTGGCCGAGCAGCCGACAAAGCAGCCCGCACCGATCAAGGTGCGGGGGCCGACGACGGCACCGGACTCGACGACGGCTTGGGCTTGGATGCTCGCATCGGCGGCTACTTGGGCATCGACAGCGACACAGGCCAATGGGTGGACGCCGGGTAGCGGCGGGACCGGAGCGGGAATGAATTTCTGGGTGATTTGCGTGAAGGCCGCAGAAGGGTTTTCCACCCGGACGCAAACGGCGGGCGTCTCGCCGTTGAAATCCTTCGGAACAAGGACGGCCGCGGCGCGTGTGGTGCGGAGGTCGGCGGCGTAACGGGGATGCCCGAAGAAGGAGATCTCCCCATCTCGGGCTTCGTCGAGGGAGGACGGGCCGGAAATCGTAAGATTCCCGGAACCGGCCGGTATGTCACCCCCGACGGAGGCGGCAAGTTCGGCGAGGGTCAACATCGGTCCGGCGAATGGCGCGGGATCGCGGATCAGTTGCCCGTTTTCTTCGGCGCGTTCTTGTTCAGCTCGGTGATGACACTGTCGCTGAAATCCATCGAAGCAGCGGAGTAAAGCACCACGGGGACTTGGCTGATACCTTGTCCGGATTTGTCGAACACGAGGTCGAAACCTTCGGATTTCACGCGGCCATCGACGACCTTCATGATGTCTTGGACGATGTCGCCACGCATGCGGACGAACTGCTCTTGAAGCTGGCGTTCGCGGGTCTGGCGGAACTCGGCAATTTCGCGATCGAGGGTGCGGACTTCCGCGATTTTTTCGTCGCGGGACTTGATCGCGGTTTGTTTTTTATCCGCGGTCAGCTCCGGTTTGGTAGCTTCGGCTTCGAGCTTGTTGATCTCCTCCATGTTGGTCTTGAGGGTCTGGAGGCGCCCATCGAGGTCGGTCTTGGCTTGCGCACGGGCGTCGTTAAGACGGGACTCGGCATCCTTGGTTTTGTAGTAGCTGGTGAAAACTTTGTTCATGTCCACGATGCCGACTTTCATCTGGGCATGCGCGGAGGTCGCGGAGACAGCACTGAAGGCCGCGGCGAGGGTGAGGGTAACGAGGATTCGTTTCATAAGATTTTGGCGATGATGGATTGGTCGAAGGCTAAGTAAAGCCTTTAGGTGTGACGCCGTGGGCGTCGAATTGTTCAAAATTGGTAGCCGATGTTGAACTGAATCTGACCCTGACTACCGTTGTTGGAGTCGCTGACGATCGGGATACCGTAGTCGATGCGGATGGGGCCGATGGGCAGGTCGAGGCGCACACCGAAGCCGTAGTTGGCGTTGTAGTTATTGCCGTTGAAGTCCCACGAATTGACGTTGACATAACCGGCGTCGACGAAGAAAGCGCCGCGCACGCGGGTGATGATCGGAGCAGTGAGTTCGAGGGTGCCGTAGCCGAGCGTGTTACCGCCGTAATAGACGCCATTGTTGTTCGGGCCGACTTCGCGGAACTGGAAACCCCGCAGGTTGTTGGCGCCACCGAGGAAGAGGCGGTCGAAAATCGGCACATTGCCGCTGCCGCCGACGGTGTCGACGGTGGCCAGCTGCCCTCGCGCGAGGAAGATGAGATCCCAAGGCAGGGAAACGTGTTGAGAGCCTTCGAGCGAGAGACCGTAAACGTCCTCGTCCTGCTGGCCGGTGATGCTGGCGAGGAAGCCGGTGAAGTTTACGTATGTGCCCTTGCGGGTAAGGAAGAGATTGTCCCGGTTGTCGAAGGTGAGGCCGGCGTTGAGCGCGTTGCGGAAGTAGTAACCTTGCTGACTGGGCAGGTTGTTGGGACCACCGCCGGCGATCTGCGGGATGTTGGTCGTGACGTCAAAAATATCGATGCCTTCGATTTTGTATTCGACGTTGGCCGCGATGAACTCGCCGAACGGTTTGCGCAGCTGGATGGCACCGCCGTAGTTCGACTGGTCATAGTAAGGGCTCAAGAAGCTGGCTTCGCGATAGAAAGCCTCGACCCCGAGGGAAAGCTGCTGGCCGAGGAACCACGGCTCGGTGAAGGAGACGACGGCATCCGCGCGCTCGATACCGTATTGTCCGCGGATACGGAGTCGCTGCCCGCCGCCGACGAAGTTGGGCCAGCCGAAAAGGTCGAAGTTGGTCTGCTGCAGCTCGGCAAAGCCGACCAAGCTATCGATCGTGCTGAAGCCGGCACCGAAGTTGAAAGAGCCGGTGCGCTTCTCCTCGACGATGACGTTGAGGTCCTTGCGGCCGGGAATCATCGTATCGGTGGGGATGGTCTGGACTTGGGAGAAATAGTTAAGGTTGTCGAGACGCTGACGGCTGACATCGACGAGCGTGGTGTCGTAGACGTCGCCGGGGACGACAGCCAATTCGCGGCGGATGACGTGATCTTTGGTGCGGGTGTTGCCTTGAATATTGACGAGATTGATGAACGACTGGGCTCCCTCGTTGATGCGGTAGGTGACGTTGACCAGTCCGGCGCCGGCGGGGGAAATCTCCGGGATGATCGAAGAGTCGATGTAGCCTTGGGTGCCGTAGAATTCTTGAAGGGTCTTGATGTCTGCGCCCAGACCGTCGGGTGTGTAAAGGGAGCCATCGGCCATGGCCAGACGGGCCTTGAGCTCGTCGGGCGACGTGACGTTGACACCGTCGAGGCGGAGTTGATTCACGCTGTATTGGCGGCCCTCGTTGATGGTGAAGACGAGTTCAACCGACTGGTCGTCGAGGGGGACAATCTGCACATCGGTGACCTGCGCATCGGCAAAACCGCGGTTCTGGTAAGTGAAACGGATAGCGTCGCGATCTTCCTGCAACTGAGAGGGCACGAGGCGTCCGCTTTTGTTGATGACAGAGAGAAGGTTCTTTGTCTTGGTCTTCATCGCCTTGCGTAGGTCCTTGGAGAGAACGGAGTCGTTGCCGACAAAATCGATGCGGCGAACGACCTGCTTGCCACCCTCATTGACGGTGTAAATTACGCGCGAGTTACCGGTGCGGTCGTTCACGTCGATCTTGGTGGTGATGTCTACACCGCTGAAGTTGCGGTCTTGATAGACTTCCACCATTTTCTGGCGGGATTTCTCGACCTGCTCCTCGCTGAGGCGGTCGCCGACTTTGTAGGAGAGTTCCTTGCGCAGGCGGTTGGGCGAAACCTCGGTGGCGCCTTCGACGAGGATTTCGGTCACGACCGCACGACCTTGCACGAGAATGATGACGCGCACGCCGTCGGCCTCGGGCTCGGCGAAGATACGGACATTGGCCACATCGCCAGTAGCAAAAAGGGATTTCACGTCATCTTCGGCCGACCGCTCGGAATACGGGTCACCGACTTTGGTTTTCAAGTTGGCGGTGACGCGCTGGCGGCTGATGGTTTCGGGGCCGACATATTGCACCACAATCGAACGGACGACCGGACCGGCGGGCGGGGCCGGCTGCGCGGAAGCGGGCGGTTGGGCAATGAGCAAAAGCAGCAGGGCAAGCAGAAAGCGGAATCTCATAACGGTAGGATTGAGTGCGCCCCAGTAATTGTGGCGAACCCGCTTTAAGTGCTGGAAGCGATCGTGGAGGTCAAGCCGGAAACAAGTTCTCCGGCGACGGCTTGGCCTCGCGGCAGATCGCCGTTATGGTGGCGGCATGTCTGCGGCGTTGAAAGAGTGGGACGTGGTCTGTGAAGCCCTCGGATCGGGACGGCAAGCGATCGTGATCCGCAAGGGGGGAATCGCGGAGGGCCAGGACGGCCTGCAATTTCGCCATGAAGAATTTGTGCTTTTGCCGACATTTTTTCACCAGCAAGCCGAGCGGGTGGTGGCCGATGCGGCGTTTGCCGCGCGGGAGGCCGACCCCGACGGCGGGCAAGAATGGGTTGAGATCCGCCATGCGGCCTCGCTCGTCTGGGTGCGGCGCGTGACTGACCGTTCGGTGGTGGAGAAACTGGCAGACTTTCACATATTGGCGCCCGAAGAAGTGGCAGCGCGCTACGAGCAAAAGCCCGCGCCGGGCGTGTATGTGGCTCTGCTGCGGGTGTATCGTCTGGATCCGCCGCGACGGGTAGCTTGGCAAAAATCTTTCGGAGGGTGCCGCTCATGGGCGGAAATGGAGGAGGACTTCGAGATGAGCTCGCGGGTTTCCGTGCTGAGCGACGAACGGTTTGCCGAGATCGAGGGGGCTTTGCGCGCCATCCTCGGTTGATCCCGCGCTTGGCCCCGGCGGCGCATCTTGGTTAGTCTCCGCGGCTCATGGAAAAAGTCGTCATTGTCGGAACAGGCTGCGCCGGGCTTACCGCTGCCATTTACACGGGGCGGGCACAACTCTCCCCACTCATCCTCGAAGGTCGCCAACCGGGTGGCCAACTCACCACGACCACGGCGGTGGAAAATTTTCCCGGCTTCCCCGAGGGGATCGACGGCCCGGAGTTGATCATGAACATGCACGCGCAGGCGGAGAAATTCGGCGCGCGTTTCCAGTACGGGACGCTGGAGGAGTTCGAGCCGGGCAAGCACTGCCACCGGCTCAAAATCGATGGGGCCTGGATCGAGACCGAGACGCTCATCATCGCCAGCGGCGCCGCCGCCAAGTGGCTGGACTTGGAGAATGAAAAAAATCTCATCGGCCATGGCCTCACCTCCTGCGCAACGTGCGACGGGGCTTTTTACCGCGATGTTCCGGTATGCGTGATCGGCGGCGGCGACTCGGCCTGCGAAGAAGCGACGTTTCTCACGCGCTTCGCCTCACAGGTCTACCTCATTCACCGGCGGGACAGCCTGCGCGCCTCGAAGATCATGGCCGACCGGGCGCTGGCCAATCCGAAGATCAAGCCTCTCTGGAATCGCCGGCCGATCGCATATCTCACGGACGACGCCGGCGAGATGCGCGGTATCGTGCTCGAGGACACGAAGAACGGCACGCGCGAGGAACTCGCCGTGAAATGCGTCTTTGTCGCCATCGGACATTCGCCTAACACCGCTCCGTTCCGCGGCAAGCTCGACATGGACGAGAACGGCTATCTCATTCAGCACGAAGGCACGAAAACGAACGTGGCGGGCGTCTTTGCCGCCGGGGATGTAGCCGACCACGTATACCGGCAGGCCATCACCGCCGCCGGGCAAGGCTGCGCCGCGGCCATCGAAGCCGAGCGTTACCTCGCCGCGCGCGAATAGCGTCTCCCCGCGGCCAGTGGCCGCGCCCTATGAAAATCTGCGATCTCACCCAATTCTACTCGCCGGTCAGCGGCGGGGTGAAACGCTACATTTCGGAAAAAGTCGCGTGGATGCGCCGCGCGCGGCCGGACGATCGCCACGTGCTCATCATTCCGGGTGAACGCAGCGAATGCCGTAAGGATGGCCCGGCGCGGGTTTACACGATCCGATCGCCCCTCGTCTCACGCACGGCGCGCTACCGGGCCCTGCTGAATCTCCATGCGGTGGAGGAAATTCTCGAGAGCGAGCGGCCTGACGTGATCGAATCCGGCGACCCGTATCAGGTGGCATGGAAAGCGCTGGCCTCGGGCGCCGCACTGGGGATTCCCGTCGTGGGTTTCTATCATTCGCATTTCCCCGAGGCTTACCTGCGGACGATCGACAAATTTTTCGGCCACATCGCCGTCGAGATCACCCGCGACATGGCGCGCCGCTACGTGCGGGAGCTTTACAATCGCTTCGCCGCCACGATCGTCCCTTCGCCCGCGCTGAGGCAACTGCTCGAGGACTGGGGCGTGCACAACACACGCTTGGGCGAGCTCGGCGTGGACACCACGTTGTTCCACCCCCGCGGCACGGAGGGCGAACGGGCCGAAGTGCGCGAGGCCCTCGGCATCCCGCAGAACGCCTTGATGCTGCTTTATGTCGGGCGGCTCTCATCGGAAAAAAACGTCAGCACGATGTTCGACGCTTTTGGCGAGTTGGCTCGTGGCGCGGATGGCTCGCGTTTTGCGCTGCTTGTGACCGGCGACGGCCCCGGACGCAAAGCACTGTCTGATTTGCGCGAGGCATGCCCGAACGTCCACTGGCTCCCCTACCAAGGCGACGGACGGCAACTGGCGCGGCTGTATCGCTCGGCCGATCTTTTCGTGCATCCGGGCGTGCAGGAAACCTTCGGTCTTGTCTCGCTGGAAAGCCAAGCCTGCGGCACGCCGGTCGTCGGCATACGCGGAAGCTACATGGACCGCATCATTTTCTCCGACCAGAAACACTGGGCGGCAACAAATTCTCCCGCTGCACTCGCCGACGCGATCCGCGCCATGGCCGCACGCGATCTGGCGGCAGAGGGCACGGAAGCGGCCGCCCGAGTGGGGCAATTCTATGATTGGGATCGCGTATTCAAGCGGCTTTTTGCCGTTTACGAGGAAGTGGCCGGCCGGTAATTTTCCCAAGCACCATGTCCTCTGCAGCCGTCATCCGGCCCTACCATCCCTCGGACCGCGAAGTCCTTCGTCACCTGTGCTGTGAAACGGGCTATCTCGGGCAGGCGATCGATCCTGTTTTTGAAGATCGCGAGTTGTTCGCGGATTACCTGACGAGCTTCTACACAGACTGGGAACCGGAATCGACTTTCGTGCTCGAGCAAGATGGCGAGGTGAAAGGTTACCTGATGGGTTCGCGGCGGCCGTTCCTACACCAACTGCACAGCTTCCTGACGAATCTGCGCCTCTTTGCCAAGGGCATCCTCCGCTACCCTTGCTACAACGCGTCATCGAAAGCCTTCGTCCGCTGGATCCTGCTCAATGCCTGGCGCGAAGTTCCCGCCGCCCCGCGCCGCATCCCGCACTTCCACTTCAACATGCTCCCCGAGGCCATGGGCTTCGGAACAACCCGCGAGCTGCTGGTCCAATATTTCAACCACCTCCGCGCCCACGGCGAGAAACAGGTTTTCGGCCAGGTAGTCACCTTCGAAGACCGCCGCGGAGCCAAAGTTTTCGAGCGCTTCGGCTTCTCCGTGGTGGCCAAAAAAGAAATCACCAAATACCGCGCCTACCGCGAAGAACCAGTCTATCTGTGCACCGTGATAAAGGATCTCAATGACGGTAAACTGGCCGGCTACTCCTCGTCAAAGTAAACGGCGCATCAGCACTGCACGACCAAACCTGCGCGTTGCGGTATCCGCTGTCTCAAAGACTTGTAGAACAACACCATGCCCAGACCCCTCACTCTATTTACCGGCCAATGGGCCGACCTGCCGCTTGTTGAGCTAGCCCCGCTGGCCAAAAAGATGGGCTACGACGGCCTTGAACTCGCATGTTGGGGAGATCACTTCGATGTCGATGCCGCTGCCGCCTCGCCGGTTTATCTCCGCGAAAAATGGCAACTCCTCGCTGATCACGGTCTGACTTGCCACGCGATCTCCAGCCATCTGGTAGGACAGGCCGTGTGCGACCCAATTGACCAAAGGCACCAAGCGATTCTCCCGCCCGATGTGTGGGGTGATGGTGATCCCGAGGGCGTCCGCCGTCGTGCCGCTGAAAAAATGGCTCTCACCGCCGAGGTCGCCCGAGCATTTTTCCATGCCAAGCCTGAATTTTCGACTTCGCCGCACCGAATCGTCGTCAACGGCTTCACCGGCTCGTCGATCTGGCATTCGATTTACGCCTTTCCGCCAACCTCGCAGGACTATTGGGACGCCGGTTTTGCGGACTTCGCCAAACGCTGGGTTCCCATCCTTGATGCTTTTGAAAAAGCAGATATCTATTTTGCGCTCGAAGTCCACCCGACGGAAATCGCTTTCGACACGGCCACGGCCGAACGGGCTCTGGCCGCCGTCAGAAACCACCCGCGCTTCGGCTTCAACTACGATCCGTCGCACCTTGGCTACCAAGGGGTGGACTACGTTGCCTTCATCCGGAAGCTCGGGCCGCGCATTTTCCATGCCCACATCAAAGACGTCTGGTGGGGCCACGGCGACGGCTCCGTGGGCTTCTTCGGCGGACACACTACCTTCGGTGATTCCCGCCGCCAGTGGGACTTCCGTTCACCGGGGCGCGGCGACATCCGCTTCGAGGAGGTCATCGTCGCCCTCAACGATGTCGGCTACCAAGGCCCGCTCTCGGTCGAGTGGGAGGACGTGCGCATGGACCGCGTGCACGGCGCCACCGAGGCCGCGGCTTTTGTTCGCCAACTCGACTTCGCACCCAGTGCCATCGCGTTCGATGCCGCCTTCGACAAAAAATCCAAATCCTGAAGCGCTCGATGAAACGCAAAATTCGCATGGGTATGGTCGGTGGCGGACGCGGCGCATTCATCGGCGCTGTTCACCGCATGGCCGCCGCTCTGGACGGACGCATCGAACTGGTCTGCGGAGCCTTCAGTTCCGATCCACAGCGCTCGCGCGACTCGGGGGAGGATTTCTTCCTGCCCGCGGAACGCTGCTACGGAACTTACGCCGACATGATGAAAGCCGAGGCCTCATTGCCTCTGGGCGAGCGCATGGATTTCGTATCGATCGTCACCCCGAATCACGTCCACTTCCCCGCCGCCAAGTGTGCGTTGGACCACGGATTCCACGTGATGTCTGACAAGCCGGCGACCTTCAACCTCGCGGAAGCCAAAGAACTCGGTGCCCTCGTTGCGCGGACCGGCCTCCTCTACGGCCTCACCCACAACTACACCGGTTACCCGCTCGTCAAAGAAGCCCGTGACCTAGTGCGCGCCGGCCGGCTCGGCAAAATCCGCAAAGTCGTGGTGGAATATCCGCAAGGCTGGCTTTCCACGTGCCTTGAAGAATCCGGACAAAAACAAGCCGCCTGGCGCACCGATCCCGCGCGTTCCGGTGCGGCGGGCTGCATCGGGGACATCGGCACTCATGCCGAAAACCTCGCCGAATTCATCACCGGCCTCCGTATCAAGGAGCTGGCGGCCGATCTGACTGCTTTCGTCGATGGACGCCTGCTCGACGATGACGGCAACATCCTGCTGCGTTTCGAGGGCGGCGCGAAGGGCGTCCTCCATGCTTCCCAGATTGCGGTCGGCGAGGAAAACAACCTCAACATCCGCATCTATGGCGAACTCGGCGGACTCGAGTGGCGCCAGCAGGAACCGAACACCTTGATCTTGAAATGGAACGACCGCCCGACGGAAATCCATCGCACGGGCCTCGGCTATCTGGGCGCCAACGCCGCCGCGCACACGCGCATCCCCGCCGGACACCCCGAAGGCTACCTTGAGGCCTTCGCCAACATCTACCACAACTTCGCCGACCATATCGCCGCCGTTCTCGACAGCCGCACCCCGGAGCCTACTGCTCTCGATTACCCGAAAATCGAGGACGGCATCCGCGGCATGGCCTTCATCGAAGCCGCCGTGGACAGCTCGCAACACAACGCCCGCTGGACAGCGTTGTCCGGGTAAGCATTCGTTTCCTGATCGTTTCTCCCGACCCACGGTTTGACCAAGGATGGGCGCGGTAAGAGCGCCCCGGTCGCATCGGTCTTGCACTGGAAGCCTCGGCCGCGTTTCTTTGACAGCCTGTGCAATACGACTTTACCACCTGTCCCGACAGGCGCGGCACCGGCAGCCTCAAATGGGAGCGCCATGCCGGCCGCGACATCTTGCCCATGTGGGTCGCGGACATGGACTTTCTCTCGCCACCGGAGGTGATCGACGCCTTGCGCCGACGCGCGGAACATGGCGTCTTCGGTTACACGATTCCACCGCGCAGCACGGTCGAGGCCACCATCGCGTATCTGCAGGAAAAACACGGCGCCGATGTCGCAGCCGAGCACATCGTGTGGTTTCCGGGCCTCGTTCCCGCGCTCAATGTCGCCTGCCGCGCCTTCCTGAAAGCCGACGAGGAAGCGCTCACCTGCACGCCGGTCTATCCGCCGTTTCTCTCCGCACCGGACTACGCCGGCGTCGGCCTGCGCACGATCGATCTTTCCGCCAGCCATGGCGTATGGGACATCGATTTCGACGCGCTCGAAGCCGCCGTCTCCCCGCGGACAAAAATGTTCATCCTCTGCAATCCACACAATCCGGTCGGCCGCGTCTTTCCTGCGGCAACCATCGCGCGGTTGGCGGAGTTTTGCCGCCAGCATGACCTCGTATTGATTTCGGACGAAATCCATTGCGACCTCGTGCTCGATGATGTGCCTCATACCAGCGGATTGAAATTCGCCGGGAAAGGCGGCCCCCGCACCGTGGCCATGTTTGCCCCGAGCAAGACCTTCAATCTCGCGGGGCTGGCCTGCGCGTTCCTCGTCATTCCCGACGCGGAGACGCGGCGTATTTTCCAGCGGGCGGCACGCGGCCTCATCACCGAAATCAACACCTTCGGCTACGCCGGATGCGAGACGGCGCTGCGGCATGGCTGGACGTGGCAAAAGGAACTGCTCGGCGTGCTGCGCGCCAACCGCGACCATCTGGAAAAATTCGTCGCCGAGTCGCTCCCGGGGATAGGCACATGGCACGTCGAGGCGACTTATCTGGCATGGCTGGATGCGCGGGGACTCGGACAGGCGAACGTTACGAGGTTTTTCGAAGACCACGGTGTCGGATTGTCCGACGGTGTGCCGTTCGGGGCGCCCTCCGGTTTTGTGCGCTTGAACTTCGGATGTCCGCGCTCCCAACTCGACGAAGCTCTGCGCCGTATGGCCGCAGCTTTGCCCAACGCATGACCCACCCGCTGCACGAGCATCCGCGTTGTCATCCGCAAGACCTCGGATCGCCGATTCCCGACTCGCCGCACGCGGTATCCGTATGCCTGCCGACTTGGCAAGATGTCATCGGTTACGAAGAGCACGATGCACGCGTGATGGATAAACTGCGCACCGGCTACCCGCGGTTTTTCTTCCATCCGTTGATCAACGAAGTGCGGCGCGAATTGGTGGCGCGGCATGGCGGGGACGGTGAGGAAGCACTGCCGTTTCCGGATGAGGCCACCGCATGGGAGTGCGCCGCTTACGCAGGTGCCCAAGCCCGCGTGGACGAAATCAACGGCATCTGGGCTACATTCTTTCCGGCGGACGCCTTATCCCGCGCGCGGGCCTACTGGCAGCACACCGGCAAAATTTTCTCATCCAGGGCGGCGGAAGATTGGCTGCATGGCCAGGGGCTCAGGCCGGCCGACACACAACTTGAGGAGACAGTGAAAAAACGTCTGGCCGGATGGAGCGGCGCGCCGGCGCAATTCATCTCGCTGCACCCGAGCGGCATGGCGGCAATCTATGCGGCCTTCCAAACCGTCACGCGCCGGCGGCCGGGCAAACGCACGGTGATGTTCGGTTTTCCCTACACGGACACCCTGAAGATTTTGGAGAAGTTCGGTGCCGGCGTGGAGTTTTATCCGCAAGGCGATGCGGAGGATTTGCAAAAGTTGGAGGCCCTGCTCGGGCGTGAAGAAATCGCCGGAATTTTTTGCGAGTTCCCGAGTAATCCACTGCTGCGCGTGCCCGATTTGCCGGCCCTGCACGAAATGGCCGCGCGGACGGCAACGCCGGTCATCGTGGACGATACGATCGGCACCTGCTTCAACGTGGATGTGCTGCCATATTCGGATATGGTCGCCACCAGCCTGACCAAGGCCATCTCCGGAGAAGGCGACGTGATGGCCGGGGCACTCACGACCAGTCCGCGCGGGCTTCTGGCTGACCAGCCGCCGCAGACAGGACCTGCGGGCATCTACGCGCGCGACCTGACGGTGCTGGAAAAAAACTCGGGTGATTTTCCGGAACGCATGAAGGCGGCCAACGGGAATGCCCTCCGTTTGGCACTCCTTCTCTCCGGGCATCCCCGGGTCGAAAAAGTGTATTATCCGGGTCTTGATCCCTCACCGGTCTATGCAGCTCTGCGCAAGCCCGGCGGTGGTTATAGTGCGGTGCTTTCCTTTGCGCCGCATGAGGCGGCGGTCAATTCACCGGGGATTTTTGATAAACTGCAAGTCAGCCATGGGATCAGCCTCGGCACGACCTACACACTGGTCTGTCCCTATGTGCA
>JBIJDZ010000043.1:0-16847 GCA_044343805.1 Chthoniobacterales bacterium | reverse complement strand
TCAATGCAGGCGTCGACGAAA
Source organism: Chthoniobacterales bacterium (assembly GCA_044343805.1). Taxonomy (GTDB): domain Bacteria; phylum Verrucomicrobiota; class Verrucomicrobiia; order Chthoniobacterales; family JACTMZ01; genus JACTMZ01. The sequence goes on along the minus strand of JBIJDZ010000043.1, from coordinate 16,826 downwards.
TTGGCGTTTTTCGAGGTGTCGTCCTTGTGGTCCTCGGCCGCTTCGGCCACCGCGGGGTCGATGCGGTTCAGAATGGTGTCGAGGTTGCCGAGTTTGACGTCGTCGATCGCACCGACCACGGCGCCGCAACCGCTGTGTCCGATGACCGCAACAAGCTTGGCACCCGCCGCCTTGGTGGCGAACTCGAGGCTGCCGATCACGTCTTCATCGACGACGTTGCCGGCGAGACACGCGTTGAAGACGTCACCGAGGCCCTGATCGAAGATCAGTTCGGTCGAAGTGCGCGAATCGATGCAACTGACGATCGCGGCAAAAGCTTCGTCTGGTGTTTTTGGCCTCTCACCGACCGGAACGGCGGCGGCGCATTGGATCGCGGCGCAGGCCGCGAGCATCGCGATGATGGTGTGTTTTTTCATGGTGTTGTTGGTTTCGGGTTGGGCCTGCGCACACTGGCTTCATGCAGGTACGAGCCAGCGCGCGTAGGAAAAATAGATGGGAATGCCGACGACGACGTTGAAGGGGAAGGTCACGGCCAACGACGAGGTGAGGTAGATGGCCGGGCTCGCGGCGGGCAGGGCCACGCGCACCGCGGCGGGCGCCGCGATGTAACTCGCGCTGGCCGCCAGCGTGCCGAGGACGGTCGATCCGCCCACGCCCATGCCGCTCCAATAGCCGAGGGTCACGCCAAGGATTCCATGCAGAAAGGGCATGACGATGCCGAAGGCGACCAAGCGCCAGCCGGCATGCCGCAAATCGCCGAGCCTCCGTCCGGTGACCAAGCCGATCTCGAGCAGGAAGAGTGTGAGGACCCCGCGGAAGGGATCGCTGAAGAGCGGGGCAACTTGCTCGGCACCCTGTTTGCACGCGAGCAGACCGATGACCATGCCGCCCATGAGGAGAACGATCGATTTGCTGGTCAGCAACTCGTGCAGGACTTTTTTCATGTCCCCGCCACCTGCCGTGATGGTGGCTTTGCCGACGAGAAAGATGGCGAGAATGATGGCCGGGACTTCCATCACGGCGAGCAGGGCGGCGACATAGGGCTCGTAGGGAACTTCGGCGAATTGCAGGAAGGCGAGGGCTTCGCCGAAGGTCACAGCGGAAACCGACCCGTAGTGCGCGGCGAGGGCGGCCGAATTGACCGCGTCGAGCCGGCCGAATTTTTTCATCAAGAAGTAGCACCAGACCGGGATGGCCAGACTGAGGAACAGGGCCGCAGTGAGGGGCTTCCAGAATTCGGCAAAGGTGACCCCGTCCAGATTGGCCCCACCCTTCAGCCCGATGGCGAAAAGCAGGTAAATGGTCATTGCCGTGTAAATCTCCGGCGGGATCTTCAGGTCGCTTTTCACCAGGCTGGCCACCACGCCGAGAATGAAGGCGAGGACCATCGGGGTGAGCAGGCTCATGAGCAGGGAATTGAGGACATCCATAGATCGGTGCGGTATTGTGCGTGATGCTTGTTTTTGGTATTATAAATCATGTCATGCAATACATGAAATATTTTTCATGTATTATAAGTCTTTATAATTTGTCAACCCTCCCGTGAAAAAAAACCCGAAGAAAAAGGCCGCAGCGGCATCCGCGAACAGTTTCACCTACCTGACCAACCACTCGCACGTGCTGGTCGCGCTCGACACTGATCCGGAGCTGCGCGTGCGCGATCTCGCGGCCATGGTCGGCATCACCGAGCGGGCGGTGCAGAGAATTCTGACCGACCTCGAAGATGGCGGTGTGCTCAAGATCGTCAAAGTCGGCCGGCGCAACCGCTACCGCCTCATGCGCGGCAGCCATCTGCGGCATCCACTGGAGGGCCACTGCACCATCGGTGGTCTGTTGGACTGGGTGCATCGTCCCCGGGATTGATTTGTAGGGACATTTCCGTATCTCCCGCTGGTCCTCCGGCAAGCGTTTATCCTGTCGTTCATCCGGAGCAATCCGTGGCTTAATATCACCCGTGCCCGATCCGCTCCGCCGCAATCTGCCGCTCTTTGTCGCTTTCCGCGTGCTTTTCCATGCACGTTTTTACTATCCGGTGATCGGTGTGCTCTTTCTCGATCTGGGGCTGACTCTCGAGCAATACGCGCTGCTCAATGTCATCTGGGCGGTAGTGATCATCGTGCTGGAAATTCCCTCCGGCGCCTTGGCCGATGTGATCGGGCGCAAGCGCATGGTCGTGCTGGCCGCGGCGTTGATGGTCGCCGAAATGAGCGTCTTCGCTTTCGCGACGTACGGGCCATGGCTGTTCTGGCTGCTGGTGCTCAATCGCGTCCTCAGCGGCGCGGCCGAGGCTCTCGCCAGCGGAGCAGACGAGGCTCTCGCCTACGACTCCATCGAACCGGGCGAACGCGCGCAAAAATGGCCGCGCGTCCTCGAATCGCTCATGCGTTGGAAGTCCGGCGGATTTTTTGTTGCCATGATCACCGGGGCAGCGCTGTTCGATGAAAGCTTGATACAATGGCTGACGGGCTGGCATCCAGAATCGACTGTTCGCTGGCCGGTTTATGCCACTCTTCTCACGTCGCTGCTGTGCCTGGCCGTGGCGCTGAATCTGCGTGAACCGGAGACGGCCGCAACTTCAACCCGCCATCCCGTCGGTCGTGCATGGCAAAACGTGATCGCGGGTGCAATCCACGTGTTCACCTCTCGGCGCATCCTTTTCCTGATGCTGGCCGCGCTGATGATCGACAGCTTTGTGAGGATTTTTCTGACCTTTGCCAGCAACTACTACCGGCTGATCGAGTTGCCGGAATTCGTCAATGGGTTGCTCGGCTCAGGCTTGGCGTTGCTCGGATTTGCCGTGGCGCCGGTGGCCCGGCGCATGGTGGCACGGCGGGGAGTGATCGCCAATTTTACCATCGTCGCCGGGCTGGTGATGCTAGGACTCGCGGGAACCGCCTTGGCGTGGCAAGTCTGGGGCGCATGGGTCGTTGTGCCGCTCGGCTTGTCGATGTCGGCCCTGCAGTTTTTCACCTCGAATTATCTCAACCAATGGACTGGGTCGGACGTGCGCGCCACGGTGCTGAGTTTCCGCGGTGTGGCTTTCAATCTCGGCTATGCAGCGGCCGGCATTCTTTTCGCGCGGCTCACCACTTATCTGCGAACGACTCACAGCGGGGCGGATGAAACGGCGATTTTCGGGATGGCTTTGGAATGGTTGCCGCCGGCGTTTCTGATTTGCGGCATTTTGCTCTGGGGCGCTCTATGGATCACCCGCAGAGCTGACAATTCTTGGCATCAGTCGGAGCGTCCTTAGAATCGGCCGACAATGACCAACATACTTCTGGTCGGCCTGGGCGGATTTGCCGGTGCGGTCGCTCGCCATCTGCTCGGCGGATGGATTTTGCATCACACCGTGTCGGCGCGGTTTCCATGGAGCACTTTTGCCGTGAACGTGCTCGGATGCCTGCTCATCGGTGTACTCGCGGGGTTGGCCGAACGTTTTGAAATGATCGGCCCGGCCGCACGGTTGCTGCTCTTCACGGGAGTGCTGGGCGGCTTCACCACATTCTCCGCATTCGGACTCGAGACGACTTTCTTGATGCGACGCGGAGAAATACTCGTCGCGCTAGCCTACATAGCGGGCAGCGTGATGATCGGCATCGGAGCGCTCTGGCTCGGCCTGCGCGCGGTGTATCTGCTGCCGCGTTGAGTTAACGCATAGCAGAACGCCCGACGAAACTTATGGCAGATCCATCAGCAGAGCTTCGGTCGGCTGCGAGGCGGTAAGAGTGAGGCGTCCGGGTTTTTCCGTGCTGGCGCCGTCACCCGCGACGAGTTTCACGCCGTTGAAATCAAGCGCACCCTCGGCAATTTGCAGCCATACGCCGCGGCCAGATTTCAAATCATGGATCACCGTTTGCCCCGCCTTGAGTTTGATGCGGTAGATATCGGCGTCTTGGAAAATCGTCGCCGATCTCTCGCGTCCATCGGGTGAGATGACCAACACCTTCGGGGCCTCACTGTTCTCCGGTGCGGGATGCCACTCCGTGTAACGGGGCGCAATGCCGCGCTCGCGGGGCGTGATCCAGATTTGCCACAGGTGAAGATCTTCATTATCCGAGGGATTGAACTCGCTGTGGGAGACGCCCGTGCCGGCGCTCATCAGCTGGATTTCGCCGGGCTTGAGCTGGCGACCGTTGCCCATGCTGTCTTGGTGCTCGATCGTTCCGGCGAGCACGTAGCTGAAGATCTCCATGTCGCGATGCGGATGCATATCGAAACCCATCCCGGGCGCGACATGATCGTCGTTGATGACACGCAAGGCACGGAACCCCATGTGCCGCGGGTCATGATAGTCGGCAAAGGAAAACGTGAAGCGGGACTTCAACCAGCCGCGGTCGGCGGCACCTCTTTCGTCCGCACGGCGAACCGTAATATCGGCGGCCTCGATCGCGGCGGGGGCGGTTACTGAGTCAGGTGTGAGCGGTATGATAGCTGCCATAAGAATGATGATATGAAGATTACGCCGCAAGCACGGACCAAGGAAACTCACCGCTGACAATACTTTCCGCCGCAGACCTGCGGATGCACGAGAATAGAGGTGGCGAGACTCAATCGCCGATGATTTTCACCAGGACGCGCTTGGGACGCAGGCCGTCGAACTCGCCGTAGAAAATCTGCTCCCACGGGCCGAAGTCGAGGCGGCCCTTGGTGACGGCAACAACCACTTCGCGGCCCATAATGCTGCGCTTGAGATGGGCGTCGGCATTGTCCTCCGCGCCGTTGTGGCGGTATTGGTCGTGCGGCTTTTCGGGCGCGAGTTTTTCCAGCCACTTTTCCAAGTCGTGGTGCAGACCGCGCTCGTCATCGTTGATGAACACGCTCGCCGTGATGTGCATGGCGTTGACCAGACAAAGGCCTTCTTTCACCCCGCTGGCGTGCAGACATTTTTCGATCTGCGGCGTGATGTTGAGAAACCCGCGTCGGGCGGGTATTTCGAACCAGAGCTCTTCGCGGAAGGATTTCATGGGAAAGAATTCAAAAGGCGCCTTTATGTAGCTAGACCGCATAGCGGGCGAACTTGGCTTCGAGGGTGGGCGGGATGTGGGCGGTGATGAGAGCGTCGTCGCCTTCGTAGGCAATTTCGACGACGTGGCCGGCGCGGTGAAGTTCGGCCAGCGCTGCGCTTGCGGATTGCGGGATGCGGAGCTTTTGCCGCAGGCGCCAGGCGGAGAGCTGGTTTTGCAATTCATCGACAAACTCGCCGAGGTTCTCGCCGGTTTTCACGGAGACAGCCACGCTGCCAGGATGGCGCGCGAGGGCGGCCTCGACTGCTTCGGGGTTGGTGACACGATCGATTTTGTTGAAAACGATCAGCGTGTGTTTTCCGCCGGCGTCGAGTTCTTTGATAACGGCTTCCGTCGCGGCGATGTGCTCTTCGCATTGCGGGTGGCTCACATCAACCACGTGGACAAGCAGGTCGGCGGACTTCAATTCCTCGAGCGTGGCCTTGAACGATTCGATGACGGTGTGCGGGAGCTTGCGAATGAACCCGACGGTGTCGGTGAACAGGACCTTCAGTTTGTTGGGCAGCACGTATTGCCGCGTGGTCGGGTCGAGCGTGGCAAAAAGTTTGTCCTCGGCGAGCACGCCGGCGTGGGTGAGGCGATTGAGCAACGAGGATTTGCCGGCGTTGGTGTAACCGACGATGGCGACGACCGGCCATTGGTGGCGAGCGCGACCTTCACGCTGGATGGTGCGGTGCTTGCGCACCTCTTCGAGTTCGCGCTGGAGGCGGGCGATGCGCTCCTGCACACGACGGCGGTCCACTTCGAGCTGGGTTTCGCCCGGACCCCGGGTGCCGATGCCACCGGTCTGGCGGGAAAGATGCGTCCACATGCGGGTGAGACGCGGCAGGAGGTATTGCAGCTGCGCGAGTTCGATCTGCAGGCGACCTTCGCGGCTGCGGGCGCGGCGGGCGAAGATGTCCAAAATCAGCTGGGTACGATCGAGGATTTTCTTGGAGGTGACAGTTTCGAGGTTGCGTCCTTGGGCGGGCGAGAGTTCGTCGTCGAAGATGATCGAACCGGCACCGAATTCCGTGCAGCGCTGGGCGACTTCCTCGGCTTTACCTTTGCCGATGTAATAAGGGGCGGTCGGGTGCTCCAACTTTTGCGTGATGGTATCGACGACTTTGGCACCGGCGGTGGTGGCCAGTTCACGGAGCTCCTCCAGCGAATCCTCGAGGTCCCACCGGCTGACGCCACTGTGCTCGAGACCGACGAGCACGGTTTTTTCCGTGGCGGAAGGAGGAGGTACGGTAACGATCATGGCAATCCCGACTCGTGGGTCATGAGGTCCAAATTATCAATCGTCACAGCGGAGATATCGATCAGAGGAAATGTGGATTTGCCTCGGAACCACGTCAACTGCCTTTTGGCATATTGCCGCGTGGCTACGATCAGCTGTTCGCGGCATTCCTCCAAGGTCAGCAACCCGTCCAAATACGCAGTGATTTCCCTCCAGCCGAGAATCTGCCGCGCGGTCGGGCCGGCGATCGAACGGACATTTTCGACTTCCTGCAATGAGCCCCTTTGCAGGCGATACGACACCGCGGCGGCAATACGACGATGGAGGTCGTCGCGTTCGCGCACGAGAACGACACCACGACATGGCAAGGGATCGGCGGGCGGGGCGAGCAGCTCGGAGGCGAGACGGGAAGTTTGCCAGCATAGCTCGAGCCGGCGCGCGACGCGGCGAGGATTGTGCAAATCGATGGCGGCGGCACTTGCCGGGTCCAAGCGTCGCAATTCCGTCACCGCTTCGGCCAATGGCAGGGAGCGGACGCGAGCGCGCACGGCGGGATCGATGGACGGCAACTCCGGCAATCCCTGCAAGAGCGCCTGCAAATACAAACCGCTGCCACCGACGACCACCGGCACGCGACCACGCGCGACAACGTCCGCCATCGCGCCGAAAGCGAGACCGGCGAAGCGGGCAGCGTGCATTTCTTCGTCACACGGGACGCAGCCGAAAAGATGATGCGGCACCGTGGCGAGTTCCTCGGCCGACGGCTGCGCGCTGAGCACAGGAAATTCACGATATAGCTGGAAGGCGTCTGCATTGACGATCTCGCCGCCGTGGCAGAGCGCCAAACGCAACGCGATCTCCGATTTTCCGACCGAAGTGGGGCCGGTCACGAACACCGCGTGCTGCAAAATTCCACGGTCGGGCTGGTTCGTGCTGTTCATAAAAAGGTCGGGGCCGCCCGGACAGGCGGCCCCACCATGAAGAAGAATATCAGTGAATGATCAAGCTTGCGGGGAAGCGGAGGATTCCTCGGCCGGCGTCTCGGCAGATTCATCCTCGCGGTCGCGGCCGATCGGGCGATCCGGTGGAAGCTTAGCTCCGCTGACCACGAGCTTACGCCCCATGTATTCCTTGTCATGCAATTCATCGACGGCGCGTTTGGCTTCCGAGACGCTGTTCATTTGCACAAAACCGAAGCCTTTGGAGCGCTGGGTGTGCTTGTTGGTAATGACCTCGACGTTGGTCACCGTGCCCACGCCGGAGAACAGCTCGAAGAGATCGCTCTCGGCGGCATCGTAGGAAAGGTTGCCGATATAAAGACGCGGCGTGGTGACCTCCACGGCCTCGGGCTTGCGGGACGGGCGCGGCTCGCGTGGGGCCCGCGGCTCGCGGGATTCTTCACGGGCGGGACGTGGCTCGCGGGCTTTCGGGGCGTCGGGCTTCGGCGCGAGGCCGAAGAAGGCTTTGATTTTATCCCACAAACCGGCGGGTTTGCGGGAATCGCGACGGACATGGAAGCCATCGCCGGAGCGGGATTGAGAAGAACGGGTGCTACCACCGCGACGGCGGCGGCGTGAACCGGAGTTGGAGTGACGTGAATTCATTGTAACGATCAATTATGTTTGGATAGGTGAGCCGCGGGGCGCGCAAGCCGCGCATCGGATGAGTCCCGCGGGAGGTGAACGGATGCAGCGCCTGCCAGGCGCTTCGCGTCTGCCGTGCGGCAAAGCCGGGGCCGGCGGAGGTTTTATCCGTGTGTTTTTCAAGGACAGTCATAGCCCTTCCTTGTCGGCGTAACCAGAAAGGTGCCGACAGGTCAGGCAGGTTGGCCCGCAATGAGGACGAAAGACGTCCGATTGCGCAAGTTGCCCGCAGACAAAACATAACCACGAACATGACTATCTCGTCGAAAAGACGTCGGAAACTAATGCGGGGCAGGCCCGCCTGCAACCTTGAAATGCCCGAGAAGCTTCTCCGACAGTGTGGCTACTCTGTTTTGCCGCCCTCACCCGTCGCGGGGCCGGAGGTTTGCCCGGCGCCATTTCGCGGTCCGCGGCCATCGCGACCAAGCTGGTCCAGCAGGGGGGCCAAGTCGGGGTTTTGTTCGAGGACGGCGGCGCGCATGGCTTGGCGCATCTCGCGCCCAGCCGTGATTTTCTCCTCGGGTGTGGAGGCTGCATCAAACTTCTGTTTGGCCGAGATGACCCCGGGATCTTTCTTCGCCGACTCATGGGCGGATTTGAGGGCTACTTTTTTCTCGGGCGGAAGAGATTGAAAACGTTCGCGCATACCCTTGGCGCGGTCGACAGACTGTTTGACCTTGTCGAGAGTCGGGGCCAGCTGGGGGTCGACAGCCAAGATGGCGGTGCGCATGGCTGTCTGAATTTGCTGGTCAAGGGCTTTGCGGGCTTCTTCCAGGGAACGAACGGCGGGGTCATTTTTGGCTTTTTCGCGGGCTTCAGTAAACCGCTTGGCTTCCTCGGGGGTCAGACCATCGGGGCGATCGAGCCTCAGGGGAGATGGCCTTTCGGAAGGTGTGTCCTGTGCCGAATTATCTTGGGCTGAATCTTTGAGGGGAGCAGCGAGAAAAGCAGCCGCGCAGAGGAGCGTTAGAGTTTTCATAACATTAGTTTTAACCCCCCCAGACAGCGCTTGTTTCGCTTTTCCTGCAAAAAACTCAAGCCGCAGCCGGAGGCGGGTTGACCGGCAGGGCGACCAAGAAAGTTGAACCTCCACCTGGCGTACTCTCCACGGAAACTTTCCCGCCGTGTGCTTGCACGATGTGTTTCACAATAGCCAAGCCCAGGCCGGTTCCGCCGGTATCGCGTGAGCGGTCTTTGTGCACACGGTAAAAGCGCTCGAAAATGTGTTCCTGATCGGCAAACGGAATACCCGGACCGTTGTCGCGAACGCGCACGCAGATTTCCTCACCGGCGTGTTCGGCGATAAAATCCACGACCAAACCGGGCCCGTGGCCGTGCTTAAGGGCATTGTCGAGGAGATTGACGAATGCATGCTCGAGCATCAAGGCATCGGCCCGCAGCACGGGCTGGGCGTCCGGCACGTGGATCGAAACCGACGCATCGCGCTCGTGGATCGGGCCTTCGAATTGATGGACCACGCGGGATAAAAGCTCGCGCAGATCGACCGGGACAATTTCCAGCGGCACGGTGTGCGATTCCGCGCGCGAAATGACCAGCAAGTCATCGACCAAGTGACGCAAGCGGTCTGCGTGTTTATGCATCACGCCCAACGCATTCTCCGTCATGGCCCGATCCTCGAGCCCGCCGTCGAGGAGAGTCTCGAGGTAGCCGCTGATGATAGTCATCGGCGTGCGCAACTCATGGGAAACATTGGCGACGAAATCACGCCGCACTTTTTCCAGTCCCTTGATCTTTGTGATGTCATGCACCACCCCGATGGCTCCGCCTTGATTCTCGCCCTGGTTCAAAGGGGACACGCTCAGCTCGAAGACCCGCGGCTCCCCGACCGAATCGTAAAGAATTTCCCCGCGCTGCGGTTGCAAAGATTGGAGGCAGTCTTGGACAAGCCGGTGCATTTCGTGCCGGCGGAACACCTCCATGACCGTCTGGCCGACGGGGGGCGCCGCAAGCGCGAACATGGCTTCCACCCCGAGATTCGCCACCCGGACGCGCATCTGCCGGTCGACCACAAAAACCCCCTCGGAAATACTCCCGAGGATTGCTTCGGTTTCAGTCCGCTCTTCGCTGGCCGTCCGCTCAAGTTCGCCGACACGCTCGGCCACAAGTTGTAAGTCCTGCGCGGCGGAACGAAAACCGACCGGTAGATCAAACAAGATCGGGAGCTTTCTGTCCCCACGGGCCACGCGATGCAGACCCTCGCACAAACGACGCCACGCGGCGGCATACCGCCAGACCCCAAGAGCCAAGACGAAACCTGCCGCAGCGATGATGACCCACCAAGTCAATCTGCTTCCTCCACCAGAAAACGATACCCCTCGCCGCGCACTGTTTCGATGCGTTCAGCGAAGTCCCCGAGCTTGGCCCGCAGCCGGCGCATGTGGGTGTCCACCGTGCGGCTGTCGATGACGTTGCGGTAGCCCCAGACGTCGCGCAGCAAAACATCACGACTGAGCGAATGCCCGCGTTTGTCGATGAGCATGACCAGCAGCTTGAATTCTATTCCGGTGAGATCGAGCTTCTCGCCTTCCAGCCGGACCTCGAAAGTGCCGCGATCGATCTCGAACGGCCCGACTGTCAATTTGTCCGAGGCTGTCCCAGACGTGCGCACACGCCGTAGCACGGCTTGCACCCGCAGCACCAATTCGCGCGGACTGAAAGGCTTGGACATGTAATCATCCGCCCCCAACTCCAAACCAGCCACGCGTTCGCCCGTCTGGGCCTTGGCCGTGAGCATGATGACGGGTATCGCGGCCGTTGATTCACGCACTTTCAGTTCCCGGCATACATCTTCGCCGCGCATTTCCGGAAGCATCAGGTCCAGAACAATGGCATGTGGACGTTCCTCGCGGGCGGCCTGAAGACCAGCCAGACCATCCGGCGCGGTGATCACGCGGAAGCCGGCTTTGGTCAGGTTGTAACGCACCAAGTCCCGCACATCGGACTCGTCCTCGATGACAAGGATGGTCTCCTTCGAGCCGGTGGATGCGGGCGGCATGCGACTGACGCTAGGAAGGCTCAGAGCCTCCTCAAGCCAAAAATTGAGCCGCCGGGTGTTCCGGTCAGAAAAACAAGAAAACTGACCGGTCCGGCGGCTCTAGGCGCAAACCAAACCGATTACTTTGACCACGGGCATCCGCGAGCGTTCAAAAAATTTTTAAAGATTCTTTGGTGCGGAGAAAAATGTGACGGAAAAGTAACATTGGGAACCCTTTACCGAACTGGGTGCCCATGGCATCTGACGGTATGACCACCCATCGAACCGGTTGGATCTCCGATGTGCATCTGGGCACCCGCGGCAGTCAGGCGCAAGCCTTGCTGGAATTTCTCCGCGACCATGAATTCGAGACGCTTTATTTGGTCGGGGACCTGCTCGACATCTGGTCGTTGCGCCGACGCCGCTACTGGCCGCAATCGCACAACGATGTGATCCAGAAACTTCTGCGCAAGGCACGCAAAGGTTGCCGACTTGTTTATATACCCGGCAACCACGACGAGTTCGTGGCGACTTTTCCCGGTGATTTCGGAAACATCGAGATCGTGCCCCACGCCGTGCATACCACCGCAACGGGGTACCGCATCCTTGTCATCCATGGTCATGAGCTCGATACCGTCGTCCAAAACATGGGCTGGCTGGCCCATGTCGGCGACATCGGCTACCAGCTGCTGCTCAAAGCCAACGCGCCAGTGCACTGGTGGCGCCACCGGATCGGGCTGCCCCCGTGGTCGCTCAGCGCGTATGTGAAATCCCGCGTCAAGAACGTCGTCAATTTCGTCAGCGACTTCGAGGAAGCGATCGGACGATATGCCACCGACCACAATGCGGAGGCGGTGCTGTGCGGTCACATCCACACCCCGGCGATCCGTCGCATCGGGCCGGTGGACTACTACAATTCTGGCGACTGGGTGGAACATTGCACGGCGCTGGTTGAGGATCACTCCGGCCAGATTAGCCTGCACCGGCATCATGAAACAGCATCGCCCCGTTGGCAGCCAACCGACGCTGATTGACGCTTCCGCCAATGGCTTGCTGTGCTAATTTTCACCCGTGGACGCACCATCACGCCTGATCGCCATCGCCCTGCTCGTCCTGCCGGCAGGCTGCATGCAGTTGGACAAACGGCATACCGTGCATATCAGTGTGCCCGACCAGCAAATGTTGGTGACGGATCGCGGGCAACCGGTAGCGCTCTATCCCGTCTCGACCTCCAAATTCGGCCTCAGCTCGGCGCCCAACAGCTACGGCACTCCGCTGGGCAAGCATCGCGTCACCAAAAAAATCGGCCATGGATTGCCGGAAGGTGCCGTCTTCAAATCCCGCCGCTTCACCGGTGAGGTTCTTCCGGTCGATGCGCCCGGGCGCGATCCCATCGTCACCCGAATTCTCTGGCTCGACGGACGCGAGCCACACAATCGCAACAGTTACACCCGTTACATTTACATCCACGGCACGCCGGAGGAGCGCAACATCGGGCTGCCCGTCAGCTACGGCTGCGTGCGGATGCGTTCGCGCGATGTCGTGGCGCTTTACGACCGGGTGGGTGTCGGGGCCAAAGTCGACATTTTCAACGAACCGCTGGCCGCACGCTTCCCGCAAATGTCTGTCGCCGCTTCGCCCGAGGCCACGCGGGAGCTTTGATCGGCCTCCCGAAACAAAGCAGCCTGGTCGGCTCCACACGTTGAATTCCCCCCGGACTCACCATGCTGAAACCCGACCAGGCTGCGGAGTGTTAACCCCTTAGTCTTGGTCCGCTATGTGCGGACTGAGCAATATCAAGCATCCCGCATGCCAATTCACGGGGCAGGAGCGTTCGCAACATCATACTTGCGGGAAAAGCCAGCGACAGGTTGATTAGGCGCGTGTCGCGCCCATTGATAGCCAGCATTTTATGGATGCTGCTATTTCTTTGGGGCTGGGTGATTTTTTTTGCATCGTCCACCCCCTCGGACGAGTTGTGCGGCAGCAAATTGCTGGCCTGGGATAAATTGAACCACTTCTTGGCCTTCGCCGTCGGCGGTTGGCTCGCTGCCAGTGCGCTGCGGACCGGCCAGCCGGACGGCCCCAAGTATCTCCATTTGGCCGGAGCCATCCTGCTTATCGCCGCCTACGGAGTTTTCGACGAATTTCATCAGCTCTACACCCCCGGACGCAGCGGTGCAGATGTTCATGACTGGATTGCGGATTTCCTCGGGGGCGGCGCTGGGGCAATATTGGCAACTTTCACCCATGGCCACCTCGTCCGCTACGTCACGCGCGCTTGAACTGCGTCGCGAAATCTCGCGCCACGACCGGCTTTATTACGAGCAGGCCGCACCGGAAATTTCCGACCGCGAATACGACGCGCTTCTCCATGAGTTGCGCGACCTGGAGGAAAAATGTCCCGAGGTCCGTACGCCAGACTCACCCACGCAGCGCGTGGCCGGACGCCCACTTGAAAGCTTCACCCAAGTTCGCCACCGGGTTCCCATGCAGAGCCTCGACAACACCTACTCGCTCGAGGAAGCCGATGCTTTTCTCGCCCGGGTAGAAAAACTTCTCCCGGGCATCCCGCGGCACTGGACCATCGAACCTAAAGTCGACGGCGTCGCCATCTCGCTCACCTACCGCGACGGTCTGCTCGAACTCGCCGCCACGCGCGGAGACGGCACGACGGGCGATGACGTCACGCAAAACATCCGCACCATCCGCAGCGTCCCCCTCCAAATCGCAGTCCCCGCGCCCTCGCTCATGGAAATCCGCGGCGAGGTCTACCTGCCGAAGAAAAAATTCGCCTCGCTCAACGAGGAACGCGAACGCGCGGGCGAGGCGCTCTTTGCCAATCCGCGCAACGCCGCCGCCGGCTCGCTCAAGCTCCTCGACCCGTCGATCGTCGCCCGGCGTGGTCTGAACGCCGTCTTTTACGGATTCGGTGACGTGGATGGTGGCGACGTTCCGCAGACCCAGGCTGCTTTGCTCGGCTGGCTGAAGGAACACGGGTTTCCTGTCGTGCCACGATTCTGGGAAGCCGATGATGCGGCAGGCATCCGCGAGGCCATTGCCGCGCTCGACAAAATACGTCATGACTTCGCCTTCGAGACGGATGGCGCCGTGATCAAACTCGACGAGTTCCGCCGACGCGAACAAATCGGCAGCACCGCCAAAGCCCCGCGCTGGGCCATGGCCTACAAATACGAACCCGAGCGCGCCCGCACGCGACTCAACGACATCACCGTGCAAGTCGGCCGCACCGGCACGCTCACACCCGTCGCCGAACTCGAACCGGTGACGATCGCCGGCAGCCGTGTGGCCCGCGCCACGTTGCACAACGAGGAAGAGATCGCCCGCAAGGATATCCGCATCGGCGACTGGGTCTTCGTCGAGAAAGCTGGCGAAGTTATTCCCGCTGTCGTCGGCGTGGACCTCAAAGCACGCACCGGCGAAGAAAAAAAGTTCCGCATGCCGGATCACTGCCCATCGTGCCGCAGCAAAGTTTTCCGCGATCCCGACCTCTCCGCCGTCCGCTGCATCAATCCCGACTGCCCCTCACAGATTCGCCGGCGGATCGAACATTTCGCCGCCCGCGGCGCCATGGATATCGAAGGGCTCGGCGAGGCCATGGTCGAACAGTTGGTCTCTGCCGGTTTGGTGAGCGCTCTCCCCGACATCTATGCGCTGCAAGCGGACAAAGTGTCGGCCCTTGAACGCATGGGTGAAAAAAGCACGGCCAATCTGCTTGCCGCCATCGAAGGCAGCAAGAACCAACCCCTTTGGCGCTTGCTTTTCGGCCTCGGCATCCTGCACGTCGGCGCCGCCGCCGCACGCAAGCTCGCCGTCAAATTCCACACCCTCGACCAACTGGCCGCCGCCACGGTCGAAGATCTCGAATCAACCGCAGACGTCGGCAAGATCATGGCGCAATCAATCCATGACTTTTTCCGCCTCCCCCACAACATGGAACTGCTCGAATTGCTGCGGCAGCGGGGACTCAATTTCGGTGAGCGAGACGAGCGCACCGCGCCCGCCTCGCAAGCACTGGCCGGTGAAACATGGGTGATCACCGGCACGCTGACCCGCCCGCGCGACGAAATTGCCGAACTCATCCGCGCCCATGGCGGGACGGTGAGCGGAGGTGTGAGCAAAAAAACCACCTTCGTCCTTGCCGGCGAAGAGGCCGGCAGCAAACTGGAAAAGGCCAAGTCGCTGGGTGTGCAGGTGGTCGATGAGGCAATGTTCCACCGGAGGCTCAAACCATAGGTCCTATAGGACTTTGAGAACCCATAAGTCCCATCCCAAAAGCCATGAAACTCATCTCTTGGAACGTCAACGGCCTGCGCTCGATTCTCGGCAAAGGCCTCCTCGATTTCTGGACCGCCGAGCGCCCCCACGTGCTATGTCTCCAGGAAACCAAAGCACGCCCCGAGCAAGTCGCCGATACCACCTGGCCGCGCGGCTATTCGCCGCACTGGAACTCTGCGGAAAAACCCGGCTATTCCGGCACCGCCACCTTTGCCAATCAGAAGCCCGCGCGCCACACGACGGGCATCGGCATCGGCGAGCACGACCGCGAAGGCCGCGTCGTCACGCTGGAGTACGACGAATTTTTTCTCGTGAACGTTTATACGCCGAACTCCCAACGCGAACTCACGCGCCTCGACTACCGCACCCTGGAATGGGAACCCGCTTTCCGCGCTTATCTCAAAAAACTGGAAAAGAAAAAGCCGGTCATCCTCTGCGGCGATCTCAATGTCGCCCATACGGAACTCGACCTCGCCAACCCGAAGACCAACCGCCGCAACGCCGGTTTCACCGACGCGGAACGATCACAGTTCCAAGCACTGATCGACGACGGTTTCGTCGACACGTTCCGGCTCTTCACCCAAGGCAACGGGCACTACACTTGGTGGAGTTACATGAACAACGCCCGTCCACGAAACATCGGGTGGCGGATCGATTACTTCCTCGTTTCAGCGTCACTCGTGCCACGGGTGAAAGCGGCTCGCATCCTGCCGCACGTGCCGGGCTCGGATCACTGCCCAGTCGTGCTGGAATTGAAGTAGGGGTGACCGGCGGGCGGGCCCTTCCGGCAAACAATCACGGAAACAACCCGCGGTCGCGTTTGGCCGCCAGCACCCTTTCGATGCCGATCGACATGGCCGCGGTACGCATGGACACGTTGCGCTCTTTCGCGCGCTTGATCACCGCGCTGAACGCGGTGTCGAGAATACGGTAGAGGCGGTCGGTCATTTCAATATCCGTCCAAAACAGACTCTGCATGTCCTGTACCCATTCGAAATAGGATGTGATCACACCGCCCGCGTTGCAAAGAACATCGGGGATGACAAAGATTTCATCGCGCCGTTTCTCGAGAATTTCATCGGCCTCCGGTGTAGTCGGGCCGTTCGCCGCCTCGGCCAGCACGCGGCAGCGCAGGCGCCCAGCATTGCTTGCGTGAATAACCCGCTCGATGGCTGCCGGCACGAGAATATCGCAGGGCAACGACAAAAAATCATCCGAGCCAATGCGTTCACCCTGCGGGAAATCTGTGAGCGTGCCATGCTCGGCGACATGCTTGTCGGCGGCACTAACGTCCAACCCCTTGGGATCGTAAAGGCACACGGTATGGTCGCTCAGTCCCGTGACTTTCATGCCCGACTTGTAGGCAAGCCCGCAGGCCGTGACGGAGCCAACGTTGCCGAAACCTTGGATCACGGCTGTGCACTTCGAGGGTTCGATATTAAGATAGTCCAGCGCCCTCTCGATCAAAAACACCACGCCACGACCGGTGGACTCGCGCCGACCGGAAACACCGCCGATTGACACGGGCTTGCCAGTGACGATTTCCGGCACGGCATGTCCTGCATGCACGGAATAGGTGTCCATAAACCACGCCATGACCTGTGCGTTTGTTCCCATATCCGGCCCCATGATATCGGTCC
>JBIJDZ010000091.1:0-5884 GCA_044343805.1 Chthoniobacterales bacterium | reverse complement strand
GGCCGGCTCCAGGGGAAGCACGACGGAGGTCCAAAGTCCGCCGCTGTCGGAGGACCAGCGGCGACCATGTCGTCCGCGACCTTCGGTTTGGCGAACGGCACGAACGGCACTCCACGGAGGCAATGGACGGGCGTAATCGTTGGTCGAGACCACTGTCTCGCAGTCGTGTAAAGTCCATCCGCGCCATTCGCGGATTCGCGCGGCTGGCGAATAGTCCATATTATTTGCCGAGAGTGGCGATGTAGTATCCGGCGATAACGGCGGTGCCGATCACGCCGGCGACATTGGGCCCCATCGCGTGCATGAGGAGAAAATTGGCCGGGTCGGCTTTTTGCCCTTCGACCTGCGAAACCCGGGCCGCCATGGGTACGGCGCTGACGCCGGCAGAGCCGATAAGCGGATTGATCAGGTTGCGGCGGCTGAAAAGGTTGAGAGCTTTGGCCGCCAAGATGCCTCCGGCGGTACCGCCAGCGAAAGCGACGATACCCAAGCCGATGATCATGAGTGTTTGCGGGCGCAGAAAGCTTTCTCCGGCCATAGTGATGCCGACGCTGGTGCCGAGGAAGATCGTCACGACGTTGATGATTTCGTTTTGTGAAGCTTTGAGCAGTCTTTCGGTCACGCCGCATTCGCGCAGGACGTTTCCGAGCATGAGCATACCCATCAAAGGGGCGATTCCCGGAACCAGCAAAATCGTGGTGACGGTGACCAGCAGGGCGAAAACGAGTTTTTCGGCCCGGGAGACGTCGCGCAGCGACTGCATGCGGATCTTTCGTTCTTTCTGCGTAGTGAGGGCGCGCATGATCGGCGGTTGGATCAGCGGCACGAGGGCCATGTATGTGTAGGCGGCCACAGCGATGGCGCCGAGCAATTCGGGAGCAAGCTTGGAAGCGAGAAAGATCGCGGTGGGGCCGTCCGCACCTCCGATGATGCCGATCGAGGCGGCTTGGGCCGAGGTGAAGCCGAGAAGGTTCGCCCCGAGAAAAGTCACGAGAACGCCGATTTGGGCGGCGGCGCCGAGGAGCAGGGTGCGCGGGTTGGCAATAAGCGGACCGAAGTCGGTCAAGGCGCCGACGCCGAGAAAGATGAGCGGCGGGAAAATTTCGAGTTTGATGCCTTGGGAAATGAAGTCATAGAGGCCGCCGCCGATATGATCGAGCCGCAGGGCGCCGTTCTCGACATGACCTTGCAGCGTGAGGATGCCCGTCTCGAGGTATCCGTCGGGCGACAATCCGGTGGTGATGAGTCCTTGGGTCGGCAGGTTGGCCAGGAGGGCGCCGAAAGCGATAGGAACAAGGAGGAGGGGTTCAAATTTTTTCGCGATGCCGAGGTAAAAGAGGGCGGCGCACACGCCCCACATGACGACCATTTGCCAAGTGACGGACGAGAAGGCGGTGAGCTCGAAGAACCGCAGGAAGTCGTGGAAGATTTCGAGAAGCATGATCAACGGAGATTTTTCGAGGCGTAGATGCTGCGCCGTCCTTCGGCCGACCACGCCAAGCTGGAGCGCGGGTCGGCGACTTGGACACCTTGGATGATGAAGCGTTGGTTGCCGAGGGCGGTGGAGACGGCGGCGGCAATGACGGCGAATACCGGAGCGGGAATACCGTCTCCCGCGGGCGAAGGTTGTGTTGCCCCCGAAATTTCAAGCGGAGGGGGAGCTGAGGCCGTGATACCTTTTTGCCTTTGAGCGAAAGCGACAAAGAAGCGGCCAATAATTGCCACCAGCATGGCCAATACGCCGAGGGTGAAAATGACAACGAACAGCCCCGTGATCTGAAATTGCAGATTGTCGGCAAAGGCCGGATTATCCGGCAGGTAGATGGCGAGGAGCGCGGTTGGCAGAGTCATGGGCAGCTGGGTCAGGCCATTTTAAGCAGCACTTGACCCTCCTCGACGGCATCACCGGGTTGCACGAGGATTTCTTTCAAGGTGCCGGCGGCTTGGGCGAATACGTAGGTATTCATTTTCATCGCTTCGAGGGTGAGCAGTTGGGCATTGGCTTCCACGGCTTGGCCCGGTTGGACGTCGATAGAAACGACTTTGCCGGCGAGCGGGCTGGTGACATCACCGGGTGCGCTGGCGGCATGCGTGGCCGGGCGGGATGTGGCCGGGGCGCTGACTGATGCCGAGGCCACATGGGCGGACGGCACGGGTGCGGAGCGGGCCTGGGTTGCCGGCGCTCCTTCATCAAGAATTTCCACGAGAACCTCGTAGGCTTTGCCGTCAACGGTGACGCGTAGTTTTTTCATGGGTGGGTCTTAGAGTGGGATGTTGCCGTGTTTCTTCGGCGGGCGGGTTTCGCGTTTGGAGAGCGTGTTGCGCAGACCCATGGCGACGACGGCGCGGGTTTGGGCCGGGCGGATGACGTCGGTGATCTGGGCGTTGGCGGCCGCTTGGTAAGGGGAAGCAAATTCTTCGCGGTATTTTTTAACGAGGGAGGCCTCGGTTTTCTTGGGGTCTTTGGCCTCTTTGATTTCGCGCCGGAAGACGATTTTGACGGCTCCTTCCGCTCCCATCACGGCGATCTCCGCGGTGGGCCAGGCAAAGACGAGGTCGGCTCCGAGGTCGCGGCTGCACATGGCGAGGTAGGCGCCCCCGTAGGCTTTGCGCAGGATGACGGTGATCTTGGGCACGGTGGCGGCGGCATAGGCGAAAAGCATCTTGGCGCCGTGACGGATGATCCCGCCGCGCTCTTGGGCCACGCCGGGCATGAAGCCCGGGACGTCTACGAGCGTGACGATGGGAATGTTGTAGAGATTGCAGAAGCGGATGAAGCGTGCGGCTTTGTCCGAGCTGTCGATGTCGAGGGTGCCGGAGCGCACGAGGGGTTGGTTGGCCACGATGCCGGTGACGATGCCTTGGATGCGGGCAAAACCGACGACGATGCTTTTGGCCCACTCTTGGTGGACTTGGAGGAAGTCGGCGTCATCGACGAGGGCGTTGATGACTTCCAGAACGTCGAAGGGTTTTTTCGGATCGGATGGGATGATCTCGTCGAAGCCCGGGATATCGCCCAAGTCGAGTTCCGGTGTCGGGTGGTGCGGCGGATCGACGAGGTTGTTGGCCGGGAGGAAGGAGAGAAGTTTGCGTGTGATCTCGATGGCATGGGCATCGTCGTTGGCCACAAAATGCACATTGCCGCTCACGCTGGCATGGGCGGCGGCGCTGCCGATTTCTTCCATCGTGGTGACTTGGCCGGTCGCGGCTTTGATCACCTCGGGTCCGCAGATGAACATGTTCGCGCTGTCCCTCGTCATGATCAGAAAGTCCATCAAGGCAGGCGAGTAAGCGGCGCCGCCGGCGCAGGGCCCGCAGATCACCGCGATCTGGGGAACAACGCCGGAGAGCAGGACGTTGCGGAAGAAGACTTGGCCGTAGCCGGAAAGCGAGAGCACGCCTTCCTGGATGCGTGCGCCGCCCGAGTCGTTGAACGCCACGATTGGCACCCCGGCGCGTTGGGCGTAATCCATGAGGTCGCAAATTTTCTGCGCATGCACGCGGCCGAGCGATCCTCCTGCGACGAGAAAATCCTGGCTGAAGGCGGCCACGGGGCGGCCTTCCATCAATCCCACTCCGGTCACGACACCGTCGGCGGGGAGTTTTTTGTCCTCCATGCCGAAGTTGTGGCACTGGTGCTGCGCGAACATGCCGAACTCCTGGAAAGAACCCGCTTGGAAAAGCGCATCGACACGCTCCCGGGCGGTGAGCAGCCCTTTCTCATGGCGCTGGGCGATTTTGTCGGCGGCGCTGCTGACCAAGGCTTCGGCGCGGCGCTCGTTGAGTTGCTCGATGAGTTTGGGATCGATGGGCATGCTTTTAAGACTGTTGCGCCAGGGGCGCACAGAATTCAGTCAGCACGCCTTGGGTGGATTTCGGGTGGAGAAAAGCGACGAGCTTGTTGGCGGCGCCTTCGAAGGGTTTGTCGTGGATGAGTTGGCAACCGGCGTCGCGGGCTTGGGCGAGCTGGTCTGCAATATTATCTGTCGCGAAAGCCACGTGATGCACGCCGCCGTGGGGATTTTTCTCGAGGAATTTGGCAATCGGGCTGTCGGGTGAGGTGGGCTCGAGCAGTTCGAGGTGGGTTTCGCCGACATGGAAGAAGGCGGTGCGGACTTTCTGGCTGGTGACTTCTTCGATGTGCTCGCATTTCAGGCCGAGGGCTTTCTCGTAATACGGTATGGCATCATCCAGCGAGCGCACCGCAATGCCGAGGTGGTCAATGCGCTGCAACATGCGAGTATGCTCTCCCATCGCATCCATAGTGGCAAGGATAAGTTAAACTAATAGTTTGCATGTCTTTAGCGAACCATCTTGCTGGAAGTGGTTGGGCGCACTATTCTCCGCGACCCGCTGGACAAACGCGGTAAAGCTGATCATGAACAAAACACTTTCTTACATATTGGTTTCGCCCGAGGCATTGCGGCGCGGGTGGACGGGATGGATCTTGGCCGGAGCTGCTGCGCGGACCGGTGGGTTGGATTTGGTTTGGGCTGGTTTGGTCGAGCAGGCGGGCGGTCGTGGGGCGCTGTTGGTTTTCCGCGGTGATGAGGCCGTGGCAAAGCTGGCGTCGGCAGTCGGGTCAAAAAGCAATC
Organism: Chthoniobacterales bacterium; assembly: GCA_044343805.1. Classification (GTDB taxonomy): domain Bacteria; phylum Verrucomicrobiota; class Verrucomicrobiia; order Chthoniobacterales; family JACTMZ01; genus JACTMZ01. The sequence continues at coordinate 1,289 of JBIJDZ010000091.1, read as the reverse complement.
CGGGTTCGCTGGCGGCGATGCTTGGTGAGGACATGCTCTCTGCGGCGCAACTGGGAACGGATGTGCTATCCGTACTCCGCGGGTTTGCCGACCATCAGTCGGATACGCTCCAAGCAGCTGTCCCGGCCGGGGCGGAGCGTTCGCTTGTTTTGATCAAACCGGACAACTTTGAATTTTCCGGCACGCGTCCGGGATTGGTGATGGACGTATTCGCCCGCACTGGTTTGTCGCTCATCGCGATGAAGGTGCACCACATGTCGGTGGCCCAAGGGATGGAGTTTTACGGACCGGTCCTCGATGCGCTCTCGGAAAAGTTCGGCGCTGAGAAAGGCCGGGACCATTGGGAGAACATCGTCGAGTTTATGGCGGGTAGCCGTCCTTCCAGCGTTCCGGAGAGCGACCACGCTTTGCCCGGCTCGCGCAAAATCCTCGCGCTTGTTTTCGAGGGTACCGACGCCATTGCCAAAATCCGTACCGTGCTCGGCCCGACTGACCCCGCCAAGGCTCCTGCTGGTACGATCCGGAAAGAATTTGGAACGAACATCATGGTCAACGCCGCCCACGCCTCGGACTCCGCGGAAAACGCCGCGCGCGAGATCGGCATCGTCCGGGTCAAAGACAACCCGCTGAAAGGATTCGTTGAATCCGCCGCAACGGCCGCGTAGCTTGGCCGGCTCAACTTTTTTACAACTACAGCACAACATGGACCTCTCCTCTCACGCCACCCAACTCAGCCCCTCCCTCACCCTCGCTATTGACAGCAAAGCCAAGGCCATGCGCGCCGAAGGTATCGATGTCTGCGGCTTCGGCGCCGGCGAACCCGACTTCGATACGCCTGAGCACATCAAAGAGGCAGCCATCACAGCGTTACAGGAAGGCTTCACCAAATACACCCCCAGCGCAGGCATGCCTGAGCTGCGCGCCGCGATCAGTGAAAAATTCGCCGCCGACAACGGCCTCGATTACCACCCCGGTCAGGTCATCGTCAGCAATGGCGCCAAGCAATCCTGTTATAACGCCATCCTCGCCTGCTGCGAACCCGGCGACGAAGTCATCATCCCCGCGCCGTATTGGCTGAGCTATCCCGAGATGGTCCGACTCGCCGGCGCCGAACCCGTCATCGTCCCAACCCGTGCGGAAAACTCCTACAAGATGACTGCCGAGGAATTCGAAAACGCGATGACCCCGCGGACCAAAATGGTCATCCTCAACAGCCCCGGCAATCCGACCGGAGCGGTTTACACCCGCGCCGAGTTCGAAGCGCTGATCGAAGTTGCGCTCACCGAGGA
>JBIJDZ010000090.1:0-6000 GCA_044343805.1 Chthoniobacterales bacterium | reverse complement strand
AACTGCAAGCGGCTGGCAAAAACAAGGAAGCCGAGCGGGCCTTGCGTCAGGCACGGAGGGATATGCCGGTCGAACCGGGCAGTATTCTGGAGCGAGAGTTCGACGAGCTGGAGCGAAGCCTGGAGGCTCGCTGAGCTGATTATTTGCCTTCGCGAATTGCTTCTTTTTCGCGGTCGCGCTTTTCTTCGAAACGGCGGATTTCATCCGCCAGTTGACGGCGGAGTTGCTCGACATCGCTGCCCGAACCCGAAGCTGACGCTTTGGCTATCTCTCCCTGCAAGAGCAATTCTTTGGCGGCGATATCCGCTTTGCACTTGGCCTCGACAGCGGCGATGCGGTCTTTTTGCTCCTCGGTCAAATGAATGCTGGGTGCATTTGACTCCAGACGCTCCATGGCGATCTCATAAGATGACTTCATGGAGTGAAGGTTAGCCGGAGGCTGTCCGGTTGGCAACGGCAGCTGGTGCAGGGCGGACCGTTGCGCTATCTGTCGCTCATGCCAATAGGTTTGCTCAGCACGGATTTTGACGGAACGCTGATCGGGCATTCGCCCGACATGAGAACGGCGACGTCTCTTGCGCAATCGCTCACCCACCTGCGGGAACTTGGTGCCATCTGGGCCGTGAACACGGGGCGTCAGCTTTGGTTTGCCTTGGAGGGCTTGAAAAAAGCGGGGCTGCCCCATGATCCCGACTACGTGCTGACGAGCGAACGGGATATTTTCCACCGCAAAGGCGAGGGGGACTGGGAGGCCTTCGGGGATTGGAACGCAAGAACGGAGGACCGGACGATGGATTTGTTCGGACGGGCGCGTCATGTGTTGGTAGCGATCGAGGAAATGGTCGTGCGGGAGGATGGGATCGAGCTTCTTTATGAAAACAACCGACCAGCCGGTATAATGACAGTTGATGTGCCGACGATGGAGCGCGCCGCGCGTTTGATTCGTCAGTTGGCGTCAGATGTGCCGGAGTTTTCTTTCAACCGTAACGAAGTGTGGCTCCGCTTTGCCCACCGTGAGATCCACAAGGGCTCGGCTTTGGGCGAATTGGCGCGACTGCTGGCGATTTCGCGCGATGACGTTCTGGCTGTCGGGGACCACTACAACGACATCCCCATGCTCGACGGTTCAGCAGCGGCGATGGTGGCGTGTCCGGCCAATGCGGTGGACGAGGTCAAGGATGTCGTGCGCAAAGCTGGCGGCTTCATTTCAGCTCACCCCTGGAGTGAGGGCGTGGCGGATGCGATTCGCCATTTTTCGACTTAGGGGCTAATTGATGAGTCCCCACTGGCCGATGAACGGCCAATATACAACCAAACCGCGCCCCACCACGTTCTGCTCTGGCACCGGACCGAAATAGCGGCTGTCGCTACTGTTGTAGCTGTTGTCTCCCAAGGCAAAATAGGAATCGCCCGGCACGGTGAAGGTGGCCTCAGGTGAGCCCAGAATGGGGAAGAAAACTCCGCTGGCGCTACGATTGGAGTATCCGTTATAACCGTCCCGACAAGACATCACACGTTGGAAGACGGTTGATTCGGGAATTTGACCGTCAATAAAGAGGTGTGGCGGGTTGATGCGTAGGTTTTGTCCGGCGATGGCAGCCAGCCGTTTGATGTAATACTGGGATCCCATGCCCCGGGGAAGACCGGATTCAATGCGGCGTATGCCGGAGGTACGGAAAACAAACACATCGCCCGCTTGCGGACGCACGAAGTTGTAAGACACCTTGTCAACGAACAGCTGGTCGCCGGTGTCGGCGTAGCCGCGCACGATGGGTTGACCGGCGAGGACCGGTCGGCCGGGGCTGATTTTGAAATCACGACGCACCACATCGATCGGGGCAGGCACGGAGTAGGTGCGGCTGCGCGTGATGATCTCGGTGGAAATGAAAAAATGGAAACGGTTGATTTCGCGCAGGCCTATCACCGTGTCGTCTTGCTCGGCTGTCACGTCGAAGTAGGTGCGCCCACGCAGAATAAACTCTGCCGCACGCTGTGGCCATGAAGGGGGCGGTGCCACCGTGGTTGTTCCGGTGACGCCGTAAAGTGTCGGCTGCATCGATCCGGTCGGGATTTTGAAAGGTTGGATAAAATAAGCGCGCACACCCAGGGCGATAACCAAGGCAACGAGAATAACCTCCGTGTTTTCACGCAAACCGGCCAAGGGAGGCTGGGGAGCGGCTTGATCGAACGTCTGGTGGAGCTTGCGTGTTGCCTGTTCGATGTCCCCGCGGGACCGCCGGCGCATCGCGCGTTTCAACTCGGCGATTCCGGCGCACAGACCGGTGATTTGCTTTTCGGGCAGAATGTCTCGCCGGTAGCGCAGGAGTTTGCGCGCGGCGCGCAGGACAAGTTTGGCCTCTTTGCGGTAGCGTGGAGTCAGGAAAAACATGAGAGCTCAAATAGTCTGTCCGCGCTTAGACAAAAGGCAATGGCTGGCTTAGTCCGTGTCTGAAGTCGATTCCATGCGCGCCTCGTCGAGCAAGGCTGCGGCATCGTTGATGGAATGCAGGGCATCATTCACGGCATCCAGAGCTGCAGACAAGGCGGACTGGTTGAGGCGGGGGAGATCCTGCAAGGCCAAGGGTACGCCGAGCAGCGAGTTTCGGGCTTGTTGGAGCGATCGGTCGGCGGCGCGGAAACGTTTGGCGCGGGGGTCAAGCGAGTTCATGCGTCCGATTTTTTTTGAGGGCACTTGCAAGCTGCCGAGCACTTAGCGTTGCAGCTGCAGTCTTTGCAAGCGGCTTGGGTAAGACTGCTTGCGAGGAAGAAAGACGCGATGACGATGAGGATCGTTTTCATACCTTAAACATAGGCTGTGTATGGTGGGTGGTGTCAATTTTGTCACGAGGTTGCACCTTGCCGGCATGGAGGTTAAGTCTGATGATCATGCCGTCATCATGTCTCACCCTTCCAAACGTCGTCTCGCTCCGGGGCCGGCTTTGCGTTCGGCGCTGAGCAAGTTGCTCAAAGAGGCAGATCTCGCCATCGGAAAATTTACCGAAAATCCGCCGGCACAGGCACACTTCATCCGCACCCGCATGAAGCGTCTGCAAAGCTTGTGCCGGTTGGTGCCGAAAGCCCGGACTTGGAGGGAGAATTTTCTCCCGGCATTGCGTGATTTGAAGGACCTTTTTGCTCTCACCAGGGACGCAACGGTTGTGCAGACTTTGGCCGAAAAATACTCTCCCGGCCAAGCGATCAAATTTTCCTCGGTGCCGTCGCCGGACTTAAGGCGCGCCAGTGGCTTGGTTAAAACAGCCCGCGACGCTCTCTGTTCCTATCCGGATTGGCGGATGATCGGGTGGGTGGACATTGCCGACCGCGCGGTGGGAACCTACCGGGCTGCGCGAAGCGCGTGGAAAAAAGCCGCGCGAACCAATGCGCCGGACGCAGCTTTTCATGATTGCCGTCGTCGGATCAAGCGCCTGCTCTACCAATGCGAGCACCTTGCCGGAAGAGCCAGCTTGTGCCGCATGATTCGCCGCGCTGATCAAGCTGGAGAGGTCTTCGGTGAGATTCAGGATGTCTGCATGGCCGAGGAGTGGCTCCAAAAGCAGGGGATAAAAATTCCCGCCGATTTGCCCCGCAGTAAAACAAGGCTGCGCGGAGAGGCTCTCGTGCGTGCCGAAAAATTACTCGGGCAAAAACCTCGGGATTTCCGTCGCAAGCTGGTCTGACATTTACTTGAGGCCGAGCACGTCCTGCATGTCGTACAGGCCGGGTGACTGGGTCGAGACCCACTTAGCGGCGCGCAGGGCGCCACGGGCAAAGGTGTCACGGTTCGAGGCTTTGTGGGTGAGTTCCAGACGCTCACCGAGCGCAGCGTAAATGACCGTGTGGTCGCCGACGACATCGCCACCGCGAATGGCATGGATGCCTATTTCGGTTTCACTGCGCTCGCCAACAAGTCCGACGCGCCCATGGCGGGTGGCTTCGGCGTATTCCAGTTTGCGGATCTCGGCGAGGATCTCCGCCAAGTGACGGGCGGTCCCCGAGGGAGAGTCTTTTTTCAATCGGTGGTGCATTTCAACAACCTCCAGATCGAATCCCGGACCAAGGATTTCAGCCGCTTTGCGGGTGAGCCAGAAAAGAGTGTTCACGCCCACACTGTAGTTGGGAGAGAAGACCAAGGGAATCTGCAGGGCGGCACGGCTGATTTGCTCGCGCTCGGCGAGATTGTGCCCCGTAGTGCCAATCACCAGGACTTTACCCGCGTCGGCGCAAGCTTGGGCCAATTGTGGTGTGATCTGTGTTGCGGAAAAGTCGATCACCGCATCACACTTCCCGATGGCTGCGGTGAGATTGTCTCCGGAGTCAACCTCGGCGGTGACTTCCAGAGCCGGATCCTCGGCCGCGCAGCGGATCAGAGCTTGTCCCATGCGGCCTTTCGAACCATGGATGCAGAGGTGGAGAGGTTGGATCATGGGACGAGACCGGTTTGCGCGAGGGTGTTGCGGACAAGCTTCTGGTTTTCCGCACCCATCTCCACCAATGGCAGACGCACGGCGGGGGAGAAACCCATGGTCAGCGAGAGGGCGTATTTGACCGGCGTGGGATTGCTTTCCACGAAAAGATTTTTGAATAGCGGATAAAACTGGCGATGAAGTTCCTCGGCGCGGGTGGTATGGCCTTCGCGGGCCGCTCGAACCAGTTCACACACCGGGCCCGGAGCTACATTGGAAGCCACGCTGATTACGCCAACTGCGCCGACGGAAATGAACGGGAGGGTGAGCGAGTCGTCGCCGGAGAGAATTTCGAAATTCGCGGGTAGGACCTGCCGCAGTTGGCTAACGCGTTCCACGCTGCCGCCGGCTTCTTTGATTGCCACTATGTTCGGGCAGTCCTTGGCAAGTCGCGCAACGGTGGGAAGGCCAATCTCGATCCCGCATCGACCGGGGATGCTGTAGAGAATAATTGGCAGATTGGTAGATTTCGCAATCGCTCGGAAGTGCTGATAGAGACCTTCCGGCGACGGCTTGTTATAATAAGGCGCAACAATGAGCGCGCCGTCCGCTCCAGCTTTTTCCGCATCTTGGGTAAGGCCGATGGCTTCACCGGTTGAGTTGGATCCCGTACCGCCGACCACCTTGACGCGTCCTGCGGCAATCTCGACCGCGGCTTTGATGACTTCGCGGTGCTCATCGTGAGAAAGCGTGGGAGACTCGCCCGTTGTGCCAACAGGAACAATACCGTCCACGCCGCCCTCGATCTGGGCTTCAATGAGTTGGCGGAAGGCTTCGTAATCGACTTGGCCGTCACGGAATGGGGTGACGAGAGCAGTGTAGGTTCCGGCGAACATGATGAGAGTGAACTAGAGGGTGATCTCGCCTTCAAAGACAAAATCCGCCGGGCCGGTGAGCACTACATGGGCAAAACCAGCGTCGGTGCGCTCATATTCCACAGTGAGAGTGTCGCCACCTTTAACGAGAACACGCACGGGAGACGGGGTATCGGTGAGAGCGGCCAAAGTCAATGCGCTGGCTACCACGCCCGTGCCGCAGGCGAGGGTCTCGTCCTCGACGCCACGCTCGTAGGTGCGGATCGCAAGATCCTGCGGGCCTAATTGCCGCACGAAGTTGGCGTTTGTTCCGCGCGGCTGGAAATGGTGATGATGGCGAAGGGCGGCGCCGACTTTGCGGATGTCGATGCTCTCGAGATTGTCCAAGAGCACGACGGCATGGGGTACACCGGTGTTGATGGAATAAACAGTCAGCTTTTCACCGGCAGCATCGAGCGTCACGCCATCAGCGAAGAGACCCGGTTGGCTCATGCCGAGTGAGACTTGATCGCCAGAGAGTCGGGCGGAAATGATGCCGGCGGGAGTCTCGAATGTGACTTTCCCATTTTTGACCGGGGAGATTCTATTGACGAAGCGTGCGAAGCAGCGGGCGCCGTTGCCGCACATTTCGACCTCCGCGCCGTCGGCGTTGTGGTAGCGCATACGCCAGTCGGCGTTACCTTGGGCGGGTTCGACCATGATGAGGCCGTCCGCGCCAATGC
>JBIJDZ010000042.1:0-17447 GCA_044343805.1 Chthoniobacterales bacterium | reverse complement strand
CAGTCCTCTAGCAACGCAGTATCGAATGCAGTTTCCAAGTTAAGCTTGGAGATTTCACATCCGACTTACATCGCCACCTACGCACCCTTTACGCCCAATGAATCCGAACAACGCTTGAGACCTCTGTATTACCGCGGCTGCTGGCACAGAGTTAGCCGTCTCTTCCTCTTCAGATACTATCAACACACAGCCAGTTAAACTGTGTGCCTTGTTCTCTAATGACAGGAGTTTACAATCCGAAAACCTTCATCCTCCACGCGGCGTCGCTCCATCAGGGTTTCCCCCATTGTGAAAAATTCTCGACTGCTGCCACCCGTAGGTGTCTGGACCGTGTCTCAGTTCCAGTGTGGCTGGTCGTCCTCTCAGACCAGCTACCCGTCATAGCCTTGGTGAGCCGTTACCTCACCAACAAGCTGATAGGCCGCGAGCCCCTCGAGAAGCGCCAGGTTGCCCCGGCTTTGGCGTCAGGAAGATGTCTTCCTTGGCCACATGCGGTATTAATTCGCCTTTCGGCGAGCTATCCCCCACTTCACGGCAGGTTGCTCACGTGTTACGCACCCGTTCGCCACTAGACTTTTCTCTGTATTGCTACAGAAAAAAGTCCCGTTCGACTTGCATGTCTTATCCACGCCGCCAGCGTTCGTTCTGAGCCAGAATCAAACTCTCCGTTGAAAGTTAGCTGACACCCGAAGGTGCCAAATTCTGACATAGTATCTTCCGCCGGTTGCTAAGACCGACGGACGACGGACCTTGCGGTCCAATTTATGTCGCATAAAAAAACTGCTGACGATAACCCACAAATCAATCTTTGCGGTTACCCTCTGAATTTACTTTCAGAGTCAGGATTTCAAAAAACGCTTTTTGCGATTTCCGCTTTGTACGGTGACAAGGAAGGTTTTGGCCTTGTTGTGACCGTTGCCGGCGTAAAGAACGCGAACCGATTTGGTCGGTCCCCATCGAAGGGGATAGGGAGATTGCCAGAAAACGATGGAGAGTCAACGAACTTTTTAAAAAAAATTAAAAAAGTTTTGGCGCCCCCGAAAACATGGTCTCCGTCTTTGCTGTTCTATGACAAAACCCCTCCCTCCGTGTTCTACAAGGCCGGAGGTCCCCGTCCCACCCATGCGTGGAACCTTGCCCGGCCGCTACTTGTTTGCGAACGTTGAAATATCGCGCCGATGAATCTTCCCAACCGTCTCACCATCCTTCGCCTCGTGCTGGCCGCCATCTTTGTCATAGCGCGCGAGAGCGCAATTCCGTGGGGCGCTACCATCGCCGCGCTCGCATTCGCGCTGGCCGTCTTCACCGATTACCTCGACGGCGTGTTCGCCCGCCGCTGGCGATGCGAGAGCGATTTCGGGCGCCTCATGGATCCGCTGGCTGACAAGGTTCTCATCGCCGCCGCACTTGTCTGCCTCAGCTACTCCCGCGACATTCCCGCATGGGCCGCCATCATTCTGATCTCCCGGGATTTTCTTATCACCGGCCTGCGACAACTCTCGCTATCGCACGGTACCGTGCTCGCCGCTGACCCAGCCGGCAAGAGCAAGACCGCCTCGCAAATGATTATGATCGGATTTTTCCTCTTGCGCGACACCGCGGCGGAATGGCTTTCGCTGACCCCATGGCCAGACTGGACCATTCTCACCGGCCAGATACTCATCGCCGCCAGCGTTGTGTTGTCCATTTACTCCGGTCTGCGCTACGCCAGCGCCCACTGGCACGTCGTCATTCACAGCGGACGCGGTTGAACGCGGGAAAAATCTGCCACGTTGCCGATTTTCCCAACACGGCCTCGCCCAACAGGCACGACAAATGCTATCAGACGGGGTCGGCACGTTTAGTGACCGACCGGAAACATGACCAAAGCACTCCAACACCAAGAGCGTCTGTCGATCGGCTTCGCCAAAATAGAAACCGACCTCGACTTTCTCATGCAATGTTTCCGCGAGGTGCTCATCAGCCTCGGCCAGCAGGATATCGCCGACCGTCTGCCGTGGAGGGAGAGCGACGCGCCCGGTCCGGCAGCAGATGATTTTCCCCCGCGACTGGCCCACGCGCACTCGATCGCCTTCCACCTGCTCAACATGGTGGAGGAAAATGCGGCTACACAGATGCGTCGGGCCAGCGAGACGGCCAATGGACTCGCCTCCGAACCCGGCCTGTGGGGACAGCAACTCAAACAACTCCTCGAAGCCGGCCATACCGCGGAGGATATCACCACGTGGTTGCCCTGGCTGCGCGTCGAGCCCGTGCTCACTGCCCATCCCACCGAGGCCAAACGCCGCACCGTGCTCGACCAGCACCGCCAACTTTATCTCCTGCTCGTGCAGCTAGAGAACACGATGTGGACGCCCGCCGAGCGGCACGAGTTGCGCGAGGAAATCAAGACCGCGCTCGAACGCCTCTGGCGCACCGGCGAAATGTTCCTCGACAAGCCGACGGTGGAAATGGAGCGCGCCGGCGTCCTGCACCACTTGGTCAATGTCTTCCCCGAGGCGCTGAAACGCGTCGATCGCCGCCTGCGCGAAGCGTGGGAGGCCGTCGGGCTCGACCCTCGGCAGATCGACCATCCCGGCATATTGCCACGCCTTCGCTTCGGCACGTGGGTCGGCGGCGACCGTGACGGCCACCCGCTCGTCACCCCCGAAGTCACCGCGCGCAGCCTCGATGATTACCGCCTGCACGGACTGATCATGCTGCGCGATCATTTGCAGGAGCTTGGCGCGGCGATGAGCCTATCCGTCCTTCTGCAGGATCCGCCGGACGTTCTCACCGAGGTTTTGCGCGTCGCCGGACACGAAGTCGGACGCGAACCGTGGCGGGAATTCGTCAACCTCATGCTTACGCGCCTGCCTGTGACGGAAGGCGCCGGCGCGCGCGGACTTGTCCTCGACGACCGGCGCGGCACTTATCGTCACTCCTCCGAACTTGAACGTGACTTGCGCCTCCTCCGCGAGAGTCTCCTGTCGATCGGAGCGCGGCGCTTGGTTGCTTCCGACGTCGATCCACTGCACCGCGTGGTGGAAGTTTTCGGTTTCCACGTTGCCGCCCTCGACATCCGACAGAACAGCGCCTTCCACGACCGCACCATGGAGCAGATCCTCGCGGCGGCGGGCGCGGTCAGGACCGATTTCTCCACATGGACGGAGGAGGAACGATTGGCCTTCTTCCAAGAACGCCTCTCGCGTCCGGACAACCTCCTCGACAACGGCATCGCCGCGGGCTCCGAGGCCGATGCTGTGCTCGGCACCTACCGTGTGCTAGCCAACCACGTGCGGCGCTACGGCACCAAGGGCGTCGGCGCGTCCATCGTCAGCATGACGCGCCAAGTTTCCGACCTGCTTGCCGTTTACTTCTTCGCCAAGGAAACAGGCCTCACCGAATGGAAGTCCTACGGCCTCGTCTGTCCCCTGCCCGTGGTTCCTCTTTTCGAAACAATCGACGATCTCGAGCGTGCACCCGCCATCATGTCCGGATTTCTCGATCACCCCGTCACACGCGCCAGCATGCGCTGGCTACACGGCAATCTGCTGACGCGCCGCGGCGAGCGACTCGGCCGCGCTCTGACCGAACCCGAAGGCGAATTGCGCCCTACCCAGCAGGTCATGATCGGCTACAGCGACAGCAACAAAGACGGCGGCATCCTCGCCAGCCAATGGGCCTTGCATCGCGCCCAAGAAGGCATCAGCCGCAGCGCCGCCGAACAAGGAACACGCGTGCGCTTCTTCCACGGCCGCGGCGGCACGATCAGCCGTGGCGCAGGTCCGACGCACCGCTTTCTCGAAGCTTTGCCGCCCGACACGCTCTACGGCGACCTGCGCATAACCGAGCAAGGCGAGTCCATTTCACAGAAATTTTCCAACCCCGTCACCGCCACCTTCAATCTCGAACTCCTCCTTGCCGGCGCCTGCCGGTTCTCCGTCGACCCCGATCAGGGAGCACCGGAAAGCGATCTCGAGGAAGTCATGACACGCCTCGTCGAGGCCAGCCGCAAAGCTTATCGCGAGCTGCTCGAAACAGACAGCTTCATGGACTTTTACCGCGAAGCCACTCCCATCGATGTGCTCGAAGCCAGCAGCATCGGTTCCCGTCCCTCGCGTCGCACAGGTGCTCGTACCCTAGCGGACCTGCGCGCTATCCCATGGGTCTTCAGCTGGTCGCAGAGCCGCTTTTTCCTACCCGGCTGGTTCGGTGTCGGCTCGGCGTTCGAGTGGTTGCAACGCGAGGATCCGGACGGCGCCAGCCGACTCGCCGCCGCAGTCCCGCATTGGCCTTTCCTCCGCTACGTGCTCACCAATGTCGAAACGAGTTTCGCCGCCGCCGACCCGATCATCATGGAAGCCTACGCCGGATTGGTGACGGACGAAGAGGCGCGACAAGTCGTTCTGCCCCTCATCCTCGCGGAACTGGAACGCACCCAAAAAACGGTGGTCGAAGTCTTCGGTTGTCCGTCGCACGATAGACGTCCGCGTTTCGCCCGCAGCACCGGGCGCCGCGCCGGTGCGTTGGAAGTTCTCCATCGGCGGCAGATCGCTCTGCTCAAAGAGTGGCGCCAGCAGGTCGCCGACAATCGCGGCGACACAGCCGAAAATACCCTCATCGACCTTCTGCAAACCGTCAACGCCATCGCCGGCGGCCTGCGCACGACAGGATAATACGGTGGAAAGAGTCCTGACGCGGCGCTTCTCCTCAATTAGGATTCCCTCATGTTGCTCACGCGAACCCAGATGCAGCTCGTCGAGCAGCAGACCTTTGCCCGCGGCATCTCCGCCAATGTGCTTATGGAAGCCGTCGGCGCCAAACTCGCCCGGTTCATCGCGCAATTCTTCCCCCGGCCCGGTTTACTTGTCTGTTACACCGGCAAAGGCCACAACGCCGGCGACGCCTTCGTCGCGGCCCGCCATCTCTCAGCGATGGGTTGGCGTGTGCTCATCCGCACACCCTTTGCGGCGGACGAGCTCGCCCCGCTGAGCCGTGAAAAATGCAACGCCATGCACGCCACTGTGCTGTCCGGCCCGTTTCATCCGGCCGCACCGCAGGACGGGCCGCTCGTGCAGCTCGACGCCTTGGTCGGTCTGGGCGTTCGCGGTGAACTGCGCGGACCACTGGCCTCCCTCGTGGAGGAAATGAATACCTTGCGATGCGAAGCAGGTGCGCACACGGTGGCCGTTGATTTTCCATCGGGTCTCGACCCCGACACGGGGAAGCCCGGCGATCCCTGCGTACAAGCTGACTTCACCGCCACTGTCGGCTTCGCCAAGACCGGACTCGTGGCCGACACCGCGTGCAACCACATTGGCCGTCTCGCCGTGCTCGACGTGCCCGACTTCCAAAAACCAACGCTCGGCAGCGGCGACGAAATCATCACCGCGTCGCTGCTCCGCCCGCATTGGCCGCCCCGCGATTTCGACACCCACAAAGGCATGTGCGGTCGGGTCGCCATTCTTGCGGGATCACGCGGCACCTTGGGCGCAGCCCGTCTCTGCACCTCGGGCGCCCTGCGCGCCGGCGCCGGTCTCGTCACCCTCGGTGCGTTGCCCGAAGACTACACGCTCCTTGCCTCCACCATGGCACCCGAAGTCATGGTCCGCCCCATCCAAAAGCTTACCGATATCCTTCAGACATCCCCGGACGCGCTGGGGATCGGTCCCGGTTTGGGCCTGGGGCAGGAAACACAAGCCCTGCGGCTGCTGCGCGAAGCGACATACCCTGCGGTGGTCGATGCCGATGCCATCACCATCATCGCCCACGCCGGCCTCCAGCATCTAGATCACGCCAAAGGCCCGCGCCTCCTCACACCGCATCCCGGCGAGATGCAACGACTGCTCGGTGGGAAAAAAATCTCCGACCGCGTTAAAACCGCGCGCCACTTCGTCTCACACCACCCCGTTACCCTCCTGCTCAAAGGCTCCCGCACCGTCATAGCCGAGAAAGATCGTCCTCTCCGCTACAACACCACCGGACATCCCGGCATGGCCACCGGCGGAATGGGTGATGTGCTCACCGGCGTCTGCTCTGCCCTCTTGGGTCAGGGTGCTGACGCCTATCTGGCCGCGTCCATCGGCGCCTGGGTCTGCGGTCGCGCCGCCGAAATCGCCATCACCGGCGGCCGGTGCTCGACCGAATCCCTCACGCCATCCGATGTTCTGGACAACCTCGGTAGCGCCTTCGGCTCCCTGCGAGGGGGAGATTTTTAACCTGATTTTCGTCGTGCGGCAGGCGCGCCGGCGTCTACGGTCACCGGCGAACCCAACTCCAGAATGCTGAAAAGTTGCACCGCCACATCCTTCTTGAGGCGGATACATCCGTGGGACGCAGGTCGACCCGGCACATAGCCCACGTGCATCCCTACACCGGTCGGAGTCATGCGCATCCAGTAAGGCATCGGCGCGCCGATGAAGCTTCCTCCATCCGGCACCGCGTCGGTGCGCGCATCGGCATCCGAGTCCATCGTTTCGCCCGTGGCCGAGAGAATGCGCCCGTAAAGGTTCGACGCATGATCCTTTTTCTTCTCGAGAATTTTGTAGGACCCGGGCGGCGTCGGGTGACTGGCTTTGCCCGTCGCCACGGGAAAATCCATCGCAACCACGCCATCGACGAGCAGGAGTCCGCGCTGCTCGGTCAGCGATATCTGCACGGCGGTGTTTTTTGCGGTGGCTTGATCGAGAAGATCGGCCTGACGATAAGTGAGCTTGCGCCACCCCTCCTGCGCGCGGAACAACTCATGCTGCTGGCGGTAACGTGCCGCTTGGCGCGATTGCGGATCACGCATTTCCCAACCTGCGCAGCCCGACAACACCGCGGCCGCGGCGCAAACTACCCAGCAACACAAGGACGCTCTCATCGTTTGGGCAATCCCGACACGGTTTGCAAAATACCGGTGATCATCGAGTAGGCAACCAGTCCGACGAACAACGCCACCAGCAAAATCACCATCGGCTGGATGAGCGCGGTCACGCGTTCGATCACCACCGAGAGTTGTTTGTCATAGTTTTTCGCACAACGCTCCAAGGCGGCCCCAAGATCTCCCGTCGTTTCACCGACTTGGATGATATCGATCATTGTCGGTGGGAAAAATTTCACCCGTTCGACAGCCCGCGAGAGTTGCGCGCCTTCCTGCACATGGTCGGCCACCCTCTCGAGCAACCTTTGCAGATAAACATTCGGCGTCGCGTTGCGGATCAACTGCATTGCCTGCATCAGCGAGACATCGTTGTTCAGCAGCGTGGAAAGCGTCTGTGTGAACTGCGCGTAAAACCTCATCCGCAGCAAGGGACCGAACACCGGGAGTTGCAGTTTCACCCGGTCCCACCAAGCCCGGCCGTCACCCCGGCTGGTAAAATGGCGGAACCCCAGGATCGCCGCCCCCGCCACGATCAAGATCACCCACCAGAAGCTGCCGAAAAACTCGCTCGTCCCGATAAGCACCCGCGTGGCCAACGGCAAAGTTTGCCCGGTCTTGCCCAGCAAAGCGGTCAACTGCGGAAGGAGAAACGTCATGAAAATGACCAGCAAACCGATGCCCGCGGAAAAAATCACCGAGGGATAAATGAGGGCACTGGTCACGCGGCGCTGCAGGTCTCCCATCATGGTGAGGAACTCGACCTGGCGCTTGAGGATTTTCGGCACCGTGCCGCTGGCCTCGCCCGCTTTGACCATGTTGCAATAAAGCTCGGAGAAACTCGGGCTCGCCTTTTTGAGCGCGGCGGAAAAGGTCATCCCCTCGCGCAACGACTGCCGTGCGCTCGCCGCCACGCCGCGAAGCGCGCTTTTGTCCTGCCGCTGCTCGATCACCTGCAGAGCGCGGTCGAGCTTGAGCCCGGCCTCGAGCAACTCGCACAGTTCCTCGGTGAACAGAAGCACCTGCGGACGCGTGAGGACATTATCCCCCGCAACAACGCCGGCGGGGCTGGTCGGTTCCTGCGCGCCTTTGATCGCGAGAGAAAACGGTTGCAAATTTTGCTGGCGCAGCCGAGCGAATGCATCCTGTCGGCTGATCGCCTCGATTTCCCCTGATGCTTTGCCACCGCCAGCCTGCAAAGCCTGATAAACAAAGACTGGCATAGTTCTACTCGTCCAGCGCGTTGAGGTCGGATGTCGTCACACGCATGACCTCCTCGATGGTGGTCAATCCGGCGGCGACCTTGTCGAAGCCATAGCGGCGCAGCGGGCGCATTCCTTCGCGTTCAGCGGCGGGACGCAGTTCGGCGGCGGTTTTGCGCTGGGTGATCATTTCCTGAAGCTTCGGCGTGACCATGCAGAGTTCCATGATGGCTAGGCGGCCCTCGTAGCCGGATTGGCGGCAGTTTTCGCATCCGACGGCTCGCATAATCTTGCTCTCGTATTCCGGTGGAAATCCGATGCTGCGCAGATAAGCAGGCGCGTAGTCGCCGGCTTGGGCAGGGGCTTTGCAGAAAGGGCACAATTTGCGGACGAGACGCTGCGCGATAAAGGCGCGCACGGCGCTGGCTACGAGGAACGGCTCGACGTTCATATCGAGCAGACGCGTGATGCCGCCCACGGCATCGTTCGTGTGCAGCGTGCTGAAGACCAAGTGACCGGTCAACGCGGCGCGGATGGCGATCTCGGCCGTCTCGTAGTCGCGCATCTCACCGACCATGATGACGTTCGGGTCGCCGCGGAGAAAACTGCGCAGCAAGTTGGCGAAGGTGTTGCCGATCTCGGGCTGCACCGCACTCTGGTTGATCCCGGCCAATTTGTGTTCTACCGGATCCTCGATGGTGAGGATGCGGCGCTCCTTGGTGTTGAGTCCGGAAAGGAAAGTGTAGAGCGTGGTCGATTTTCCGCAGCCGGTCGGCCCAGTGACCAGCACGATACCGTTGGGCATGGCGAGAAGTTCGCGGACTTTTTTGACATAATCCTCGTCGAGACCAAGGCGCTCGAGGCTGAACACTTCCTTGCCGAGCAAACGAAGACTGATGCTTTCGCCGTTGATCGTCGGGATGGAAGCCACGCGCACGTCGATGGGTTGGCCGCCCAACTCGAGCGAAATGCGGCCGTCTTGCGGACGGCGATCCTCGCCGAGATCGAGTCCGGCGGTGAGCTTGAGGATGTTGATGACCGAACGCTGCAGCTTGCGCATTTGCGCCGGCACGGGCACCTCCTGAAGCACGCCATCGATGCGGTAGCGCACCCGCAGGTCGGATGCCAGAGGCTCGACATGAATGTCCGTTGCGCGCTCGCGCAGGGCTTCACGGATGACTTGGTTGATGAATTTTTTGACCGAGGCCTCTTCCGATTCATCTTCGTCAAGCACGTTGACTTGCTCGCCGCGCCCGAGATCGATGTCTTCCTCCATGCCGCGGCCCTCGAGCAGTTCCTCAAAGGTTTCCGCGCCGATCCCGTAAACCTGACGCAATGCCGGCAGGATGGCTTTACGCGTGTAAATTTCGTAGCGGACCCGCTGCGGCACGGCTTCGGCCACCGCTTGGCGCGCGACCGAATCGAAGGGATCGTAAGTCAGGAGGGTGATCATGTCGTCCTCCGTTTCCACTGGTAGCAACTGGTAGCGCAGGGCAATGCGGGCTGGCAATTTGTTGCGCATCTCCGGCGTGGCCTTGGCGATGTCCGCCCCGCCCCAGCGCAAATGGAACTTCTCGGCGAGGTCGCGGTAAAAGCCGTTCTCGTCGATCTCGGCAGCGTCGAGAAGAGCCCGCAAAAGAGAAGACTGTGTGCGCGCCGCATCTTGCAGGGAGGCAGTCAACTTCGGGCGATCGGTTGCACCGTGGCGCACCGCGAGTTCCACCAGTTCGGGAATCAACGCCATACCAATGATTGCCCCGAACTACCGCGCAGCGGGAGCGGAGCGTTGTTTCTTCGTCGGCTTGGGAGTCGGCGTGGGTGTCGGTGCCGCGTATTGTTGATAATCCCAGCCAGCCGGACGCAGCGGCTCGCGGGTTTTGCGAATCCTCGAATCCGGCTGGAGAGATTGAGCGTCCATGATGACCGGCGTGTCGGCAAACTCCCATGGATTCGCCTTCGCGTAAGCTTCGTTACCGAGTTTGCTGCGGTTCATTTCCTCCGTGCTGGCCCGGGCCAAGTCATCGTTGTTTTCCACCACTGTCGGCTGGAGCAGAACGATAAGTTCCTTACGCTCTACTTTGCGCGTGGTCTGCTTGAAGAGATAACCGAGCACGGGGACGCGCATCAAAAAAGGCACACCGGAGTCGTCTCCCGTAGTGCTTTCGATAATCAGGCCGCCCAGCACCACGGTGCCTCCGTTGGGGACCGTGACGGTCGTGGTCAACTCCTGCGCGCTGATGATCGGAGCCTTGTTGTCCGCGCCGAAGTTTTCGAAACCGAGGATGTTGTTATTCGTCTGGGCGATGACGAGCGTCACGTCTTTGTTGGCATTGATGAGCGGCACGACCTCGAGTTTGAGCAGCACGTCTTTGTAAGTGATATTTGCCGTGACGCCGGCCGATTGATTGACCGGACCGCCGCTGATCGAAGTCGAGGTGAGCGTGCTGCTGGTGAAGGGCACCTGCTGGCCTGAGCTGATGACGGCTTTTTTGTTGTTTGTCGTGTACACGACCGGGCGGGAAAGAACCTTGAATTTGCCCGTTTTCTCGAGCGCGCGCGCGTAGATATCCACCGCATCGGCGATCGTGCCGTAAACGGTCAAACCGGCGAGGTTCTGGAAAAGCTGCGGTTTGATGAGATCGGAGGGCGTCGGGAGGTTCGATCCGCCGAGCACGCTGCCGAGGGCCGAATTGATGATCGAACCGGCGGCTCCCGTGCCACCCGCTCCTTGGTAACGCAAGAAATAGCTGAAGCCGAATTCCATGTCGTCGGTCAGACGCAGCTCGCCGATGACGGCCGCCAAATAGACCTGACGCGGCCGCACATCGAGCATATCGAGCAACTGCGCCACTTTCTGGCGGCTGTCGGGCGGTCCGATCGCGATGATCGAGTTCGCGCTCTTGTCGGAGATGATCTTAGTCTTGCCGATGATGACCGACTCGGGCGCGACATCAGCATTGGGTTCTTTCAGGCGGTCGGGACGGTTGAGACCGCTGCCGGGACCGTCGGAACCGGTCCCTTGGCCGAAGGTCGAATCGTTTTGCGTAACGGTGGAGCCTTCGCGGCGATCTCCTCCGGTTGTTCCAGCCGCCGATTCTTCTCCCTCCATCAGCAGATCGCGCAACACCGGCAGGACATCGCCGGCCGAGACGAACTGTAACGGACGCTCCAGCACCGTATCGAGAGGCACGGGAGCATCGAGTTGATCGATGAGTTGTTTGATATAGGGAAAATTGACGGGGCGAGTGACCACGAGAATGCGGTTGGTGCGCGGGTCAGCCACGATCTGCGTTTCGCCGATCACGAGATTGGACTCGAATTGCCCACCACCGACCGCGCCGAGTGATGCGGGCACGACCTGCCCTTGCGCATCTACCTGAGGTTGGCCAGGCGGCTTGGGCGCGTTTTCCTTGCGCTGATCGATCAAGGTCTGCAAAAGCTCGGCCACTTTTTCGGCATCGGCACGTTTCAAGCTGATGAATTCCGTCATGACCTGCGCCGGGGGCACATCGACCATTGCTTGCAGGGAGATGAGTTTTTGGATCACCGGCACATTCTCCGTAATGAGCACGGCTTGGACGTTCGGCACGGGAGTGAACGAGGTGTAAACTTTCGGCGGACTGATGAAGGTCGAGAAAAGTTGCGCGGCCTCCTGCGGGGCAAGGTAGTTGAGCTTCATGAAATAGCTCACCACTTGGTCCGACTCCGGCAGCATGTAGGGGGACGAATAAATCGGGATGCCCTCCGAACGCGGGAACTTCGCCGGACCGAGAATCTTCTGGGTTTTGTCGTCCACCGGCACGAACGAGTAGCCGTTGAGCAACAGCGAGGCTTCGATGAGGCGGATGGCTTCGCTGCGCGGCACCTGACCCGGCACGACAATGGTGAGCGGTTGTCCCTGCGCCAGCATGGAGTCGCGCACCAAACGCTTGCCGGTGAGCACTTCATAAAGGCTCAAGATTTCATTCACCGAGGTATTCGGAAATGTCAGCTGCACTGTCGGTTCGGATTGCCCCGCCGGGATGGCGGGGATCGGGCTCACCGGGTCCAGAGAGGCCGACGCATCGGGTAAAGTATCGATCTCGGCGGGAGTCGCTCCGGGGTCCTGCGCCCGCAAGGAAACACCGCAAAAAAGACCCGCCGCGAGTACTGCGGACAGAATTTGCGTGCGGCGGGGGCTTTTCATTGGGGGCATTGAAGCAGATGCCGTCATATTCTCAAGGCGCAGATGGAATTGTTGCCCGTCGTCGGATCACCCGCGGCTGTTGGCCCGGTTGCGGGTTGTTGGGGTCGGGTTGAATTTGCCCATTCGCAACGGGTGCTGGCTGACCCGGAGGCATCGGCTGGCCCGGGGGCTGGACTGCTCCCGGAATCGGTTGGGGCGAGATCATGGCCTGTGGTACGCCCGGCTGGTTAGGCCGGTTCTGACCCGGCTGGTTGGGCCGGTTCTGGCCCGGCACAGCCATCTGAGGCACCGGCGGTATCGCCGTAGCGTCGAATTTGAGTATTCCCACCTCGCCAGCGAGACGCACTGTCGCGGTCGAATCGTCATATTTTTGCTGCACATCGATCTGGACGAGCTCAAGCCCGGTCTTGCCGCCGTCCTTTTTCACCATGGAACGCTCCTGCGTGGCCCGCTCCATCACGAACACAATCGGTTCGCCGTCGATTTGCGCGATTCCGGTGAGGGCAAACCGCTTGCTGATGCCTTCGGACTGGACCGTGGGCGCGATCGATTCGAGTTGAAAAGGCGAGCGGGTCCACAATGCGGAGTAACGCGACAGCGGATAGGCTTCTCCCTCCACGGGGGCTGGGGCTTCCCGGCCTTCATTTGACGCGGTCATTCCGTCCGATTCCGAGGCGTCCTCACCCTCGCGGGGGGCCACCGCAGGCGCTGGCACCAACAACAAATCCTGCGGGCCAGCCTCCTCCGCCAATGACCAGCCGCACACCAAGCTGGCAACCACAATCCACACGAGAACAGCTTTCACGGCTGGTCCTCCCCGGTTGCGCGAAACCAGCGCGCCACTTCAATCTCACAGGCGACCTCCGGGGGTTGTCCGCTCTTGATCGAGATCTGCTTGATCGCCCGGAAAGCTTTCGGCTGCTGAAGTTCATGGAGCCATTTGACGAGCGACTCCATGTTGCCCTTCACCTGCGAGGTATCGGAAACTTCGGCGTAAAGCCCGGCCACCAGCTCCGCGCCCACGGATTTGCGCGTAAATTGCAGGCCGCTCTGCTTGGCGCTTTTTTCGACAAAGTCATAGAATTTCGAGTCGTCTTCGGTTGTCGAGGTGTCGTCCGTAGGCTGGTGTTCATCGAGCCACGCCGCACGCTCATCCCAGAGCGGCTTTTCCGCCAGCACCGCACGGCTCAGGACCAGCTGCGACTCCAGCTGCGCGATGCTTTTTTGCAGGTCTCGCTGACGCTGGAGGAATACCTGCAAGCCGACCAGATTGAGCAGCACAAAGATCGCGCCGAGCAACGCCGCCAGCAGTTTTTTTTCCTTAGAGGTCAGCGCTCTCATCGAATTGGTTCTCTCCGCCGGGTGCGCCCCCGCGCCGCACACCGTCGATCTGGAATTTCGTGCTGCCGGTCGGCAGCGTCTTGGGATTATCTGCTTTCCATTCGAATCCCGCCAGCGCCGGATTCTTGCTCACGTCCTCCTGAAACTTCTGCGCCGCCCGCAGGGTCGAGGCTTCGCCCACGATGACCAACCGTTCAAGGTTCATCGTGAAAAGCGTGAGGCGCACCCCGTCCTTCGGCAGCAACCCCGATGCTTGATACAGCACTTCCAAGGGAAACCCCGCCGGCTCTACAGCCGGTTCGAGCGCCTGCCAGCGGTTCATCGTCGCTTGCACCTCCGCGACCGGCCCGGCATCACTGCTGACCTCTCGGGCCAGCGATTGCGCGCGCCAGTGCAACCGCAGCGTGTTAGCCGCCAGACCCAGCACAACAAGGAAATAAACGGCGGCCGCGAGGTAGGCCCAACGCTGACGCCGGGCCGACACCTGCTTGGCCCGTTGCCCCTCCCTCACCGGCAACGGCACGCAGACCAGAGGCTTTACGGGCCGCACCGGCGCGGGCAGCGGACTCACCTCCACCGGCAGCCTCCCCCCGGCCCGCCAATCGGCCAGATCCGGGGCCGAATCACCTTGGTAATAAAGCCGCACGCCGGTCTGCGTTGACGTCATATGCCCCGCTTCCAGCGGCGCCAGCATGAGCCAGATTTCCAAGGCCATCGACGCATCCGGCGTTGGCTCGGTGAGGGGTTGAAAATGGACCACTTTGTCCACCCGCGTCACGGCCGCAACCCAGCCGCCAGCTTCCTCCCACACATTCACCGCATCAGGCACCAGAGGCAGACAGGCCGGCGAGACGGCATATTCCGTCACGTCGCCATTCCAGTAATCCGGCGCGAGATGCGGCGGTAGCACGACCGCATGCAGCAGCACTTCGTGGCCCTCCCGCGCGATTTCGTGCCAAGCGAATGTCGTCAACTCGCGCGAGCGCCCGGCCAAGCCCCGCACCTCAAGCTGGGTGTAGACCAGATCGCCAAAGAGCGATGGGTCCTCACCCGATACCCACACGGCCAATGAAAAAGCACGTCGCACCGGCACCGCGATGACACACCCCGCGCCCGTCGAAAGACCGTGCAGGTCGGACGCTTCGCCCGCCAACACCCAGTCCTCGGCCTCGCTCTCCTCCCATCGTTGCCAACCGGCCATGACGGGACGCAACACCGCAGCGCGGCGTAGCGGGCGCGATGATTTTATTTTTCCTCCCATAGCAGGTAAGTGTTCGCCGCGCCGCCTTCGACGGTGGCAGCGACAACCGAAATTTGCACCGTACGGTCGCCCACCATCCCTCGGCTATCAATTCTTTTGACCGGACTTTCCGTGGTAAGCCGCGACATCACCTGCTCCAACGGCAACGCCGACACTTGCAGCCAGCCGCGCAACTGATCCGTGCTTTCGAAAACAAAATCGTCGTCGGTCCGCTCGACACCATCCGAACCAATCCTGATGCGCAAAATTTCCCCGACCATTTCAGCCGTCAGTCCCGTCGCCGCCTGCAGCACCTCGGCCCCGGCCTCGTTCACGTCCACCTTGCCGTCGCCGAAGATGGTGAAAGTATCCGTCCACGCCGGATTCGCCTGCGCCAGCCGATCCATGCCGATCACCCGGCTCATTTCCGCGACCGAGCGGAACGGTTGGTTGGCCGGGGCATCAGAAATCCCCAAGGTCAAATACTCCGCGCGCTCCGCGCCGTTGAGCAGGCGGAACTCATCGACATCCGTCCAGTCGATCAACTTGTCGATGAGCTGATCCGCCTCGTCGTTCGACAACCCCCAGAGGATAAAAAGATTCTTCAACGTGATGCGGTCTTGGTCGGCCAGCAAGCGATTGATATTCAGTCGCGCCCCCTCGCCCAGAATGTTCACTTCCATACGATCTCCCCCCTCCAACTCTTGATTGAGCAATTTTTGGTCTTGGGGTTTGGTTCGGGGGTGCAGACCGATAGCCACTCCACTGAGGGCGATTTGCCGTGCACGTAGCCCGGCGGACGAGGAATTGGCCGCCTGCAGCTCAAGATTCACCAAGCCGGACATCCATAGGACGGCAAACGACACTACCGCAATAGCCCAGAGCACGAGCAGTAACGCGGCACCGGCATGTCGAGGCGGTTTATTCATTCTGTCCTCCTTCTCCTTCTGGATTCCTTGGGTTTGTTTCAGGTCTCCTTGGTGCTGCATCAGGAGGGTTTTTGCTCAACGGCGGCAGCCAGAAAACATATCGCCGCACCGTCGGGTCGCCGAGAAATTCCAAACTCAACTCGATAAGCGTCGGACGCTGGGCGACCTCAGTGGAGGCGGCCTGAGTGAGTTGCTTTGCCGATGCTTCATGAACTTTCCAACGTACCGCGCGCAGATCGGGGAGCAACCGCAACCAGTCGCCGTTGTCAAGCCGGTCGCGCAGTTCACTCGAGTCCAAGCTTGTCGGAATTTGCTGCAAGGCTATCTCGACGCCACCGCCCAAACGCGGACGCGTTTTCAACAGCACGAAGGCTTCCGATGGGACATCCGTTCCCCAATCGAACGCCCCGGGCGAACCGCGCAAAACCAATTCTGAGAAACCGTCACCGTCCTCGGCCCGCACGCCGCCCCTGATCTGCGCGGTGGCTGGGAGATTGTGCAGAGTGCGACGCAGGAGGGCAATGAAAGCATCCAAGCGCTGCACCTCGAGATTCTCCTCGGAAACGGTGGCCGTGGCGCGAATGGCCGCATTGACCGTTGCATAGATACCTCCGGCCAGCAGAACGAAAATGGCCACCACCACAATCATCTCGAAAAGTGTGAACGCCGCAGTGCTCCGCCGAAAGTATCGCGCTTGCTTCATGGCTGGTAGCGCAGGAACTTCTCCTCCCATTCCTGCTGCTCTTTTCCCTCGGACCACTCGGCCCGCACGGTCACCCGCCACAGCCCCGGCAACTCCTCGTCATCCATGTTCCGCAACTCCGCCGGCACCGCAATCACGGCATAGCGTACGCCCATAGCATCGGGACCGCTTTCGCGCCCCGCTTCGAGAATCTCGATCGGCAACCCCATCGCCTCGTCGAGCAATGACTCCAGTTGTTGCCGGATCTCCGTATCACGCCGCACCAGCACATTGGCGGCAAAAATTTTGTCCATCGCCAAGACCAACCCGCCCACCGCGAGCACGAACATGAACATGGCAGTGAGTATCTCCAGCAAGGTGAATCCGGCGGCTTTCACGGGATGTTGTAACTTTCCTCGGCCAAACCGGCCGTGAGCGGGTCGAAGCGCACTTCGATCCACGCCTCGTCCTCCATCACCCGCAAGGTGATCGGTTCGCACAAGCCCGAGGGTTGGAAAATCCAGCGCTGCTCGTCGGGCTTGAGGATTTTGTCCGAGGCGAACGGCCGGATCTGGTAAGTCATGCCGCGCGGCAAACGGAAGGTTTCCACGGCTTCCTCTGCACTGGCGCGCTGCAGCACGAAGCCACCTTTGACAAAGACCACCTCCGCCGCCCGACCGGTCGTCATGGCATCGGTGCGTGCCGTCTTGGCCAGCACGAGCAACTCGCGCACGACATCGCGCAACCGCTGCTCGCGCGTGAATCCGCTGGTCAAAGGCACCACGGCCCCGATGAGTAGGACAATAATGGTCACCACCAAAGCGATTTCGAGCAGCGTGTAGCCGCGCACTTGCGGTTTGGTCGCTCGGGGCGGCATGGGCTTCGCGGCCGCGTCTGGCGGCATCAATTGCCGATGTCGTCGTCGCCGCCCTCTTGGCGGTCCGGCCCCTTGGAGAAAAGATCGAAGCCTTGCGGGTTCTTTTTGCCGGGCGAGTAATAAACGTAGGGCTCGCCCCACGGGTC
>JBIJDZ010000089.1:0-6174 GCA_044343805.1 Chthoniobacterales bacterium | reverse complement strand
CAGCATGGTGACTGACTATATCACCCCGATGGACAAAACCTTCGCCGTTCTCGGCCCGCCCAAGATCTCCCTCCAACAAGGCGTCGCCGAAACCATTGCCTGGCTCCGAACCCAACCCGGCTTCAAAGACTAGACTGTCCTCTTCCATATTCCAAGGGGACCACGTGCGCCTCGCACGTAGCAGCGCACGCCCTCGGCCGCCGCACCTTCATACCTTTCCACTGCAGGCATAGCCTGCTCCCACGTTGATTTCGCCCCGCTAGCGCGTAACTCCGGTATCAGTTGATCGCTAAAGCGACCTATCTACGGCTTCGCCTCCGGTTCCCACTTTCATACTTTCCCACCTTCTCACCTTTCCACCTTCATACCCTCTTACCTTTCCACTTTCCCACCTTGCTACCTGCGCACAGTCCGCTGCATTTCCATCCTCTCCCTCTTGCACCTTTGCACTTTGTTACTTTCGTGCTTTCACACCGCAGGCAATGCCTGCTCACACATTGCCGTCGAATTCGTTTCACGTTTCATTATCCATCAGACGTTGGACCGCCTCGGCAGGGCTCAAGACAAGCACTGGTCCACGGCTGCTGCGCGGGAAGTGTCTCATATTGCCGGAGACTAAAATCTTGGAAGCTGAAGCAGCGGCAACTTCCAGAAATTTGGTGTCAGCCGGATCAGCCGCCTCGAGCTCGCCAGACGGGCATGTGGCGAGGTGACGTTGGTAAGGCAGGATCTCCCAGAGTTGCGCCAAATCTTCCGGATTAAAACAGAACTTAGGACGAGCCAAAACACTGCGGTATTCCGCAATAATGCGGTCATCAAAGGCCAAACGAAGCCGTCGCGCGAGGATGGCATCCACAAGGCGTCCGGGGGGACCTTGTGCCGTGAGCAACCCGGACACCAATATATTGGTGTCGATCACCCACTCCGGCACGGGCTTCATGCGCGGCTTTTGCGCGCACGACGGATTTCGGCTTCAATGTCGTTGAATGACATGGAGGCCTTCCCGCGTTCGGTCGCTGTGGTTCGCATCCGGCTGACAGCCCGGCGCGCCCGTGAATAGGCAATCTCTTGCATATCCTCGATCAGGGTCTCGGGGCTGGTGGGGGTGATAATTCCCATGGGCAAGCCGTCGCGAGTCACCACCACAGCACCTTGAGCCGCGACTTTTGACCACACAGCCGTGGGCTTGGAGGTAAGTTCACGCGAGGCAACCATCTGCATGCTCAACATTTGCACAGCATCTGCCAGAAGTCAAGGGACGCAAGCTTCCCATGCGCCCGTCGCCTCAATCGCTACAAACACCCCCTTCGACGTCGATGTCCCAAAAAGCTTCATCATTTCACCCCGGGACCAAGTGCATACCGCACCTTCGCACCCAATCCAGCTTATGTTCCCCTGATCAACGACAACTCCGCTGTTGGACATTCCGACTTGGAATATTTTCCCCGGAGGATCAGGGTGCCTTTTGGCAGAGTCAAAGGACCGGATACTTAAAACTATTTTTGCGGCGACAGTTCTATTATCTCGGATGGCGGACTCCGCCTTTCTCTATGCAGGAAGTCTCGTTGCCATTGCGTGTGTGCAGCTCGCAGGTTGATGTCGGCCATGTCAGCAGAGGGGCCTGCTTCTCTGCGGGCGCGGACTCCGACCAGAGTGGGCCGATAGAAGGCTGCGAAACGTCTTGGCATGCGCTGGGGGAAGGAGGATCGCGACCTCAACGGGTAAAACATGCCGAGCATCGCCCCGCGTGCTCGGTCGGTACGCCACCCTCCGGCCTGCTCTGCCCCTTCTCGTTCTGTGGCCGAGGTCTAACGTTGGGCGAGTTCCATCCAAAGAGATTGGCGGAAGAAAGGGGCGCGGCGGTGGCGGAAGCCCCACCAACCGGCGGCGATGGCGAGTTTGCGCAGTTCGGGGAAGGAGAAGGCGCGCTCGGCGGAGAGCCTGGCGTCGTGCTGCGTCATGGCGTCGCGGTAGACGAGTCCGGTGATGGCATAGATCCCGATTTGCGCGAGGCGGGAGCGGCGGAGGTCCGTAACCAAGGAGGCGCGTTTGGAAAGTTCGCGGCAGCGGCGGAGGAGGCGGATGGCGTCGGTTTCGTCGAGGTGGTGGAGGACCAGGTTGCACATGACGACATCATAGAGAGAGCCTTCGGCAAAGGTGAGGATGTCGGACTGGACGAAACGGATCTCGGGAAAATCGGCGGACATTTTTTCGGCGATCTGCAGGGTGGGTTGCTGGCGATCGACGGCGGTGATGAGGACAGGGCAGCCAAGTTCGCGGGCTTTCGTGACGACGACACGAGGGATGTCCCCTGCCCCGGTGCCGAGATCGACAATGCGGAGGGGGTTGCCGCGCCGCAGGAGCGGCTCGAGGTAACGAAGCACGAGTTGGTGGGCGCCGAAACGGCGGTTGAGGGACTCGAGATTTACGAGGTCTTTGGCGAGTTCGGGTGTGGCCGTTTCGGCAACGTCCATCCACTCGGGGCGCTGTTGATCGAAATTGCGGATCATGATTTGAGCTCCAGCACGGCGAGCATGCGGCCGGTGCGGCCGCGTTCGACGCGATAGGAATAGAAAGACGCGACTTCGCGTCCGGTGCAAATGTTGTCGTCGTAGAACTCCCCGATCCCGGCGGCGCGGGCTTGGGCGGCGATGGTCGCGGCGAAATCGCTCTCGTAAAGCGGCGGGCGGATGCAGGGGCTGAGATGGACAACGAGGTCGGCAGGCGCGATGCCGAATTGCTCGCGCAGCTGGGCGATGGTGCGGCCGATGATGTTGAGTTCGGTGCCGGCACGGCCGGAGTGGACAAGACCGATGGCGCGGCCGTGGCGATCGGCCAGATAAACGGCGGCGCAGTCCGCGACATAGATGCCGAGGGCAAGTCCGGGCACGTCGGTCACGAGCGCATCAGCGCCGGGATGGATGCGCGGCTCGCGAGCAACGGCGACGACATCTTGGTGTACTTGTTCGGCGGTGGCGAGGCGCGCAGGGTCGAATCCCAGGGACCGGAGCGATGCGGCGTGCGGGGCGGCGAGGCGCGCCAAAGCGGTCTCGCGATCGGTCAGGACATCGAGGCTGGGGATGCGCGGCAGAAAGGCGGCACGGACTTTGTCCAAGGAGGCCAGCGGCTCAAAAAAGGGCGGCACGTGGCGGGTTCAGCGGTTTTTGACCGTCTGTTTTTTGTCCGACACGCGCACGGGCTTGGCGGCTTTTTCTTGGGGGGCGCGGAGGGTCTGGTCTTTGCGGGGCATCTGGCCCTTGAGGACGCCGGGATTGGGGTTGTCGGTGGCGTTGAGGAGGTCGTTGCGGGTGCGTTCCTTGCCAGTCAGCATGGGGTCGTCGTAGGTGTCGGCGTAAACGGTGTCGAGGGAGAGGACGCGGTTATATTCGGCGAGGGCGATGATGTAGCGGAAGCGGCCTTCGAGTTCGGTGGTCTGGGCCTGGAGAAGGGAGACTTGGGCGTTGAGGACGTCGAGCTGGGTGCCGGCACCGGCATCGAGTCGCTCGCGGGAGAGGCGCAGGGCTTCGGTGGCTTGGACAACATTGGCGCGCTGGCTGTCGATGACTTCCCGGGCTTCGATGAGGTTCGATACGGCGCGCTGGACGTCGAGTTCGACGCCGCGGGCGGCGTTGTCGTAGTTGATCTTGGATTGCTCGAGGGAGGCGCGGGCGGCTTGGGTGGCGCCGACGGTGGCGAGGCCGTCGAAGATGTTCCAACTGCCGGTCACGCCGAAGAAGAGGCCGTTGGCGGCTTGGTCGAGTTGCGAGGCGGTGGGGATGTTGAAGGCGAGGTAGCCGGCGGTGGCGTTGAGCGTGGGCTGGAAACCGGAGAGGGCGGCTTTGACCTGCTCGACGCCGATGAGGATGTTTTGGCGTTGGATTTTGAGCGAGGGGTTGCGGGCGAGCGCGGTGAAGACAGATTTGCCGAGATCGATGTTGATGGGGTTGTAATCGAGCTGGCCGAGGAGGTTGAAGGGGACCTGCGATGGGTCGGCGGGGTAATCGAGGCCGAGTTGCTTGACGAGGGCGAACTGCGAAATGCGCAGGGCATTGCGGGCTTGGATGACGGGCGGAATGGCATTGGCGAGCGCGACCTCGGCTTGGAGGACGTTGAAGCGGGGGACGGTGCCGGCCTCGAAGCGGCTCTGTTGGTCCTGCAACTGGCTCTGAAGGACGGCGACGGACTCCTCGCGCACGCGGATGAGGGCGCGGTTGAAGATGATGTCGTAGAAAAGTTTCTTCGTATCGGCGACGACTTTGTCGATGGTTTGCCGCAGGGCGTAGAAGGCGCTGTCGTTGGCGAGGCGGGCGGCGGAGAAGTCGGCCTGATTTTTCCAGCCCGACCAGATGTTCTGGTTGACGGCGATGGTGACGTCCCAGCTCTGGTTGTTGTTGACGATGAAGCCGGCATTGGTGGGGTCGACGAGCGTGTCGGACTTCACGCCGTAGCCGGAGTTGACGTTGAGCGTGGGCAGCTGGGCGGCGCGGACTTGGACGAGTTGTCCGCGCGTGAGGCGGATTTGCTGGATGGCGGCGAGGATTTCCGGGTTCTTGGTGAGGGCGGTGCGGATGGCCTCGTCGAGGGTGAGCGTCTTGGCTCCGGGGGCGAGGCGGAGGGCGAGCGAGCTGGCGGGGGGCAGCTTGATGCTGGTGACGGGATCGGGCCCTTGTTGGATCGGTGGCGCAGGGATGGGAGGTTCCGTGGGGAAGGTCATCTGCATCGGATCGGGGATGCTTTGTTCGATGACGCCGTCGAGTTGCGGATCAAGGCCGGTGATGTTCGTGATCGCCACGGGCGAGGCCGACGGGCTGGGCATGGGGGTCGGCAAACCGGCCGGGAGCGGGGCCAACTGCCCGAAGACAGGGGTGCCCGCAGCAAAGACCGCCAGAGCGCGGAAACTGTAAGACAGTTTCATGACTGATTGGTAATATAACCCCGAAGGAGCCGGAATGGCCAAGCCTTTCTGGAGTGGCAAACCATCTTCACGGGGCTGCGGTCCGGGCATCATCAACAGGGCGGGCTTCATCCAAAACTGCCTTGTCGTCCAAAGCGGGAAGACCTTCGATAATCTCGAGGGCGAGATAAGGCGGGCGGGCATCCTCGGTGATGCGCAAGGTCGAGGTGCGCTGTTTGTCGCGAAAGGTCATGACCAACGCTCCCGCGGGCGGACGGACCGGCGTGCCGGTATCGACGAGAGCAAAACGATGGACAGCATCGACCATGACCACACGGCCGAGCCACGATGGAAGAGTGGCCGCGGGGACATCCTGTTTTTTTTTGCCGAGCAGTGTGCAACCGGACGAGACGAGAAGACCGGCCGAGGCCAGCGTGGAAATGAAGATCTTGAGCGGAAGCGGCATCATAGTCCGGCTTGCTCCAAAACTTTCGCGAGAACTTTGCGCGCCTCGAAATGTTCCGCGGCGCAGGCGCGGGCGGCCCGGGAGTGGCGGTCGTAATCGGACGAGACAAGGCGGATGGCGGCGGCGGCTTCCTCGAGCGTGGAAAAAGCCAGCACCCCCTCACCGGCCGGGAGATGCCGGCTCCAGCCGGTGTCTTGGACCACCACGGGTTTGCCGAGGGCGAGATAGCAGGCACTGCGGCAACTGAACCATCCGCTGTGCGATTTGACATAGCCGTTTTTGGCGATGCTCCATTCGGCTTTGGCGCCGGCGAGGAAGTTGCGGTAAGTGAGGTGATCGGGCAGCGCTTCATCCGGCTCGATGATCTGCCATCCATGGTCGTGGAGTGTCTCGGTCGGGCGTTTGCGTCCGGGTCCTTGACCGACGGCCAGGAGGAATTTTTCGCCGGCGAGCTTCGGTAGCTCGAGAAAGCGCAGGAACTCGGTGTCTTTTTGTCCGTAGCTTTCGCCCTCGAATTCTTTGGCTGCGTAGCTGGACCAGTTCATCACCGTGGTCCATGCGTCACGGGCAAGAGCTGACGGCTTGATCTCGGAACCCTGCCATTGATCAAGGGCCACGGGTTGCACGGTGGGAATCCAGTGGAGTCCGCCGGTCGGGACGCGACAATCGGGCTGTCCGATATTCAGTCCGAAAGAGTAATGGACATCGTGCCGGCGGATGCGGTCGCTGGTGGCGGGATCGGTGACCATACGTATGTGGGTGAACATGGGGTCGCCATCGAGAAAGAGTTTCTTGCGGATGGCGGCAGTGGGTT
>JBIJDZ010000088.1:0-6244 GCA_044343805.1 Chthoniobacterales bacterium | reverse complement strand
GGATCCTACACCACGCCCGGATCGAGTGCCTTCCATGGCCAATTTGAAGGCACATTGCATTTGCGCGCCCCGCGTGTGGGGAATGATGTTCGCATCGCGGCGATCGGCAGCACCATGGAAGGCAGTTCTTCTATTTTGGCTGAAGCTGTCCGCGTTTACCAACCAGCCGGCGGGGTGATGAACCGTGCCTTGCGCGACAGCATCCACGCCGACAATACAGCCTTCATCAACGCGGGCGAAGCAACCATTACGTCACGTCTCCTGACTTCCGCGCCCGGCTTGTTGGACAAGTTCGTCCTCGCGCCGGGCGTGGAGATCGTCAACACCGCCGGTGATCTGACTCTCGGGCTGGCCAACGTGACTGGCACGACCAACCCCGAGGGCTTATCCGATGCCGACTGGGATCTTTCTGCTTGGCGTTACGGTTCGCGCGGGGCTCCCGGCGTGCTCACCCTCCGCGCGGCGGGCGATCTGATCTTCAACAACGCACTGAGCGATGGGTTCACGCCGATCAGCAAAGGCACCACGGCCAATTACGCCGATCGCGGCCACTCATTGCTTTGGCTGGCGCCTTTGCAGTCCGTCAATGGCACCTTGCCGGTCAACACCCAATCCTGGAGTTACCGTTTAGCCTCCGGCACGGATTTTGCCGCTGCCGATTTCCGGAGAAATCTTGGTCTCGAAGCTTTGAACGCCACCCAGCCTGGTAAAGGTTCGGTCTTGGTTGGCGAGTTTTTCGCCACGGCGGTTCCGAATAGCACGACAACGGGAACCGGTGCCGGGGTTGGACGTGATGGTCAGACAGCTGACACCATCCGTATCAACAACGCCTCCAACAACAACGATCGTGGCACGCGTTACGAGGTCATTCGCACCGGCACGGGCAGTATCGAGGTGGCGGCGGGCCGTGATGTTCAGTTACGCAACCCGTTTGCCACGATTTACACTGCGGGTGTCGGCTTGGCCGACCGCTCCGCAGTTCTAACTTCCGGCGACTTCGTCTTGCCGGTAACCGCCCCGTCCACCCACCCGAACCAAGGTGGCACTCTGGGGGCCGCGCAGCAAAACTACCAAGCTTACTACGCCATGGCCGGTGGGGATCTGCGTCTGGCGGCGGTTCGTGACATCGGGCGATTTGCCCGGCTCGGAGATGGATCGATCGTGGCTGATTCTTCGATGCAACTGCCGACGCAGTGGCTTTACCGACGGGGATTGGTTGATCCCGCATCTGGTCTCTTCGCTCGGGTTGCCTCCTCTGGTTTGGGTGCTTTCACGGATCATTCCGCTTCGACCACATGGTGGGTGGATTACAGCAATTTCTTCCAGGGCTTCGGCGCTCTCGGTGGCGGCAATATCCAGATGACGGCGGCCCGTGATCTGGTCAATGCCGATGCGGCGATTCCAACTTCGGCCCGCATGGCCGGCCAAGACGCGGCCAGCGGAGTGTCCCCCGCGACGCGTCGGAATCTCGTTCCCGATGAGGCCAATCTTCTGGAGCATGGCGGTGGTGACTTGGTGGTTCGTGCCGGGCGCAACCTTGATGGAGGCACCTATTATGTCGAACGCGGTGAGGCCAGACTGCGGGCGCTGGATGAAATTACCACCAACGATGCTCGGTCACTCACTCCTTGGCGTTTGACTTCCAGCCAGCAGTTACTCGACTCCTCAACCTGGCAGGCTGTTTCGCTTTTCGGAGGAAGGACGCAGTTCGACGTCGCGGCGCGCGGGGATGTCCTGCTGGGCCCGGCCACGGCGGCTTTCTTGCTCCCGCAAGGCCTGAACAACAAGTTTTGGTATAAGACGCAGTTCCAGACCATCGATGCTTCGGCCGGTTTGGCAGCGGCATCTTTTGGCGGCGCCGTGACCCATCGAGTTGGTGTGACCTTGCCGGGCGACACCTTGGCTTTGCCGGTTCTGGAGGCGGTTTATCGTCAGGGTTCAGCCATTTCACCCGGTTCGGCAGGCTTTTATCGTCCGTGGTTGCGGTCGGCGGAAACGGGCACCGGCAATTTTCGCACCATTGCATCGGTTGGGTTACCATCCTTGCGCAGCACAGCTTTCGGGGGTGATGTTACCGTGGTCGGGCAGCTTAACCTCTTTCCCTCGCCGCAGGGCGAACTGGAACTCCTCGCTGCCGGGGCCATCCCGGGAATGGCCGTCTCGGGCGTGACTCGCGCTACGGTCGGCGGCAGCACGATCAATGTGACCGCTTGGACGGCCGCACGCCTCAATATTTCCGATGCCGATGCCTCGCGCATACCAAGCGCCTTGACTCCGTTGGGCTTCCAGCAGGTGACGGGAAGCTCCAATTTTCTGACATTGGCCAGTTCATCGGATAATCCTTGGTCATCAGTCAACCCCATGTTCCTTGAGACGGGTGCTTACAAAGGTGTCTTTGGCACGACGGACATCAAATCGGCTTTGCATGCCGCCACGCCTGTGCATGCAGGCAACCCGAACCCGGTTCGTCTTTACGCGGCGGGTGGGGATTTGGCGAACTTGACCCTTTTTGCCCCGAAAAAAATTCGTGCGGTAGCTTCCCGTGACATCACCGACATCGCCTTTTACTTGCAGCACACGGCTGCTTCGGACATCTCGTTGGTCTCGGCTGGTCGGGATCTTACCCCATTCAACGAAAACGCGCCGCTGCGTGTGCTGGGAGGAAATTTGGGCGCGGGCAACCTAATCGTTGATCCTGATTTTGATACCGTGGTGATTGGCGCTGGCGGCATTCCGGTGCGGACCAAAGCTTTGGCGGGCGACATCCAGATCGGTGGCCAAGGCATCATGCAGGTCATGGCCGGCCGCAGTATCGACTTCGGCACCGGCGCCAACTTCGTCGATGGCACAGGTGTTGGTGTGACTAGCATCGGACGACTGAGGAATCCGTCGCTGCCCTTCGAGGGCGCGCATTATGTCGTCATGGCTGGGGTGGGGGGCAGCTCCTCTGGACCTGCTCTGGGACTTTCCAGTAGTTCGCTCACTTTTGGTAATCTTCCTGCCTCCGGCTTCCTCGGTGACACGGCGGAGCACAAGGCCGTGGCCGCTGTTCGCGGGCTTTTCGAGCGATTGAAACAAGTCGGCAAAGACGCCGCAAAGACGGGTAATTATGATGCGGGTTACGAGGCGGTTGAAGCCATCTTCGGCAAGAATCCAGCCTCAGGGACGTTGTTCACCCGGGCCCGCGATTTACGCACCGCCTCCGGAGGCTCCATCATCGTGGCGGCACCGGGCGGTGGGATCACCATGGCTTCGGATATTTTCGGCAACCCGCTCACCCCGCCGGGTATCGTGACCGAGTATGGCGGCGAGGTCTCCCTGCTGACCGGCGGCAATATCGATATCGGCCGCGCCCGTATCTTTACCCTGCGCGGCGGCGATCTCACCATCTGGTCATCGCGCGGAGACATCGCAGCAGGCACCGCGGCCAAAACGGTGGTCACCGCCCCGCCGACCCGCGTGCTCATTGATGCGATCAGCGCGGAGATCGAGACCGACTTGGGCGGTCTGGCCACCGGCGGGGGCATCGGCGTTTTGGCCTCGGTGGCCGGCGTCGAGCCCGGTGCCGTCACCCTGCTGGCCCCGCGTGGCACGGTCGATGCCGGCGATGCCGGTATCCGGGCTACCGGCAATATTACCATCGCCGCCGCGCAAGTGCGCAATGCCGATAACATTGCGGCCGGCGGAACCTCGGTCGGGGTTCCGTCCGCTCCCGCTGCGGCGGCCCCGAACGTCGGAGGTTTGAGTTCCGCATCCTCATCCACAGCGGCCACGACGGCAGCGGCTTCCGATGTGGCGCAGCAAGGGCGCACTGATACGGCCGCTGCTCAAGAAGCGCCCTCTACCGTTTCGGTTGAGGTGTTGGGATATGGGGGTAGTGAAAGCCGGGAAGTTGAAGAAGACGAACGCGAGGCGCGCTTCGAAGGTGAGCCCGGCAGTGCAGTTCTTTAATCCTGAGACCAAGCCGCAGAATTTTAGCCACCGGTGGGGGAAGATAAACGGCTATGATTTTCCGGAGAAATTGCTTCCCGCTATGGTCACCCAGCGGAAAACTTATCTTCTTTTATCCTCATCCACCGGTAGCTTGCCTCTCGGATGGGAAACATGCTCATAGGCGCCATGCTTGATTCGGTATCTCGTCCAGTTTCCCAAGACCGCATTCTGCGCTGGGTGGGAATTTCGCTGATAGTTTGTCTGTCCATAACCGTTGTGGCCTGGGGGGCTGCCGCCTACGCCAAATGGTCGGCCATCGGCAAAATATCCTCGGTCAGTTTCACGGACGTGCCTCCCCACACGGTGAAGTTGCCCCCCGGCACCCGTGAAGAACATCTCGTGCTGCCGAACTCTTCGGTCGATGCCCGCTGGTGGGTGGTGCACACCAAAAAGATGCTCCGTGACGGGACGTTGCGGGTCCGCGGGACGGCTTTGGACAATGCGCCTGACGGGCGGGAGGTGCATTGGAGCTCAATTCTTATGTGGGTCTTGGCCGTGTTGGCATGGCTTCGTTCTTGGGGCACGGGTCAGCCGGTTGAATGGTTCGTGGCCGATGCGGCTGTGGCCGCGGGTCCATTGCTGCTCGTACTTTTTTTCGGCGCCCTGTGGTGGGTGGCTCAGCGGGCCTTCGGCTGGCTGCCGGCCGCCTTTTACCTTCTCGTCCTGCTGACCACGCAGGGGGTGGTGCGCACGTTCGAACTCGGCGAGGCAGACCACCACGGCATCGTTCTCGCGTTTGCTTCGGCCTGCGCTCTTTGTTTGGTTGCGGGAGGAGCAGGCTTCGCGCGGCGAACCGACGTGACGGCCCCTCGATGGTTTATTGCGTCGGGTCTGACCGGTGCCGCCGCCTTGTGGGTGAGCGCCTCGACCGCCTTGCCGATCTTGGCCGGGCTCGGGGCTGGGGGACTGCTCGCGGGTTGGTTGTTTGCCCGGAGCAAGGAACCGCCGCTGCGCCCCGATCTTTGGCTGGTCTGGGGCATAGCCGGATGCCTCGGTAGCCTCGCGTTTTATCTCCTCGAATATTTTCCCCGGCACATCGGTTGGAGGCTCGAGGTCAACCACCCGCTTTACGCTTTCGCTTGGCTCGGTGGTTCGTGGCTCCTCTGCCGCATTCTCGAGGGGCGGCGCGATGCGAAATTTCCCTTTCGCAAATCCGGAGATGGGGTCAAGTCCGCGCTTTGCGTTTTGGTGGTGGCGGCACCGGTCGCCGCGATCATCATGGCTGGCGACCGCGTCTTTTGGGTTTCCGACAGCTTCCTGCTCGCCCTGCACAAAGAATACATCTCTGAATTCCAGAGCATCGCGGGCATCCTGCGATGGAAGGGGCAGGAGCAGAACGCGCTGGTCTGGATCATTCTCTATTTTTGGATCTGGGTGATCTTGGCCGGGGCGTTGGCCTTGTGGATTTCCGGGAAGGGCGATGGGCTCTTCCGTCGGGCGCTTTTGCTGCTTTTGCCCGCCACGATGATTATGCAAATGCTCTCGCTATGGCAGGTGCGTTGGTCGTCGGCCGCTTTCGCCCTCTGGGCGCTGTGGGGTTTGATTTCGGTGGCCGCCTTGTGGCGATTGGATTCCGCAAGAGTGTGGCGTGGTGTCGCGTTATCCGTGGTAGCGGTGGTTCCATGGATCGCCCTTCTTCTCGGCCCGCTCCCGGCAGCGGCCTTTGCGACCAAGGCGGAAAGAACCTGTCTGGATGCTCCGCTCGGCGAGGATGTCGGCGGTAACCTCCTGATCCGCGACGTGACCCACCGCCTTTTGCAGGCCAGTCCGGGACAAGTGCCGACCGTTCTGACCGGACCCAACACCTCCACAGAGATGGTTTACCACGGTGGCGTCCGCGTGCTCGGTACCCTTTACTGGGAAAATATGCCGGGTCTGAAAAAAGCGGCGGAGATGTTTGCGGCGACCACGGAGGAGGAAACCAAGAGGCTGCTGACCGAGGCGGGAGTTACCCATATCGTGGTTCCTTCGTGGAGCAACTTTGGGGAGGCTTACGCCAATCTTCTGGCCCAAGCCCAGGGCAAAGAACACGCCGATCCCTCGTATCTTGACGGCGTGCTCAAGAGCGAAGAATTCCCCATTTGGCTGCGGCCCTTCGCTTATCCGATTCCCACCGCCACGGGAGTTGATGCCCAGTCTGTTCGTGTGGTGGCTTTTATCCCGGCCCAAAACGAGTTCGAGGGGCATTTTTACCGCGGTATCTATCATTTTGAATCCGGCCAAACAGATAAAGCCCGCACCCAATTCGAGT
>JBIJDZ010000087.1:0-6281 GCA_044343805.1 Chthoniobacterales bacterium | reverse complement strand
AGGCATCCGCCCGGTTTCACGGCATCCGTGATCTGCGGCGCGGCGGCGCGGAGGATCTCGCTGAAGACATTGGCCACGACCAGCGGATAGCGCGTCTTCCCCGGCTTCCACACGAGCAGGTCGGCCCGGGAAAATTTCACCCGCCGGCAGCGATTGCGGTTGGCATTGGCCTCGGCGGCTTTGATCGCCCGCGGGTCGTAGTCGAAGGCAATCACGCCCGCGGCCCCGAGTTTTTCAGCGGCGATGGCGAGAATTCCCGTGCCCGCGCCGATATCGAGCATCGACCAGCCTTCGCCCAGGCGCGCGGCTTCGTCGCGCACGAAGCGGAGACACGCCGCCGTGGTGGCATGTTCGCCGGTGCCGAAGGCCATCGCCCCGCCGATGCGCAGCAGGATGCGGGGCTTCTTGTCCTTGGTCGGCCACGTGCCATGCGCGTCCATCACCGCCAAATCGCGGGCCAAACGCAACGGCTTGCGCGGCGCATTGGCGCGGGCGACAAGTTTTTCCGCGTCGAGCCGGTCCACTTTGCCGCCGAAGTCCCGCGCCACGCGGCGCAGCGGTGCGGGGGATGCGTTATAAGCCTCCAGCCGTATCATTTTCGTTCCGGGACGGGTGTGCACGACGAGGTTGGCCCCGCCGAGGAAGGCGAGGCGTTCGCGCCAGGCGTCTTCGTGGATGGCGGAGGCGTGGCGCACCCATCGCCAGATGTAACGCGGCGAGGCTTTTGCATTCATGGGTTAAGGCTGGCTGGTGCGTCGGCGGCGCTCAAGTCTGCGGACGTTTCGGGGTTGCCAAGTTTGCGGGCGTAAGCCTATACGCTGGCATGTTCAAATCCTATGCACAATGGATCAGCGGCCCCGCTGGAAATTTTTTCCACAATCTTGGATTGCTTGTCCTCCGCGTCTGGCTCGGACTTACGATGCTCCTTTTCCACGGCTGGGTCAAAGTGGCCAACCACGCCACTCTCTCCCAGGGTTTTCCCGACCCGCTCGGTGTCGGCACGGCCTTGAGCTTGAACCTGGCGATCTTTGCCGAGTTGCTCTGCGCTCTCCTGCTGGTGGTCGGTCTGGCCACCCGCTTTGCCGCGCTCTCTTTGGTCGTCACCATGGCTGTGGCCTTTTTTATGGTGCATGGCGGGGCACTCACCGGTGAAGGCAATGGCGAATTGGCCTTCATCTACCTTGGCGGATTTGTCGCGCTGTTTCTGGCCGGTCCAGGACGCTACTCGCTTGATCACTACATCCTGCGCACTTTCCGCGGCAGGGAGTAATCCTTCTGTCTTTGCAGGGCGCGGACGGGTGGATAACCTCCGCGCCTTATGCACGAGTTTGCTTACCGGGATGGTGTTCTTCACTGCGAGGATGTCGCGCTGACCGATCTGGCGACGCGTCACGGCACGCCGCTTTACGTCTACAGCGCGGGAACGATCCGCGACAATTTCCGCCGCCTCGACCAAGCACTGTCCGGGGTGGACCACCGCGTTTGCTTTGCCATGAAGGCGAACTCGAATCTCGCCGTGCTCGATCTGCTCGTACGCGAGGGCGCCGGTTTCGACATCGTCTCGGGCGGGGAATTGTTCCGTGTGCTCAAAGCGGGAGGCTGCGCCGATCTGTGCACCTTTGCCGGCGTGGGCAAGACCCGGGAGGAAATCGAGTACGCACTGGCCGAGGGCGTCTATTCCTTCAACGTCGAGTCCGAGGCCGAGCTGGTCTTCATCAACGAAGTGGCCGGCGCGCTGGGCAAAAAGGCGCCGGTCGCCCTGCGCGTGAATCCCGATGTCGATGCGCAGACGCACAAATACATTTCGACCGGCAAGAGCCACAACAAGTTCGGGATCGGCATCGACCGCATCCTCGGCGTGTACGAGGAGGCGGCGAAGTTGCCGCATCTGCACATCCGCGGCATCCAGACCCACATCGGCTCGCAGATTCTTGAAACGACCCCCTTCGTCGAAGCACTCGGCAAGCTCGCGCCCATCGTGGAGGAGCTGAAAAAACTCTACGGCATCGAGTTTTTCAGCATCGGCGGCGGCGTGGGGATCGTTTACCACGGGGCGCTCGAGAGCGGTGATCCCGATTGGTGGGAAGCGCCCGCGGCCGAAGGTGCCAAGCGCATCCGCTTCGAGGACTACGCGAAGTCTGTGCTCCCGCTGCTCAAGGGTCTGGGTTTGAAAATTCTTCTCGAGCCGGGACGCAGCATCGTCGGCAATGCCGGCGCCCTTCTTGCCAAGGTGCTTTACGTCAAGCGCACCCCGGCGAAAAGTTTCGTCATCACCGACGCCGGCATGAATGACCTCATCCGTCCAGCGCTCTACGAGGGACACCACGAGATCGCCCCGCTCAAGGAACCGCCCATCGGCACACCGATCCGCCGCGTGGATGTGGTCGGCCCCGTGTGCGAGAGCGGCGACTTCTTCGCGCAAGACCGCGAATTGGCCGACCTCCAACCCGGCGACGGTATCGCTCTCCTTAGTGCGGGCGCCTACGGTTTCGTCATGGCCTCGAACTACAACACGCGGCGCTTGCCGGCGGAGATTCTTGTCGAGGGCGCCAACGCGCAAGTTGTTCGTGAGCGTCAGACGTGGGACGATCTCGTCCGAGGCGAAAGGATTCCGGGGAAATAAAACTACCTCGCCGCCACGGTTTCGGCCGGCGGCAGGTCCAGCGGGCGCACCACGTAGATGCCGGCGTGGGTGCTGAATTTTTTGAGGTAAATGCTCAGCCGGTCGTCGAGCACGACCCTGCGGTGGTTGCGCGAGGCGTGAAGGAAACGCAGCACGCCTTTTTTGTCCCGCGAGGCCACGCCGACGTGCGATGTGTAAGCGCCGTGCCAGTTGGTCACGATGCAGATGATGTCGCCGTTGCGGATCTTGGGCTCGATTTGGGCAACTTGTGATTTCGGGATGTAAGAGATCCCTCGGCGGGAGAGTTCGTTTTCGATGCGGATGAACTCGGGAACCATCGAAGGGTCGGCCTTGAGTTGGCGAAAGAGATGCGGTTTCGCTCCCATGTAGCTCATTTCCCGGCGCAGCGGGATGCCGCCGAGTGACGGCGTGATGTTTTGCACGAGTCCTCGCTGCTGGTTGTCGTGGACCCATTGCTCGAGATGATGGAGGCGGGAGTCGAATTGGCCCGTGCAGCGGCCGCCGCGGTAGCGGTCGAGCTCGATCAGGCGCAGCATCTCCTGCGGCGTATAGGGCGGTGGATGCAGCGCGACCAGCCGGCCCATCGCCAAGGCGATCTCGAAGAGCGTCCAGCAATCCATGCCGTTCATGTTGACCGAGGGCGCCTCGATGCGGTCGTGCAGCTCGAGCGTGTAGTTCACGTAAGGTGTTCCTTGGAGGGCAAGGGCGAAGTGGTTCACCCGTTCGCCCAGAGGCAACTTGGCCCAGCCGGCATCGTAGCCGCGCTTCATCAATTGCTGGAACTTGGCTTGTCCGACGAATGTTTTGTCCAGCGGCAGCCCGGCGGCCGGGGCCGCGGCGAGGCCTGCCACCGAGAGCGCGAAAATCAGAAAACCGTGTCGCATCTGGCGTACCATAGCACGGCCAGTGTGTTTTGCACGGCCAGCTTATTAAGAATTATTCTTGAAATAATTTGCCCCGGCCGTAAGTTCCCCCTGCGATGCCGGTCAAAACCGCCAGCTCCAAACGCCAACTACAGCGCTACGAAGAATCGATCGCGCAGGACGGGTTGCGTCTGACCCGGCAGCGCAAGCACGTCTACGAGGTTCTGCTCGAACGCCAGGATCACCCGACGGCCATGGAGGTTTTCCTCCGCGCCAAGCCGGAGATGGAATCGCTCTCCCTCGCCACGGTTTACAACGTTCTCGAAACTTTGGCCGACCGCGGCCTTGTCCGCAAAGTCCATCTCGACAGCGGCTCGACGCGCTACTGTGCCAACCACGCCAAGCACGGGCATTTCACCTGCACGGGCTGCGGCGCCGTCATGGATGTCCCGCTTCTCCCCGGCGCCGAACTCGAAAAGCTCCACCAGCTGCCGCGAGGCTATACCGTGACCCAGCAGGAAGTCTCCCTGCACGGCCTCTGTGCCGGGTGCCGCAAAAACCATTCTTGAAAGCAAATCGACCTATGAAAAACCTCTCCATCCAAGATCTTCATGTGAACATCGGTGACCGCGAGATTCTCCGCGGCCTCACGCTCGACATTCCAACCGGTCAAGTTCACGCCATCATGGGCCCCAACGGCTCGGGCAAAAGCACGCTGGCCAAAGTTGTCGCCGGCCATCCTGATTATACCGTGACCTCGGGCGACGTGCTCATCGACGGCGAGAGTATCCTCGGCATGGAGCCCGACGAGCGCGCGCGCAAGGGTGTCTTCCTCGCATTCCAATACCCGAGCGAAATCCCCGGCGTCACCATTGCCAACTTCCTCCGCGCTGCGCTCCAAGCCCGCCTGCCGGAAGGCGAGGAACTCGAGGCAACCGAATACTACGCCAAGCTTTACGAAAAAATGGACCTGCTGCAGATGCCGCGCACGTTCACCTCGCGCTCGGTCAACGAAGGCTTCTCCGGCGGCGAAAAGAAACGCTGCGAGATCCTGCAAATGGCCATGCTCCAGCCGTCCTTCGCTCTGCTCGACGAGACGGACAGCGGCCTCGACATCGACGCGCTCAAGATCGTTTCGCACGGCGTCAATTCCCTGCGTGGACCCGACGTCGGCATGCTCGTCATCACCCACTACCAACGCCTGCTCAACTACATCGTGCCGGACTTTGTCCACGTGATGGTCGCCGGCCGCATCGTCGAGAGCGGCACGAAGGAACTCGCCCTCAAGCTTGAAGCCGAGGGCTATGACTGGGCCACCGAACCGGAAGCCGAACCCGTTGGCGCCTGATAAGGAGACATACCATGAGCGATGCACAAACCCAACTGGAGATCGACCGCGAGAAGGGCAACTTCCGCTACGACGTCGATTACGAATTCGATGCCGGCACCGGCCTCACCGAAAAGACGATCGACTACATCTGCGACGTCAAGGGTGAGCCGGACTGGATCCGCGACTTCCGCAAGGACGCTCTAAAAAAATTCCTCGCGAAGCCCATGCCCACGCATTGGGCCTCGAAGGATCTCGAGAACATCGTTTTCGAAAACATCCGCTACTATCTTTCCCAGGGCCAGAAGCCCAAGCGCACGTGGGACGAAGTGCCCGACGAAGTGAAGAAGACTTTCGAGCGCCTCGGCATCCCCGAGCAGGAGCGCAAGTTCCTCGCGGGCGTGGAAGCGCAGTTCGACAGCGAGGCCGCCTACTCCAACATCAAGGAAGCCGTCGGCAAGCAGGGCGTCATTTTCGTCGGCAGCACCGAGGGCCTGATAGAGTATCCGGAAATTTTCCGCAAGTGGTTCGGCAAAGTCATCCCGACCGGCGACAACAAATTCAGCGCGCTCAACAGCGCGACTTTCAGCGGCGGCTCGTTCATCTATGTTCCACCGGGCGTGAAAGTCTCGCATCCGCTCCAAGCTTACTTCCGCATTAACGCGGAGAATTTCGGGCAATTCGAACGCACGCTCATCATCGCCGACGAAGGTTCGGAGGTCACCTACATGGAAGGCTGCACCGCGCCGAAGTTCGACACAGCCACGCTGCACAGCGCCGTGGTCGAGCTGGTCGCGCTCAAAGGTGCAAAGATCCAATATATCACCGTCCAGAACTGGTCGAACAACGTGTTCAACCTCGTGACCAAGCGCGGTCTCGCCATGGAAGATGCCGAGGTGAAGTGGATCGATTGCAACATCGGCTCCCGTCTCACCATGAAATACCCGGGCGTCGTCATGAAAGGCCGCCGCGCCCGCGGCGAAGTGATCTCCATCGCCCTCGCCGGAGAAGGTCAGCATCAGGACACCGGCGCGAAAATGGTCCATGCCGCCGACGACACCACGAGCAACATCGTCTCGAAGTCGATCAGCGTCGGCACCGGCCGCGCCACCTACCGCGGACTCGTCCATGTGCCCAAGCACCTTAAAGGTTGCAAAAACAACACCGAGTGCGACGCGCTGTTGATCAACCACAACAGCCGCACGGACACCTATCCGGCCATCACCGTACGCGGCACCGGCAACGCCTGCCAGCACGAGGCCAGCGTTAGCCAAGTCAGCGCCGAGCAGATTTTCTACATGCAGCAGCGCGGCCTCACCGAAGGCCAAGCCATGAGCTTGAGCGTGAACGGATTCGTCAACGATCTCGTCCGCCAATTCCCCATGGAATACAGCGTCGAGCTGAAACGCCTCATCGACCTCGAGATGGAAGGTTCGGTCGGCTGATC
>JBIJDZ010000041.1:0-18219 GCA_044343805.1 Chthoniobacterales bacterium | reverse complement strand
CGTCGCCGACCGAGTGTGCCGCGAACTTCCGTGCCCACGCAGGAGTAGCCGTCCACGGTCGGTCCCAGCTGCGCCGGTTTCGGCAAAGCGTGCGTGGCCACACGCACGGGCGAGACCTCCGCACCATCGACCTTCACTTTCTTCCATGTGTCGAGATCGAGCAGCGCCAGCGAGCGCGACAGGTGCACGACTTTGTCGCTCACGCTGTATTTGAAGACCGAATACCGCACGCCTTTCTGCACAAAAGGCGGGTAGATGCCGAGGCTCACGCCCTCCTCGTGCGCGACGGCATACGTCGGCTGCAAACCGATCGGCTCCGGAAAACGAACCCACTCGAACTCGGATTCCAGCGGCTTGCCCGCGGTGACGCGGCCGTTTTTGACGAAATACGGTGTCGCCCCGAGTTCCTCGAAAAACGTCTCCGGCGAAAAAAGCACGGCAAAGCGGTAACCTTTGACTTCCGCGTTGTCGGCATCGAGCACCCGGATGCTCGTGGCGGTATCGAGGCGGTCGATGGCCCAACGGGCGAAGACATTGACCGCGCCCGGGTCCATGCCCATGCACAGGACACCGGCGAGATTTTTTTCAACAAACGTGTCGTGAAAATTTTCGATTTCCGTATCGAACGAGTTTTTCGAGGTGCGGCGTGCGCCCGGTGGCGAGTAGATGTCGGCTGCCATGTCGAGGTAGTGCGAGCCGGCCTCGGCACAGGCGCTGAGCACGGAGTGGTTGGTCGCACAGATGGCGGCGTTGCAGGTCACCCGGACTTTGTGCTCTTTCATCAGTGCCGTAGTGCCCTTCACATCCATCGCGTCGGCCTGCACGACGACAAATCGATTGTTGGGAATTCGCTTGGCCAACTGCTCGGCGAATACCGTATCGCGGTCGGCACAGATGATCCGGTCGATGCAGTCGTATTCGTGCAATTTCTGGGCAATCACCGATCCCACGCCGCCCATGCCAATGACCATTGCGTTTGCCATAGTTTGTGTCCGCCCAGAAGGGTTGTGTCATCCAAGGGACATCTACACGTTAGCCAGGGCGCGGGGAGAGGCAAGCGCCGGCCCTCGTTTCAGCCATTGTGGGCGTCCCCGCGGCCCAAAACAGCGATTCCCCGGAGGGTCCATGTGGGGTCGATCAGTGTCTTCAGCCCGCACAGGCGGGAGACCGTGACGGCGTCGCCGCCGGTGAACACAATGCGTGGGTGGGTGTGTCTGAAATTTTCTTTCGAGAGCGATTCAAGCAAGTGGCGAACCATCCCAGCGTAGCCCCCCGCGAGGCCGGAGCACAGCGCCTCGCGGGTATTGCGACCGGCGGCCCGCGTGATTTTGCCCCATTCCGCCAAGGGTAGTTGAGCGGTCTTGCCCGAGAGAGCTG
Source organism: Chthoniobacterales bacterium (assembly GCA_044343805.1). Lineage (GTDB taxonomy): Bacteria > Verrucomicrobiota > Verrucomicrobiia > Chthoniobacterales > JACTMZ01 > JACTMZ01. Next base: position 16,842 of record JBIJDZ010000041.1, on the reverse strand, counting down.
CCGCCATGGTGCGGAGGCCCGGGGCAATGGCTCCGCCGGCGAAGCAGCCTTGGCCATCGAGCACGTCAAAAGTTGCCGCCGTGCCAAAGTCGGCCACGATCACATTTTGGCCGAACCTGTGCGCTGCTTCCGCCATATTGGCCAAGCGGTCTGTTCCCACGGTGCGAAGATTCACGGTCGTGGTAAAATTCAGCTTGGACTTGCCGCCAAGCAAACGAATCGCCGGGCATCCTGCCCGCAAGGTTTTCGTCACCTCAGGCACCACACAGGAAGCTACGGCGGAGCGGGTCCGGGATGCTTTCCACAAGGCGCACACCCTTGCTGCCGTGAGATCTTTTGTGGGCACGGCGGCGAGCGCGCGGGGTTTGCTTCCGGATTTTCCGATCACGGCAAATTTCACAGACGTGTTCCCCGCATCGACCAGCAACAGGGGATAGATCGGATTGTCAGCCATGGTGTTCAGGCGAAGACTTTAGATTTGCCGCCGAGCGCACGCAAAGACGGATCGTTGGCCAGCAGCTTGAGTGCTTGGCCGAGTAAAGTTTTGCCCGGTTCCATGCGGTGCCACGTCGATGCTCCCGATGGGTGGGGCAGGGCCACGAGGTCGAAACGGACACCTTCGCGCTCGAGGGAGATTCTCTGGCCGATGACTTCCGACAATTTGTCTGCGGCCACGAATTGACGGATGGCGAGTTTGCCCACGGGAATCACGAGTTTCGGCTGCAACAACGCGATCTCCCGCGCCAGCCACGGTGCGCAGTTGGCGATTTCCTCGTCGTCCGGCACGCGGTCGCCGCTGCCTTTCGGATGTTTGCCGGGAAAACACCGGCAGACCGCGGCCATGTAGATGCGCTGGCGGAAAACCTCCTCGCCGAAACCGCAGGATTCTTCGAACCAGCGGAAAAGCGTCTTGCCTGCCGTCCACGCGAAGGGGCGGCCCACCTGAGGTTCCCTCACGCCCGGGGCCTGCCCGACCAGCAACACCTTGCTTCGCACCGCCGGGCCCGAAACGGGGGCGGAGGCCATGCGCGGACACTTGCGGCAGGCATGCAACTCCTCGACGTGATGCTGCAGTGATATTTTCGGCATCGGTGGTGAGTATGCGCCTCGCTGCCCGGCGTCAATACGGGCTTCCTGGCTGAGGCGCGGTGCGGACGGCCCGATCAGTTGTTTCCCTCGGGGCCGTGGCTTCAACCGAAAAAAGAGCTTTTCTTGGATGCGGGTTCAGACTTCATGTTGGTTTCCCCATCCCATCACCTATGAATCGTCTCCCTGTTGTTCTCTCCAGTCTGGCTCTCGCCGGTGTTGTCATTCTCTTTATTCTTTTACTTGGTCAACGCAGCACTGATCGAGAGTTGCGGGCCATGGTTTTGAACGAACGGGCCAATGTCGCTCTTAACGCAGGTGCGTCCGCCGAGGCCGAAGCACTTCTCGCCGAGGTTTTCACTCTCAACCCGGAAACGCCCGGTCTCTGGCGTCGTCGGGCTATCGCCCGCATGATGGCCGGACAAAACTTCGAAGCGATCACGGCAGCGCGCGAGCATTTGCAGCAAAATCCCAATGATACCGGCATGGCGGCACTCCTGGGGGCAGCCCAGATTTTGACCAAAGACTTCGATGGCGCGGATCAGACTCTCACTGCTGCGCGGCAAATCGCCCCGCTCCAACGCGACCTTGTGCAGAACCTCTCCGAATTGCGCCGTCTGCAAAAACGACCGGCCGATGCGGCCAAGATGCTGGACGAATACCTGGCGGCCAATCCCGAGGACGGTTTCTTCCAATACAAGCGTGCCATGGCTGATGTGGCCGGAGATCTTCCGGACAGTCGCCGCGCGGAAATCAAAGAAGCCATGGCCACAGGCAACGCTACGGGCGGTGTTTACGTTGTCGCGGCGGCGATTGATTTCCGTGATGGAAAAGCGGATGACGCCCGCGAAAAACTGGAGATGGCAAACTCCCGCTCTACTCCGCAGGACCTTCGCACGATGTTGGAGGACGTGTTCTTCCGCGACCACATCCAGCTTAACCAGACCGGCGCCGCGCCTGCAGCCACGCCGCAGCTGTAACCCGCTCCGGGACCATAGCCGCGTCGTTCCGACGCGACCAACGCGCGAAGAATCAGGCGGGCACGGGGGCGAGGTCGCCAGGAAGTGTGTTGTCCTTCTTTTGGTCCTCGGTGGGAGTCGCGGGGGCGGCTTCGGCCGGGATGGGCGGCGGGGGCGGTTCGCGGTGGGGCGGATTTTTCATTTCGCCATGCTCGATGAGGTCGCGGATTTGCGATCCTTCGAGGGTTTCCCATTCCAGGAGGGCTTTGGCGATGAGATCGAGCTTTGAGCGATTGGCTTTGAGCAACTCGGTGGCACGGGCGTAGGCTTCGTCGATGAGCGTTTTTACTTCGGCATCGATGGCTTGCGCGGTCGATTCGCTGTAGTCGCGCATGCGGTTGAAGTCCCGGGCGAGGAAGAGATGTTCTTCGCCTTCGCCGTATTCTATCATGCCGAGTTTGTCACTCATGCCCCATTGGCAGACCATTTTACGGGCGATGCCGGTGGCTTGCTTGATGTCGCCGCGTGCGCCACTGGTCACGTCGCCGAAGACGATGTCCTCAGCCACGCGCCCGCCCATGATGACGACAAGATGGTCCAGGAGTTCTTTCCGGCGGGTGTTGTATTTGTCCTCTTCCGGCAGCCACATGGTGGAGCCAAGGGACGGGCCGCGAGGGATGATGGTGACTTTGTGCAGCGGGGCGGTGTGCTCGAGGAGCTCGAGCAGGAGGGCATGGCCGGCCTCGTGGTAGGCGGTGACTTCCTTTTCCTTTTCGCTGATGGCCATGCTCCGGCGTTCCTTGCCCCAGCGGACTTTGTCGCGGGCTTCTTCGAGTTCGCGCGTGGTGATCGCTTTGAGTCCTTTGCGCGCGGCAAGAAGGGCGGCTTCGTTGATCACGTTGGCCAGCTCGGCGCCGGAGTAACCCGGCGTGCCGCGGGCGATGACGCCGAAATCCACGGATTCGGCGACTTTCACTTTTTTGGAGTGAACCTTGAGGATTTCCTCGCGGCCGCGCACATCGGGAAGATTGACGGTGACTTGGCGGTCGAAACGCCCGGGGCGAAGAAGTGCGGGGTCGAGGACGTCGGGGCGGTTGGTTGCGGCGATGATGATCACGCCGTCCTGCGCATCGAAGCCGTCCATCTCGACAAGAAGCGCGTTGAGCGTCTGCTCGCGCTCATCGTGTCCGCCGCCCATGCCGTGTCCGCGGTGACGCCCGACGGCGTCGATTTCATCAATAAAGATGAGGCACGGCGCACTTTTGCGGCCTTGCTCGAACATGTCACGGACGCGCGAGGCGCCGACGCCGACAAACATTTCGACGAAGTCTGAGCCGCTGATGCTGAAGAACGGGACGTCAGCCTCGCCGGCAATGGCGCGGGCGAGCAGGGTCTTGCCGGTGCCCGGAGAGCCGACCATAAGGACGCCTTTGGGGATACGGCCACCGAGTTTCTGGAATTTTTTGGGGTCCTTGAGGAAATCAACGAGTTCGGAAACCTCTTCCTTGGCTTCCTCGACGCCGGCGACGTCCTTGAAGGTGATCTTGTTTTTGTCGCGGGCCATCATGCGGGCCTTGCTCTTGCCGAAATTGAGAGCGCCTCGGCCGGCCATTTTAATCTGCGAACGGAAGATGAAGTAGAGCAGGACGAGGAAAAGAAGGATTGGCAGGAATCCGATGAGGGTGGTGGCGAGGAGATTTGACTCGGCGCGCACGGAAGCGGTGATACCGGCTTCGTCGAGCTGCTTCTTGAGCGATTCGCCGTTGAAACTGGTGAAGACAGATGTTTTGAACGGCACGATGCGCTCTTCCGGTTCGGTCGCGGGCGGCATGGTCACCATTTTGCGGTAGTAACCGGACAGCGTTTGTGTGGGGCGACCGTCTTCGACGATCAGCTCGAGCGGTCGTTCCGCAGTGGAGACGATTTTCTTTTGCTCGAGCAGTTCGGAGAATTTCGGATAGCTCAGCTCGTCCACTTGGGCCAAATTGCCCCCGCGAAAGATGAAGGCGCCACCAATCAGGGCGAAAGCCACGGCAAAAAGCAGCAGGCCGCGCCAGTTGAATTGTGGATCGGGATCACCGCCGTTTGGGCGGCGGTCTTTGGGTGAATGGGAATCTTTGGGCGTCACGGGATTAAGAGAGTGAACTTTAAGCATGGGATGGGGGAAGATCAAATGAATGGAAGCGCGGCCCGAGCCTTCGCGGTGTCGATCCATGATGTGAGCCCATGGACCCGACCGGCGGTCGAAATGATGCTGAGCGATTTGGCAAAAAATGGTGTCGGTGTGACATCGCTTTTGGTCGTGCCGGATCATCATCATCGCGGGGCGGTGGATACGGATGCGGACTTTTTGGGGTGGTTGCGGCAACTGGAGGCCGGTGGTCACGAGATCGTGCTCCATGGGTTTTATCATGTGCGCGAGCAACGTTCCGGCGGCCGGTGGTGGCAAAAGCTGGTGACCGAGCATTACACGGCGGGCGAGGGCGAGTTTTACGATTTGCCGTATGATGAGGCGCGGCAGCGGCTGCAAAAAGGCCGGGCGATGTTGACCGCTGCGGGCTTGGACGTGAGGGGGTTCATCGCGCCCGCGTGGTTGCTCGGCGGGCAAGCCGAACACGCAGCGCAGGACGAGGGCTTTACCTACACAACGCGGCTGGGTGGAGTGCTCGACTTGCGCTCAGGGCGATGGACCGCTTCCCAATCGCTGGTTTACAGTGTGCGCAGCGACTGGCGCCGGCTGGTCAGTCTCGGATGGAATGCCTGGCTGGCTGCGCGTTTGCGCAAGAACCCTCTCGCGAGACTGGGTCTGCATCCGCCGGATTGGCGGCACGAAAAAATCCGCTGTCAGGCGCTGCGACTGGCCCGCGAGGCATCAGGGAACAGGCGCGTGATCCGTTACCGCGACTGGGGCGGGTAAGAAGGTGTGGGGGACGCCGCGCCTTGTCTGGCGGAGGCCAGCGATTCGGCAAGGTGCAGCGTTTGCACGTTCGGGCGCACGGCATGGACGCGGAAAATGCGGGCGCCGAGTTGGTAGCCGAGAGCGGTGAGTGCGGCGGTGGGGGTGTCGCGTTCGTTGACTGCCGGGCTGGCGGCGGCGGCCGCGAGGAAGGATTTGCGGGACACGCCAAGAAGCACGGGGCGCTGGAGGGTGGCGAACTTTTCCAGACCGGCGATGAGTTGCAGGTTGTGCTCCACGGTTTTGCCGAAGCCGATGCCGGGATCGATGGCGAGACGATCCTCGCTGAGGCCGGCGGCTTTGGCGGCGGTTATTCGTTCGTCCAGGAAGGCCACGACTTCGCTGACGACATCATGGTATTGCGGGTTTTGTTGCATCGTGCGGGGCGTGCCGCGCAGGTGCATGAGCGCAAGCCCGGCGCCGGATTCGGAGGCAACGGATGCCATGGTCGGATCGCCGCGCAGGGCCGTTACGTCGTTGATGATTGAGGCACCAGCGGTGATGGCGGCTCGGGCCACGGCGGCTTTCGAGGTGTCGATACTGAGAACGACCGTAGAAAGTTTGGAGAGTTTTTCGATGACGGGAATGACGCGGGCCATTTCTTCATCCGCACTAACGGCTTCGGCGCCCGGTCGGGTCGATTCGCCGCCGATGTCGATGATGTCCGCGCCCTCCTCCACCATGCGAAGGGCCTGCTCGACAGCAGAGTCAACTTGCGCGAAGCGGCCGCCGTCGGAAAACGAATCGGGCGTCACGTTGAGGATGCCCATGATCACGCCGCGCGACCCGAGGTCGAAGGTGCGGCGGCGGGTGCGCCAGATCATGCGAGGCGGATGCGCGCGGAGCGTCCGTGCGCGTCCAACCCTTCGACGCGGGCGAACGTTTCGACCAGCGGGGTGGATTTGGCGAGGGATGCGCGGTTGAGTTCCACGAGGCTTGTGCGGCGTTGGAATTGATCGGCGGTCAATCCGGCGAAGGACTTGCCCGCGCCTCCAGTGGGCAACTCGTGGCTCGGTCCGGCGAGAAAGTCACCGACGGCCACGGGCGAGAAACCGCCGAGGAAAATGGCGCCCGTAGTGGTGAGTTGCGGGGCGAGCGCTTTGGGTTTCACCACTTGCAATGAGACGTGCTCCGAGGCGTAGGCGTTGGCCAGGGCAACGGCTTCGTCGAGATTCCGGACCAGCACCAGCATGGCGTTTTCGAGCGAGGCCTTGAGAATCGCGCCGCGCGGCAGAGTGGCGGCTTGTCGGTCGATCTCGCGGGCGACGGCGGTGAGAGTTTTTGCGGAATCGGTGAGTAGAATGGCCGCGCTGTCACGTCCGTGCTCCGCTTGGGCGAGCAGGTCAGCCGCGACCCAGGACGGGTTGGCGGTGCGGTCGGCGATCACCAGCACTTCGCTCGGGCCGGGCAGGAGATCGATAGCGACGCGACCGAAGAGCTGGCGCTTGGCTTCGACGACGTAGCCGTTGCCGGGGCCGAAGATTTTGGCGACCGGGCGGATGGTTTTGGTTCCGCACGCGAGAGCGGCAACGGCTTGCGCGCCGCCGACGCGGTAGACTTCGGTAGCGCCGGCAAGATGCAAGGCCGCGAGAAGCGCGGGGCTGACCCGGCCGTCGGGACCGGCGGGAGTGACGGCGACAATTTGCGGCACGCCCGCGGCGGAGGCGTAGGTGCAGGTCATCAGTGCGGTGGAAACGAGCGGTGCCGTGCCGCCCGGAACATAGATGCCGACGCGCTGGAAGGGATCGAAGCGTTCGCCGACGAGTGCGCCTTGGGTGTTGCGGGAAGTCCAGTTGCGGCGCAGGCTGGTTCGCGCGAAGGCGCGGATGTTGCGGTGGGCGGCGTTGAGCGCGCGGCGGGCGGGTGCATCGAGAGTTTGCCACGCGGCGGCGAGATCCTTGCCGGGTACACGAAGCTTGGCTTTGGCGAGTTTTGGTCCGCCGAATTTGTGGGTGTAGCGGAGCAAGGCGGAATCACCCTGTTTCTCGATATCGGCAATGATGGTCCGGACGGTTTTTTCGACAGCGGGCGCGGGGCGGGCGCGGCGGTCGAGGCTTTGCAGCAGGCGGGTGTAATTTTTATCGCGCGGGCGGACGATCAACATACGTCGCAGATTGCCCGAGGCGGCGGCAAATCACAAGGCGCGGGCGGTCAGTAGAGAAGCTGCCGGGGTTCGTCTTCGAGGTGGAAGGTCGAATTGACGACGAGGAAACGCCATTGCTTTCCGGTGTGGAGCGCCATGCTGACCGAGGCGTTGGAAAAGCGGAACACGCGGTGGATATGTTCGCGCGGCGAGGGGTGGGTACTCTCGATGATGTGCGTATGCAGGGCGTTGAGCGTGCCGCCGTGGGTGAAAACAGCGATGTGCTCCTCGGTTGTATTCAGCAGAAAATCCAGCATGGCACGGGTGCGGACCATGAGTTCGCGGCGGGTTTCTCCGCCGGGCGCGGCGAAGTCGTAATCGCCCGAATGCCAGCGTGCCACAATGTCCGGATATTCTTTTTCGCAGTCGGCGATTTTCTTTCCCTCGAAAACTCCGAAGGACAATTCGCGCAGGCGCGGGTCGGTTTCGACGGGTAGTCCGAGGGGGGCGGCGAGGTATTCTGCGGTGGCGGTGGCGCGCATCATATCGCTGCTGATGATGCGTTCGATCGGGTGGCGGCGCAGCCACGCGGCGGTCTGGCGGGCCTGGTGGCGTCCGAGTTCATTGAGCGGCACATCGCTTTGCCCCATGGCGAGACCGGCGGCGTTGTGGTCGGTTTCGCCGTGGCGGACGAGGTAAAGTGTTTTCATGGCGATTGCGCGTGGCCTTGCTTGGCACCGGCTGTTTCCCTATAGACGGAGGGCGACAGATTGCAATCCGCGCAGCCGCGGAGGGGAATAATTTTATGCACAAACTCGTATTGCTCAGGCACGGCGAAAGCACGTGGAACAAGGAAAACCGCTTCACCGGATGGACCGATGTTGATTTGACCGACAAAGGCCGCGAGGAGGCGAAGACGGCGGGACAGGTTTTGAAAAAAGAAGGGTTTTCCTTCGATCTGGCGTATTGCTCGGTGCTGAAGCGCGCTTTGCGCACTCTGTGGATCGTGCTCGACGAGTTGGACGAGTTGTGGATTCCCGTCGAGAAATCATGGCGGCTGAACGAGCGCCATTACGGCGGTCTGCAGGGTCTCAACAAATCCGAGACGGCCGCCAAATACGGCGAGGACCAAGTGCTTGTCTGGCGCCGCAGTTACGACGTCCCGCCGCCAGCGCTGGAGAAAAGCGACGAGCGTTATCCGGGACGCGATCCGCGTTACAAAGACGTACCGGGATCGGAGTTGCCATTGACGGAATGCCTCAAAGACACGGTGGACCGTTTCCTGCCGCTCTGGCACGAGGTGATCGCGCCGCAGGTGAAGGCCGGCAAAAAGGTCGTCATTGCCGCCCACGGCAATTCGCTGCGCGCGCTGGTCAAATATCTCGACAATCTTTCGGAGGAGGAAGTGCTCAAGCTGAACATCCCGACCGGCGTGCCGCTGGTTTACGAACTCGACGACGATTTGCAGCCGCTGAAGCATTACTACCTCGGCGATCAGGAAGCGATTGCCGCGGCGATGGCTGCGGTCGCTTCGCAAGGCAAAGCCAAATAAGCGCCGTGCCATGAGCCGTCTGCCGCAGGAAAACTGGTCCACGCGGGTCGGTGTCATTCTCGCGGTGACCGGCAGCGCGGTCGGGCTCGGCAATTTTCTGCGCTTCCCGGGTTTGGCGGCGAAATACGAGGGCGGGACCTTCATGATTCCGTATCTGGTCGCATTGCTGCTGCTGGGATTGCCCATTGCGTGGGCCGAATGGTCGATGGGCCGCTACGGCGGTGTGCGGGGATTCCATTCCACGCCGGGTATCTTCCGCGCTTTGTGGAAGAACCGCGCCGCACCTTATCTCGGGGTGCTCGGGTTGATCGTTCCGGTCGTGATCTACATGTATTACGTGTTCATCGAGTCGTGGTGTTTAGGCTACGCGTGGCACTATCTGACCGGCGCGATGGAACTCGGCAAAAGTCCCGAGGCTTACGGGGCATTTTTCCAAAATTATGTCGGTCTGGCGGAGAACGGATCGCTGTTTGCCGACATGACCGGTGCGCCGTTGGTGTTCCTGATGCTGTGCGTCGCGCTTAATTTTTTCCTGATCAATCGCGGTCTCACGCGCGGCATCGAGTTGTTCTGTCTCTGGGCCATGCCTTTGCTGGCGGTGTGCGCCGTGCTGGTGCTCGCGCGGGTGTTGACGCTGGGTACGCCCGATCCGTCGCAGCCTGAGCTGAATGTGCTCAACGGTTTGGGGCAAATGTGGAATCTGAACACCGGAAGCTCCACGCTCTGGCAGTCGCTGGCTAACGGAAAAATGTGGATGGAGGCGGCCGGGCAGATCTTCTTCTCTCTCTCGGTCGGCTTCGGGGTAATCATCACCTACGCGAGTTACATGCGAAAAAACGACGATATTGCCTTGAGTGCCACGACCGCGGCGGCGGGCAACGAGTTTTTCGAGGTGTCGCTCGGCGGCCTGATCACGATTCCGGCGGCTTTCATTTTTCTCGGGGCCGCGGGAGCGGTCGGCGGAACATTCGCATTGGGCTTCAACACCATGCCGCTTGTTTTCGAGCATATGCCCCTTGGGCGCCTTGTCGGATTTCTTTGGTTCTTCCTGCTTTTCCTCGCGGCCATCACCAGCTCGCTCTCCATGTTGCAGCCGGCTATCGCGTTTTTGCAGGAAGGCCTCGGGCTGACGCGCACACGTGCGGCGGCCCTGTTGTGCGGGGTGGGTTCGGCCGGGACGATGTTCGTCGTGTGGTTCAGTAAAAATCTCGTGGCACTGGACACGTTCGATTTTTGGATCGGCACATTCTGCATCTTCCTGCTCGGGAGCGTGCAGACGTTCATTTTCGGTTGGGTGTTCGGTCCGCAGCGCGGTTTGCGGGAGCTCGATCGCGGGGCTTCGTTGCGGGTGCCGAGGGTTTTCGGCTTTGTGATCAAATACATTTCGCCTGTTTATCTCGGGGTAATTTTCGTCGTGTGGGCCTGGCAAAATGTGGGCGGCTACGTGCAGAGCTTCCGCGAAGACGCCGCGGTGAGATGGTCGATTCTTTTCCTGCTCGGCGTGCTGGCCCTGTTCCTCTGGTGGGTTCATCTGGCGGTGCGACGATGGAACCGAGAGGAGGTGCAACCATGACTATCGATGGCTGGATCGTGATGCTGCTGTCGGTCGGGGGCGCGACGGTTTTTTTCGCTTGGTGCATCTGGCGCGTGCTGCGCCCGCCGGGATCAACCCACAAGATGCACGGGGTGCTCGATACCGAGACAGAGATCGAGGAGAGGGAGAGAAGGAAACCGGAGGCCTGAGTGAACAGGCAGGTCAGGCGGGGAGGGTGAGCCTGAATGCTTTTGCTGGGTGCCACGGGTTTTCGGTGAAGTTGGCCGCTTCGATCGCCTCCGCGGTAGTCAGGGCCGCCGTGACGATTTCTTCGATCGTGATGCCTTCGTAATTGCCGGGAAAACCCCGGAGCAATTCCGCTGAGCGGCGGAAGAGTCGGGCGGCGGGAGACAAGCGGCGCCCATGGATGCGGTGGCGCGGTTCGCGATGGTGGTGCTGGAGATGAACATAACTGCCCGCGAATTGAATGAGGGCTTTGTAATAGGTGTGCAATTCACCCGATGAGCCCAGCCAGATGTGTTCCAAGATGTCATGCGCGGCATAATACTCCTGCGCATTGAAGAGACGGAAATATTCCAGATAGCACCGGTGATACCTCAGGTCGCCCGGGGGGCCGAGTTTGCGGATTTTTCGCGCTATGTACGCATGTTTTCCCATGGATGTGTCGCGGCTACGAAAGCACAGGATCTTTTCCCGTCATAGCGCAAATCGCCTGCCGGTCTGACTGGCGTGAGGGGCAAAAGAGGATATGATGATCCGCTTTATGGAACTCAATTGGGGCGTTTGGCTCACGGCGGGATTGCTCTTGGCCGCGATGGGTGCCGCGCTGGCGGCGCTCGAGGCCGTGCTCTGGCAAACGCCGCGTGAACGGATGGACCAATGGCCCCGCTCGCCCCGCCTGCAAATGCTGGCCGCGGACTTTGCCCATCCCAGGGATTGCTTGTTCACTTTCTTGATGCTTGGCAGCGCCTTGGCGCGGGGGGCAGGCTGGGGCGCGTTGTTGATGGCTGCGCTGGCGGTCGCGAAGGAAGCAGGGGGGGCGTTTCCGGCGTGGGCCGGGCTTTTTTTGGTTCCAGTGGTTTTGCTCGAGGTGATTCCGGGAATCATGGCCGGACGGCGTCCGCGCTCATGGGAAAATCCGCTGCTGCGGGCGGGGGGTGTGGTGCTGCGTTTGTTCGGTCCCTTGTTCGACCGTGTGCAGCCTTTGATCGAGAGTGTCGCGAAAAAACTTTTCCCGTGGTCGCTCGAGGTGAGGCCGCAACTCGGCCCTGAGGAAGCAGAGACCCTTGTCTGGGTGCGCGAGGAGGAAAGGGAGTTCACGTTGCCCGAGGCGGAAGTGCTGACCGAGGTCCTGCGGCTGAGCCGGGCGACGGTGCGTCATTATCTGACCCCGCGGGTTGATGTGGTGTTCGTGGCTGATGCGATGTCGAACGAGGAAGTGATGGCGATGATGCAAAAAAAGCGTTTTGTGCGGGCGCCGGTGATCGGCGATTCGCCCGATGAAGTGGTCGGTCTGCTCGACACGCGCATCATGAGCCGGATGCCGGACGGCATGCATTTCACGGAAGCGCTGCTGCCTCCGTCTTTTGTGCCGGAGACGATGGCGGCGAGCCAGCTGCTGAACAGTTTTCTCAAACACCGGCAACCGATGGCCGTGGTCCTTGATGAATTCGGGGGAGTGGAAGGCGTTGTCTCGTTGGAGGATTTCGTGGAAGAATTGCTGGGAGACGCCACGCCGAGGGTGGAGGCGGATCTTTATATCGAGCAACTTGGCGATGGGCGGCTGTTGGCGGCGGGTACCGCGAGATTGGATGATTTGAGCGAGTATTTGGGGTTCGACGCAACGCGGGACGGTATCGAAACAGTCGGCGGCTACATCACGAACGAGTTGGGCAAGCTCCCGCGGCAGGGTGCCAGCGCTCGACTGGGTCCGTGGAAACTCACGGTGCAGTCCATGAGCCAGCGCCGGGTGCGCGAGGTGGCGCTGCAGCGTTTGAAATCACAGGAAGAATGGGAGGCGAGGAAATGAGCGCGGCGCTGGCGGCTTTGTTGCTTGCTTTGTCCTTTATCTACTCCGGCTTGGATGCGGCTTGGCAGGCCCTGGATCGGGTACGATTGCGGCATCGGGCGGACAAAGGCGACCGCCGGGCCAAGCAGATGCTGTCGTGGGAAGCGGTCCGGCCGCAGGCCGATCTGGTGCTGGCGTGGACGAGTCACGCTTGCGCGGCGGGAGCTTTGGTCATTCTGATGATGGTGCTTTCCGGGCGGTCGAATCGTGATTTGGTGTGGCTGGCTCCCGTGATTTTCGTGCCGATCTACGCATTGTTCGGGAGGGTCGTGGCGCGACAGATTTTCCGGAGGTTGCCCTTTGTGGTGCTGAGTCGCCTTTGGCCGTTGGTGACGTGGCCGGGATTTATCTGGGCGCCGCTGGCTCGTCCCCTGGCCGGCCTGTTGCGCAAAATCAAAACGGATCCTTTGCCGCGACTTCCGGCGGCTGAAGAATTGATGGCGCTGGCCGAAAAGACCGAAGGCGTCTCGCCGCTGGAGTTGTCCATGCTGCGCAGCGTGCTGGATTTCCGGCGATTGACGGCGGGCGGTTTGGCTTTGTCGGTTGAAGATTTTCCGCACGCCGGAGCTGACCGAACTTTGGGAGAACTTTTGAGCGATCGTAAAATGGCGGAGGTGCGCCACGTGCTGGTTATTGGTGCGGACGGCTTGCCGCTCGGAGCGATGTCTTGCAGCGCCGCGGCATTGTCCGGAGCGATGTCGGCCCGGGCGCAGTCGTTTGCGCGTCCGCTTCAGTCCTTCGCCGATGATTTGCCGGCGTGGAAGGTGCTGGCCCGACTGCGCCGCTCGCAGACGCCGGTGGCGGAGGTCAGGGACGAAGAGAGCGGACGGTTTATCGGGATTTTGACCGAACAATCGGTCGTCGCCAGATTGCTGGGTCAATCTGTTTGATGCGTGCATTGAATGTCTTTCGAAGGCATATTCCCCAAAATGTCATCACCTGATTCAGTTTATTCCCGCAAAAACCCTTTCCCGGCGCATGTGATATGCGAGAAGGTGCTGACCCAAGCTGGCTCCGGCAAAGAGACCATCCATTTCGAATTGGGTTTGGCCGGCTCGGGCCTGCGTTATGAGGTGGGTGACTCTCTGGGAGTTTTTCCGTCCAACGATTCCGCCGAGGTGGACGAGTTGCTGAAGGTGGCAGGTTTGGACGGGGATGAAGCTGTGGAAACGACCGACGGTGCGACCAAAAAACTCCGCGATATTCTGCATCGAGATGTCACCCTGCGTGAACCGTCGCGCCAGCTTCTCGCCGCCGTGCTGGAAAAGTGTCCCGACAAAGAGGAGTTGGCCGAGCTGGTTGATCCGGAGGCCAAAGCGGTGATGGATGAATGGCTCGAGGGGCGCGAAGTGATCGACATCTTGCTCGAGTATCCGGGAGCTAAATTCACCGCTCCGGAGCTGGTCAAAGTCCTGCGTAAACTGCAGCCGCGGCTTTACTCCATTGCTTCGTCGCAAAAGGCATGTCCCGAATCGGTTCATCTCACGGTCGCCATCGTCCGCTACGAGTCGCACGGGCGGAAGCGCCAGGGTGTTTGCTCCACGTTTCTGGCTGACCGGGCCAAGGATTCTCCCGTGCCGGTTTTTGTCCACTCGGCCAAACACTTCCGTCCGCCGGAGGATACGGCGGCGCCGGTGATCATGGTCGGGCCGGGGACTGGGATCGCGCCATTCCGCGCTTTTTTGCAGGACCGCGAGCAGACCGGCGCCCAAGGCAAAAGCTGGCTATTTTTCGGCGAGCGCAACCGGGCAACGGATTTCTTTTACGCAGAAGAATTCCAGCGCTGGCAGGCGGGCGGCGTTCTCCGCCGGCTCGACACCGCATTTTCGCGGGATCAGGCGGAGAAAGTTTACGTGCAGCACCGCATGTTGGAGAACGCGGAGGAGCTATGGAGGTGGCTTGAGGAAGGAGCCTATTTTTATGTGTGCGGCGATGCCTCGCGCATGGCCAAGGATGTGGATGAAGCCCTCCACCGCATCGTCGAGACGTCCGGTGGAAAATCCGCGGAAGACGCCGCCGCCTACGTGGCCGAGCTGAAAAAAGCCAAACGCTACCGGAAAGACGTCTATTGATGAGTGCTCCGACAAACAGCGGACTGCGCAAAGTGCATTTCACCGGAATTTGCGGCACCGCCATGGGTTCGTTGGCCGCCGCTTTGCGCGAACGCGGGGTCGAGGTGACCGGATCGGACGAGAACGTCTATCCGCCGATGTCCACCTTTCTCGAAGGCAAGGGCATCAAAATTGCCCGGGGATACCGGGAGGAAAATTTGCCGGCGGAGGCGGACTTTGTCGTCATCGGCAATGCCATGCGGCGCGGCAACCCCGAGGTCGAAGCCGTGCTCAACCGGAAGCTTCTTTATCACTCCCTGCCCGAAGCACTGAAAAACTTCTTCCTGCGCGGACGCCATAATCTTGTCGTCACCGGAACCCACGGCAAAACGACCACTACCTCGCTTCTCGCCTGGATCTTTGAATCCGCCGGCCTGGCGCCGTCGTGGTTGATCGGGGGCATTCCCGGCAACCTCGGGCAGGGCTGCCGTTTGGGCGAGTCAAAATATTTCATCATCGAGGGCGACGAATATGACACGGCATTTTTCGACAAGCGGTCGAAGTTTGTCCACTATTTGCCCGAGTTGCTTATCGTCAACAATGTCGAGTTCGACCATGCGGACATCTTCCGCGATCTGGAGGATGTGATGACAAGTTTCCGCCGTTTGCTGCAGATCGTGCCCGGTGAAGGCATGGTTTTGCTCAATGGCGACGACCCGAATTGCCGCGCGCTGGCCGAGAATTGTCCCGCCCCGCTGCTCGAAGTCGGGTTTTCCCCGAACGCCGGCAACCATATCAGCGATGTTGTTTTGGGTCCCGACTCCTCGGCCTTCACGCTATTCGGCGAGCGGTTTGAAATTCCCATGATCGGGGAGTTCAATGTGCGCAATGCGGCGATGGCCGTGTCCGCCGCCCATTTTTACAATGTTCCCTTCGATAAAATCCGCCAGGCGTTGCGGTCCTTCACGGGTATCCGCCGCCGGCAAGAAGTGCGTGGCGAGGCCGGTGGCGTGACGGTGGTGGACGACTTCGGTCATCATCCGACGGCAATCGCGCAAACCCTGCAGGGCCTGCGCGTGAAATACCCGTCGGGCAAGCTATGGGCGGTGTTCGAGCCGCGTTCCAACACCACGCGCCGCGCAGTATTCCAAGATGTGCTGCCGCGGGCTTTTGACGGTGCGGATGGTGTCGTCCTGGCAAAAGTCGCGCGGATGGATCAGTTGCCCGAGAAGGAGCGGCTGAATCCGGAACGGGTGGTCGAGGATTTGCGACGCGCGGGCAAAGAGGCTTTCTACGAACCCGATGTAACATCCATCGTCGAACGTCTCGCCGGCTTGGCCCGGCCCGGCGATGTCATCGTGGTCTTCAGCAACGGTGGATTCGACAACATCCACGCGCGACTGCTGGAGGCCTTCGCCGCGAAGGCCTGAGCGGCTATTTCCGGTAAACCTGCCCGGCGTCGAAGGTCGGTGTTTCCACGACTGGCAGCTGACGGCCCTCCATGTCATATGGCTGGAAGAAGCAGCTTTCGTAGCCGGTGTGGCAGGCGCCGGTGGTCTGGCGCACTTCGAAAAGCAAAGTGTCTTTGTCGCAATCAGCATACCAACGGACAACCTCTTGGGTGTGCCCGCTGGATTCGCCCTTGAACCAAAGTTTGTCGCGCGAGCGGCTCCAGTAGTGCATTTTCCCGGTGGAAAGGGTCTTGGCCAGCGATTCACGGTTCATCCAAGCCATCATGAGGACGCGTCCGCGGGGAGGGCTGGCCTCGCCGGCTTCCTGGACGATAACGGGGATGAGACCGGCCGAGTTGAATTTGAAATCGTTCATTGGTGTTGATCGTCGGGTTGTTTGTGGCCCGTGGGCAAGCGGGTTTTGTTTCAAACCTCGCGCATGAGTTGCACATGCGGTGCCGAGCAGGTGATGGTGCGCCGGTCGATTTCCACGAGAAGATCGCCGCGCGAGTCGATGCCCAGAAAATACCCACGCGTCTTTTCCCCGCTCAAATGCACTTCGACTTCGCGAGTACCACCCCATTGGTGGTTGATGTCGTCGGTCAGCGAAGCAAAACCATCCTCGGCGACGCGGCTGTGCAAGACCCGCAACGCGGTGAGGATATCCTCGTAAACTTGGTCCAGTGAGGGCGGCTCGGGCAACTCCTCGGCCAAGGACGTGGCGATGGGCGCCAGCGAAGGATCGTCATCAGCCGGATCATTGGTGACATTGAGCCCGAGTCCGACCACGAATTTCTCCGGGGAAAATTTTTCCATGAGGATGCCGCAGATTTTGCGAGGGCCGATGAGAACATCGTTCGGCCATCGTAGGCGAGCGTGACCGAGTCCGAGCCCTTTCAGCGTGGAGACCACGGCCAGTCCTGCGGCGAGCGGGAAAGCCGACCATCCCTGACCGGCCGGCTCCAGGGGAAGCACGACGGAGGTCCAAAGTCCGCCGCTGTCGGAGGACCAGCGGCGACCATGTCGTCCGCGACCTTCGGTTTGGCGAACGGCACGAACGGCACTCCACGGAGGCAATGGA
>JBIJDZ010000086.1:0-6376 GCA_044343805.1 Chthoniobacterales bacterium | reverse complement strand
AAATTGAATATCTGATCAGGAAACAACCCGCCTGCGGGAAATGGAAACAGCAGCAGCAAGGAAATCACCACTGCCGACATAAGAATTATACCAAACAGAAATGATCTGAGATGCTTCACGCGGTGTGCTGATGGGGAAGGTCATATTTTCTGCCGGACCACGTACTAAACCGCCCCTTCATCGCCGCGCGCAGGCTGTGGGACATGTGAGGCGAAGGAGCGGCACTCATGCGCGCAGGCCCAACTGCTTCGCCGCGGCCTTTAGCTTCGCATCATTCGTCTGCAGCCCGACTTTGAAGCGATCGGCCAATTCGAGATAGGCCGCGTCGTAGGCTGACAAATCGAACTGCGCGGCCAAATGCAAAATCCTCCGGCGGGCCGGCGCGCCCGGAAGATCCTCCAGCGTCATCGGTACGCGCTCCAACGTCTCAACCGCCAGATCAAGGTCTTCCCTCGCCAATCGTTTTCGGCGCACCGCAGAGCGAAGAAGGTTCAGCATTTCGTAATGCCATAGCGCCGGAACCACGAGTTGCACCAATCCGGAAGTGATGCGAGCCAGCAGACGGTCTGCTTCGCCCGATGATTCATCGGCCAGAATCCACGCCCCGCAAAAAGACGCGTCCGCCACCATCTGCTTCACGCGCGCCCCTCTTCGATGAGCGCCTTCAAGCTCAAGCCCTTGAGCGGCTTAGTTCGCGAGCGAATAGCGCGGAACACGGCCACCGGATCGTCACCAGCCTTCGCTGTTTCGTCGACACCGGAGGAGAGGAGCGCAACCCGACGACCGCGCTTGGTGATCCAGATGCGGCTTCCCTTGGAGGCCAAATCAACCAGCGATGAAAGCTTGTTTTTGGCTTCGAAAGTGCCGAGCGACATAGATTTGACTGATTCCATGAACGCAATCTAGCCAACAAGCTGGCTGGCATCAAGTTTTCGCCGGCTGATCGTTTGAGCGGGCCGTTCCTCAACAGCGCAAAATCATCTACCCCGCGGCGCCGAAAACAAACTCCGCGGCCTGCTGGACGTCTTTGTCCCCGCGGCCGGAAAGGTTCACGAGGATGATCTGATCTTTGGACATTTTCGGAGCGACTTTGATCGCGTGGGCCACGCCGTGGGCGCTTTCCAACGCGGGAATGATGCCTTCGACTTTGGACAGCGTCTTGAAGGCTTCGAGGGCTTCGTCATCAGTGGCGAAGTCGTATTCTACACGGCCTGCATCGCGCAGGAAGCTGTGCTCGGGTCCAACCGCGGCGTAGTCGAGGCCGGCGGAAACGGAATGGGTCAGTTCGATTTGCCCGTCATCATTGGCTAGCAGGAATGTTTTGCATCCCTGCAACACGCCGAGCTTGCCGCCTTGGAAGCGCGCGGCATGGCGCCCGGGTTTGATTCCCTCGCCTCCGGCTTCGACGCCGACCATGCGGACGTTTTTGTCCCCGAGGAACGGATAAAAAAGTCCGATGGCGTTGCTGCCACCGCCCACACAGGCCACGAGCAGATCGGGCAAGCGCTCCTCGCGTTCGAGAATCTGGCGGCGCGACTCCTCGCCGATCACGCGATGAAAATTGCGCACCATCATGGGATAGGGATGAGCACCGTAAGCCGTGCCGAGGATGTAGTGCGTCGAACGCACATTGGTTACCCAATCGCGCATCGCCTCATTGACCGCTTCCTTGAGCGTTGCCTGTCCGGCCGTGACGGGCACGACTTTCGCTCCGAGGAATTTCATGCGCGTGACATTGAGTGCCTGGCGCTTCATGTCCACATCGCCCATATAGACCACGCATTCCATGCCGAAACGCGCGGCCGCCGTCGCGGTGGCCACGCCGTGCTGACCGGCACCGGTTTCGGCAATGACGCGCTTTTTACCCATGCGCTTGGCAAGCAGGATCTGCCCCATCGCATTGTTGATCTTGTGCGCGCCGGTGTGCAGCAGGTCTTCGCGCTTCAGGTAAATCTTCGCCCCGCCAAGTTGCGCGCTCAAGCGTTCGGCCAGATAAAGCGGGGTCGGACGGCCGACAAATTCCGCCAGAAGTTGATTCAGTTCACGTTTGAACTCAGGGTCTTTGCGCGCCGCCTCGTACTCGCGCGTCAATTCCTCGAGCGCCGTCATCAGCGTCTCTGGCACGAAAACCCCGCCGTAAGGTCCAAAATGGCCTCCGGCGTCGGGTTGGGCGGTCAGTTCGGCAGTGGACATGGTTTCAACTATGACTTTGACCGAGGATTCTGGCAATGGCGCGGCGGTGCGGAGACGGAATGGCAATGTCCGCAAGGTCCACCAGAGAGAACGCCTGACGCGGCTCCGCGGACGCGGCCAGAGCCGACCGGGGAACATGATGAATTTTCAGCACGACCCGTTCCCGCACGATGCAATAGGTCAGCTCCGCTTTCGGCGAATCCCCCGGCGAGCCCTCCAGCGGAGGCAATCTCCACAATCCTACCCAGCGACGCGCCACGCACTGCTGGAGCACCACAGTTTTTCCATCACTCACCCAAGCTGCATGCTCGGTGCGCTCTTTGATCGGTGCCTTCGGCGCTTTCACTGGCAGCATTTCGGGCGCTTTCGCCGAGCAGAATTGCTTCACCGGACACAGCAAGCAGTCGGGCCGCCCGGCCCGGCAAACCAGCGCGCCCAGCTCCATAATCGCGGACACAAACTCCCGCCCGTTATTCGACGGCAACAACTCCTCCATTTTGCAACGCACTTCGGCCAAACCCCTCGCCTTGTCTACCGGAACGGGAATATCGAACAACCGCGCCACCACGCGGATCACATTCGCATCAAGCACCGGCACCGGTTCGTCATATGCAAAGGCCAGCACTGCCTGCGCAGTGTAATCGCCCACGCCGGGCAAAGCCCGCAAAGCATCGTATTCACGCGGAAACACGCCCCCCGACTCTCTGGTCACTTTCTTCGCCGCCGCATGCAGATTCCGGGCCCTTCGGTAATAGCCCAACCCCTGCCACAGCGCCAAAACCTCCGCCTCTTCCGCCCCCGCCAGTTCATGAACCGAGGGAAACCTCTTAATCCAGCGTTCAAAATACGGTACCACCGCCGCCACCGTCGTCTGCTGCAACATCATCTCACTCACAAGGATGGCATACGGATCACGCGTCCGCCGCCACGGCAAATCCCGCCCATGCCGGCGGAACCATGCGCGCAACCTTTCGGCGAAATTCGCTTTGTCCACTGACGCATCTGAGCAAACCTGTCGCCTTCAACAAAGCCCAACCTGCTCGACGGACGGCATTCCAACCATTACATCCTACGCATCACCCGATGCCGCCGCTTCGCTCCCACACCGTCGCAATCACTGCCGACCAAGCGGTAAAACTGCGCGGCATCCTCGAAGAGCAAGGCTGCAAATTCGAGCCGCGTCCCTACACGATTTATTTCGCCCAAAAACCCGGCCTCACCGTCGCCGTTTACGAGAAGGGCCCGAAAGCCGTCATCCAAGGCAAGGACACCGAAAACTTCATCCAGTTCACCCTCGAACCCGAAGTCCTCGGCGAAGCGCGCCTCGGCTATGAGGAAATCCACCACCCGGAGCGCTTCGCCCCGCATTTCGGCATCGACGAAAGCGGCAAGGGAGATTTCTTCGGCCCGCTCGTCATTGCCGGCGCTTACACGGACGAAACAAGCGCCCGCCACTTGCTCGAGGCCGGCATCCGTGACAGCAAATCGATCGGCTCTGACGCACAGATCCGCAAACTCGCCGAGGTCGTCCGCACCACGCCGGGCCTCGTCAGCGAAGTCATCGTCGTCGCGCCGGAAAAATACAACCCGCTTTACGAAAAAATCGGCAACCTCAACCGCCTGCTCGCCTGGGGCCATGCCCGTGTGATCGAAAACCTCTGCGAACGCCGACCCGATTGTCTTGCCGCCCTCAGCGACCAATTCGCCAACCCGCGCGTCCTCGAGCGCGCCCTCATGGAACGCGGACGCAAAATCACCCTGCGGCAGCAAACCAAAGCAGAGAGCGACTACGCGGTGGCCGCCGCCTCGATCCTGGCCCGCGAAAAGTTTATCGACTGGCTTGCCGCCGCCGAAAAGAAATGGGGCGCCAAATTTCCCAAAGGCGCCTCGGGCGCCGTGCTCGCCGCCGCCCGCTCCCTCGTTCACCAACACGGCCCCGACGCCCTCCGCGCCACCGCCAAGCTCCATTTCAAAACCGCGACCCAAGCCATGTCCTGACCACCCATGAGAATCCTGCTCACCCTGCTCCTGTCCACCCTCGCCCTCCCTCTCGCCGGCATGGAAACCAAAACTCCCACCATCGCCGGCACGGCATGGATCGTGACATCCATCGCCGGCTCCGACCCGTTGCCCGACCGTCCGGTCACCATCGCCTTCGACGGGGAAAGCCGCATCTCCGGCCAGTCCTCCTGCAATCGCTTCATGGGCTCTTGCACGTTGGACGGCAACAAAATCACCGTCGGTCAACTCGCCGGAACGCGGATGTTCTGCGGAGAAGAATTGATGGCCCAGGAACAACGCTTTCTGGACCTGCTTCAAACGGCGCAAACTTGGACCCTCAGTGCCGAGGGGCACCTCATCCTCCAAGGCGAAAAGGGCCAAATCGAAGCCCGCCGGCAGGAGGAAAACCCGGCCCCCTGAAACGCCGACCGGCAATGTTTGCGCTGGCCTCAGCGCCGGTCGGCAGGCACTATCTCACACCTTCCGGAACCGCCCCCGGTCCACTGTTTTAAAGCTTCTTAATCCGTGTATACGCAGAACGAAAAAGTCGAACCGATCGATGTCGCGGAGGAGATGTCACGCTCCTTCCTCGACTACTCCATGTCCGTCATCATCTCCCGCGCCCTGCCCGACGCGCGCGACGGACTCAAGCCCGCCCAGCGCCGCATCCTCTACGCGATGCACGACCTGCGCTTGTTCCCCGGACGGCAGCAAATCAAGTGCGCGAAAATTTGCGGCGACACCAGCGGCAACTACCACCCGCATGGCGAAGCCGTCATCTACCCGACTCTCGTCCACATGGCACAAAGCTGGGCCATGCGCGAAACCCTCATCGAAGGCCAAGGCAACTTCGGCTCGGTCGAAGGCGACCCGCCGGCCGCCATGCGTTACACCGAAGCGCGTCTCACCCACCTCGGCACCGCCCTCATGGCCGACATGGACAAATCGACCGTCGATTTTGTCCCCAACTACGACGAACGCCTGACCGAACCCGTCGTCTTTCCCGCCGCCTTCCCCAACCTCCTCGTCAACGGCGGAACCGGCATCGCTGTCGGCATGGCCACCAACATGCCGCCGCACAACCTCGGCGAAATCATCGACGCCATCTGCGCCCAAATCGACAAGCCCGACATCTCCCTCGACGGGTTGATGAAGCACGTCAAAGGCCCCGACTTCCCCACCGGCTGCCAAATCTGCGGCGTCGGCGGCATCCGCCAGTATTTCGAAACCGGCCGCGGCTCGGTCAAAGTCCGCGGCAAAGCAGGCGTCGAAGAACTCAAGGGTAACCGCGAGCAGATCGTCATCACCGAGATCCCCTACAACGTCAACCGCGCCACCCTCGTCGAGCGCATCGCCGACCTCGTCAACCAGAAGACCATCACCGACATCAGCGCCATCCGCGACGAGTCGGACGAAAAAACACGTGTCGTCGTCGAACTCAAGCGCGATGCGAATCCGAAGGTCGTCATCAACAATCTCTACAAACACACCGCGCTCGAGTCGTCGTTCTCCATCACGATGCTCGCCATCGACCATGGCAAGCCGAAGCTGCTTTCTCTCAAGGAAGCCATCGCCTGCTACATCGAGCACCGGCGCGAAGTCATCCTGCGCCGCACCCGCCACCTCTTGGGCGAAGCCGAGATCCGGGCCGAAAAACTTGAGGCCTTCCTCATCGCCCTGGCCAACCTCGACGAGTTCATTCGCATCATCCGCAATTCGAAAAACCGCGAAGAGGCCAAGGTCAAACTCCTCGCCTTCGAATTCACCCGCAAGCAGGTCGAGAAATTCGGGATCAAAATCCGCAGCGAACAGCGCCTCACCGACGGTGAATACCTGCTCACCGAGCAACAGGTAGACGATATCCTCGAACTCCGCCTCTACCAGCTCACCGGCATGGAGACCGACAAGGTGCTTGGGGAATATAAAGACCTCCTCTCCACCATCGAAGACCTCCTCGACATCCTCGCCCGCGAGGAGCGCGTGCTCGGCATCATCAAAACCGAACTCGGAGAGATCCGCACAAAATACGCCGGGCCCCGCCTCACCGTTCTCGTACCTGACGAGGGAGAGATCAATATCGAGGACCTCATCACCAACGAGGGCTGCATCATCACCGTGACCCACCGCGGCTTCATCAAGCGCACCGCCGTCAGCAACTACCGCGCGCAGAAACGCGGCGGCA
>JBIJDZ010000040.1:0-18495 GCA_044343805.1 Chthoniobacterales bacterium | reverse complement strand
TACACGGGGTTGCTCGACAAATGGAGCCGGGAAATCAAGATGCCCGCCTTGGAAATGCGCACCGTCGGCGACGGGAACAGCCGTAGCACCGCGCTGGCCTCGCTGTTGCAATTCGGAACCAAAGACCCGATGCGTGGCAGCATCCCGCTGATCACCAAGCCGTTTTGGTTCGACCAAGCCCCCGCCACGGGAGACCGCCCGGTGATTATTTCCGACCGCATCGCCAACGACCTTGGTATCGATGTGCGGCAGATCGATCAAGGCGCCGAGGTGCCGGTCGTCCTAAACGGCGCGCGTTTTCGGGTCGCGGGGATTTTTGATTCCGAGGCAATGGACCGTTTGCGTGATCTCAACGGACAGAGCCTTCTCCCGCCCGACATCAGCGCTATTCCCAACGTGCGCACCGACTCCCAGGGAGCGCCGCTGGCCGATCCCAATGATCCGCGCGTTCCCGCGGCCGAGGTGGTCATTCTCCCATCGGGTGATTTGGATTTCAAAGTCTCACGGGGCTTGCCCCGCATACCCAATGTCGCGATCGGCATGGATGGACTGCCTTTCCGCGAGGCCAGAGCAGCGATCATGCAATATCTCGAGCAAACCGGTGCGACCATGTTCTTCGGCTTGGATGGCGTTGCCTCGCAGGGCAAACGAGCACGCTCCGGAAGCCTCCAAGGGCTTCCCGATCTGATCATGCCGCTGGTCATCGCCGCGCTGACCGTGCTCAACACGATGAAGGGTTCGGTCTACGAACGTCGCGATGAAATCTATGTTTACAACGCCGTCGGGGTTGCCCCTCGCTACGTCTTCTTCATGTTTTTCGCCGAGGCCTTTGTTTACTCGGTGGTCGGCGCGGTGCTCGGCTATCTTCTCGCCCAAGGCACGGGATTTTTTCTCACCACCATGGATTGGACGGGTGGCCTGAATATGACCTTTGCCGGAGTGAACACAATTTTTGCCTCGCTGGCCGTGATGGCCGCTGTATTTGTCTCAACGCTTTTCCCCGCGCGCACGGCCATGCAGATCGCCGCACCAAGCGAGGAATCGGGCTGGTCCCTGCCGGAGCCCGATGATGACCGCTTCTCCTTCTATTTGCCGTTCACTTTCTCTCCCTACGATCGCATCGCGGTGCTGGCCTTTTTCCATCGCTTTCTGGTCGACCATGGCGAGGGTGGCTCCGGACGTTTCCGGGCCGGGCCACCGCGTCTCGATCTGGCCGGCGCCGAAGACGATCCCGAACCGCGCATTCACGCCACCATCTGGCTCAAGCCCTACGACCTTGGCGTATCGCAGGAACTCGTCATCGCCTTGCCGCACGACCGCGAGACAGAGGAGTTTATCGCCCGCATGGAAATTATCCGCCTCTCCGGCACCAAGGAATCTTGGGTGCGTCTCAACCGCTCGCTCATGGAGCAGGTGCGCCGACAGTTTTTGCACTGGCGCGCAGTGACGCCCGCGCAGAAAGCGCAATTCCATGGCGAGGCCATGACGCTCTTCGCGGCTGCGGCACGCGAGCGAAAGGAGGAGCATGTTTAAGTTCGGCAAGAAGAATGGCGGACAGGCGAAGCAGGATGCGGAATTGGAACGCTACCGCACGCTGCTCGAAACCCCGACGGAATTCAAAGACGGCGTCGGTTGGACCACGGTCGTTGGGATTTTCTTCTGCGGCCTGATCATGATGCCGGGCGCGATTTACCTCGGCTTGATGACCGGCGGTGACATGACCTCGGCCGGCACATGGGTCACGCTCATCCTTTTCGGTGAAATAGCCCGGCGCGCCATGAAGCCGCTGAGCAAGCAAAACCTCGTCGTGCTTTACCACGCGGCCAACGTGATGATTGGCGGCTCGATGCTTTTTCCCGGCGGCCCGATGGCCCCGCTTGTTTATCGTTCTTATCTCGTCGGCAGCGAAGTGGTGCGCGATTCGGGTATGGCCAATGCCTTCCCGTCTTGGTTCGTTCCTCCTCCCGGAAGCGCCGCGCTGCTCGAACGCAATCTGCTGCACCAGGATTTTCTCATTCCCATCGCGCTCATTGTTTTCATCGCGTTCATCGGGTTCATCAAAAAATACACTCTCGGGTATTTTCTCTTCCGTTTGACTTCCGACGTCGAACGCTTGGCCTTCCCCCTCGCCCCCATCGCCGCGCAAGGAGCCATGGCTCTGGCCGAAGAGGACAAAGAGGAGAAAAAAGAAGCGGAAGCGGCCGCCACCTCCGAACCGGACAAACCCAAACTCACCCGCTGGCGTATTTTTACCATCGGTGTGTCCATCGGCTTAATCTACGGATTCTTGCAGGTGGGCATTCCAACAATCACCGGTCTTTTCCTGGAAAAGCCGGTCTTTCTCATTCCGCAGCCGTTTCTCGACACCACCATCATGACCGAGGGCGTGCTCCCGGCCACACCCACTGGCGTGACCCTGGATCTCGGGGTGCTCATTCTCGGCTTTGTGCTCCCGTTCTGGGCCGTGGTCGGCACGTTCCTCGCCATCCTCGCCACCATTTTCGCCAACCCGTTTTTGCAGACCTCAGGCATTCTCAGCCGCTGGCAGCCGGGCATGGATACGGTCAACACCACGTTCTCCAACAGCATCGACTTCTGGATGAGCTTCGGCATCGGCACGGGCGTAGGCATCGCCGTGATCTCCATCTTCTCGACCATCCGCAGCTTGCGCGCCCGGCTGAAAGAGGCCAAGGACGCGAAAAACGCGCGGGAGCCGGGTCATGATGTATGGGCCACCCCGCCCGGTCGCGGCGACTATCCGCTTTGGCTGGCTTTGGTTGGTTATGTCGTCTCCGCGCTGGCCATGATTTATGTCGTGCATTTGCTGGTGCCCGCCTTCCCGCTTCCCTTCCTCCTCCTCTTCAGCTTTGTCTATTCGCCGTTCATTTCTTACGTGAACGCCCGCCTGCTCGGTGTCGCCGGACAAACCGTGGAAATTCCCTTCGTCCGCGAAGGAGCCTTTATCCTCTCCGGCGCGAAAGGGGTAGATATCTGGCTGGCCCCGGTGCCGATCGAAAACTACGGGCACCTCGCACAGTCCTTCCGCGTGAACGAGCTCACCGGTGTGAAATTCTGGTCGTTGCTCAAAGCAGAGTTGATCGTGATCCCGGTTCTCCTGCTGCTCTCTCTCATGTTCTGGGCCTTTATCTGGAAATCCGGCCCAGTGCCCTCCGAGGCGTTCCCCAATGCCGCTTTGCGTTGGGAGCTCATCGCCAAGCACCAGACGCTGCTCTTCTCTTCGACCTTTGTTCCCGAGGGTCAGGATCCCGCCACGCACAGCATTCTCGACAGCGAGTTCATGCAGGCGATCCACCCTGAATTCATCGCTACAGGCTTCGGGGTTTCCGTGGTTCTTTTCACCCTGTTGAGCATTTTCGGCTTGCCCGTGATGCTGGTCTACGGACTGGTCCGAGGCTTCGGTGATTTACCGCACGTCATGGTTCTGGAAATTGTCGGCGCCATGCTGGGGCGGTTTTATTTCCAGAAAAAATTTGGACCGCAGAATTTTTTGCGCATGGCCCCGACCATCCTCGCCGGATATTTCACCGGGGTGGGACTCATTGCCATGGCCACCATTGCCATTCGACTGATCCAGCAAGCGGTATCGGGAACTCCTTTTTAAAACATGCAATCCAACCACAGCGCGATTCAAGATCAGGTCCGGCTGCCGCTGCGGGTAGCTTGGGGCATCGTCGTGCAGGGCATCCGCATCCGGCTCGGCCGTTCCTTGGTCACGCTCCTCGGTGTGGTGTTAGGTGTGGCCTTTCTCATGTCGATTCTCTCCAGCAGCATGCTCCGCGGACGGGTGATGGGCGAAATTGAGGCCCGTCAACAAATCGCCGCCATGATGGGATTTTTGCTCGCCGAATCGGGTACCCTCTCCGGGCGAACGCTCGTGGTCTGGCGAGGCACCGAACCGGATGACATCGAACAGCGTTTCCTGCGCGAAATATTCCGGCCCGGAGCTGCCCGGTCCATCGAGGCGAAAGATTTTGTCCCGACCAGTACGGATGATCGTCCGGCGCTGATTGTCGTGATCGGCGGCGATTTGCCCTCCGATGTGTGGGAAAGCGTTTCCCCGCACCTCCGCCAACCCGTGGCGGTTTTCACTCGCACCCTCGTATCCGATCCGTCGGGTTCCGGCGCGCTGTTGCGGCGACCGCCGTCCGAGGAGGATCTCCAGCGTGAGGCACAGGAAGCCGCTCAGCAAAAGGTTCGCACGGTCTGGATTCTTTGCATCGCCGCGCTCGTGACCATCATCAGCATCAGCAACGCGTTGCTCATGTCGGTGACCGAACGTTTCCGCGAAATCGGTACCATGAAATGCCTCGGCGCACTCTCCTCCTTTATCCGCCGCGTTTTCTTTTTGGAGTCGGCTCTCATCGGTTTTGTCGGCGGGTTGGCGGGCAGCCTCTTCGGAATGCTCTTCGCCGTGATGCTTTATGCCATCAGCTACGGCTGGGGTCTCGTCTTGGGTTCCCTCCCGGTAGTGCCGCTGCTAGGCGCCTTGCTCGTTTGCTTGGCTGCCGGAATCATCGCCTCCATCCTGGCGGCCATTTACCCGGCCGGAGTCGCCTCCCGCATGGTTCCCGCTACAGCCCTGCGCACCAACATCTGATCTTCCCGTATGCCTGTCACCACCGCCCGCCTCGACGCCTTGAAAACCCGCTCCGGAGATGCCTCCGGAAGTTGTGTCATCCGTGCCGTCGAAGTGAAAAAAATCTACCGCATGGGTGAGGTGGAAACACACGCGCTGCGCGGAGCGACGCTGGAAATCTATCGCGGCGAATACCTTTCCATCATGGGTCCGTCTGGCTCTGGCAAATCCACCCTTTTCAACATGATCGGCGCCCTGAGCAAGCCGACCAGCGGCAAGGTTTACATAGACCAAGTCGATGTCGCGCAGCTCGATTTCGACGAACTCGCCTGGTTCCGCTGCCGGAAAATCGGCTACATCTTCCAGACCTACAACCTCATCAATACGATGACCTGTCTGGAAAACGTCACGCTGCCCATGAGCTTTGCCGGCATGGATGCCGAAGCCGGGCGCGAACGTGGCGTGGAGCTACTCGAACTGGTCGGCCTGGGCCATCGCATCCTCCACAAACCCTCGGAACTTTCCGGCGGACAACAGCAGCGCGTTGCCATCGCGCGCGCCTTGGCCAACCGCCCCGATATTGTCCTCGCCGACGAACCGACGGCCAATCTCGACCAAAAGACAGGTGGGGAAATGATCGAACTTCTGGCGCGTCTGCGCGACGACCTCGGCGTAACCATTATCTCCGCCACTCACGATCTCAAGATGCTCCAACGATCCGACCGCATCATGTGGATCAAAGACGGACGCATCATCAAAGTGGCCCGCCCCGAAGAAATCGATTTCACCAGCGATGAGTTCCATTAGCACATCACCCGATCCGCTGCTCGAGGCGCTCAAAGCCGTGCCCGAGGCCGCGCCGGAAACGGAAGCCAAGCGCGACGATCGCGGCGTGCTTCATCTCCGCCGACCAATGCCGGCCCCGCGCGGCTGGCTGCGTTTTTTCAAGTCGGGGCAATGGATCCGCGTCGAACTCGACGAACGTGGGGCTTGGTTCTGGGAGCGAATGGATGGCCGCCACAGCCTCGCCGTGCTCGCCCGGGCCATGACGCGCCAATTCCGGATCGATGCCGACGAAGCCCGCGCCGCCGTGGTGGCCTTCACCAAAATGCTCATGCTGCGCCATCTCCTCGTGCTTCGCACCTCCCTTAAGAAAGGCCGCGCCCTATGAATGCCCATGCCATCATCCGCACCGAGAATGTGAAAAAGCTCTACCGTCTCGGCGACGAGGAGGTGTGGGCGCTCAAAGGGGTGACGCTCGACATCCGCCGCGGCGAGTTCCTTTCCATCATGGGGCCGTCCGGATCGGGCAAATCCACCTTTTTCAACCAGATCGGAGCCCTCGATATCCCCACCGAAGGACGTGTGTTTTTTGAAGACGAATCTCTTTTCGACCTCCCCGAATCCAAACAAGCCTGGGTCCGCTGCAACCGCATCGGCTACATCTTCCAAACCTTCAACCTCATTCCAGTGATGAGTGCCTTGCAGAATGTCATGCTTCCCATGACTTTTCGCGGATTGGGCCAAGAAGAAGCCACTCGGGAGGCCACCGCCATCCTTGAGCGCGTCGGCCTCGGCCACCGCCTGCAAAACAAACCCTTCGAACTCTCCGGCGGTCAGCAACAACGCGTCGCCGTCGCCCGCGCTCTGGCCAATACCCCCGCCGTCATCCTCGCCGACGAACCGACCGGCAACCTCGACACCCGCACCGGCGAGGAGATCGTCAACCTTCTGCGCGAGCTCAACCGGGAAAAAGGCGTCACCATCATCTGCTCGACCCACGATGAGAAAATGCTCGCCGCCAGCGACCGCGTCTGCTGGATCGAAGACGGTCTGATCAAAAAAATCACCTCGCCCGAAGAAGTGGATCTTCACAAGTAACCCTCCGCCCGAAATCCATCATTCTTTGGCGTAGCGGTGGCGCCGTTCGCGCGGCGCGGCAACACCAAAAACAACCGCGAACAACAACCGGAAGAAATTCAGGTCAGAGGTGTCCCTTTTACGGGATCAGTCCATCCACCAATCGGCATCTGCAGTAAATGCTGCGATCTCAGCATTCTCAACAGATTTCCAAGAGGATCGCGTGTTTATGACGCTCAAAGCTGGTGAAGGACTCAGGCTCTTTGCCTTAGGGTCACAAATAATGGAACACGTAGGAGACAAACTCATAGCCCCACCCGCCCCCATCGAGCTGGACCTCGTTTGCCATCATTATCACGGCAAAAATTATCCGTTCCGGGTGCGGCTTCACTTTCATGCGCTGGCCCACCTCATGAACGACGCCCTGCACTCGATCCGGGTCTACGAGCTGATGTCCATCCGGCGGCCGGGCGATGTCTGGAACTACGTCTGGGTGGAGGCCGTTGAGGTTCCTCCTCGGGTTGAGGATTGGGTGCGCGAGAAGACGGCTTGGGGCCACAAAAGTTTTGTCACCTTTAAGAAATTCGACGGCATGTTCCGCTAAGCATATGACGACACGGAACCCGAAGACGCCTGTTGGCTCAAGGGCCGTGGACGACGCTTCGTTTGACCTCGGCGAGTCCGCCGTGCTTATATTGATGAGGTCATGAGCATCACTCTCGAACTCGATTTGCCTGAGAAGCTGGCGGCCGAAGCCAAGGCCAACGGCCTCTTTGAGAGCGCTTCTTTGTCAGGCTTGCTCGAGGACGAACTGCGTCGCCGCCGCTCGGGTCAGGAATTGATCGCCGCTCTCGACGAGATCCGGCGGCAACCCGGCGCGACTCCGACCGAGGATGAGATCCAAGCCGAGATCGAATCGGTCAGGAAAAGTCGTCGCGGCGATGAGGGTCGTCGCTGATACCAACACCCTCGTGTCCGGTTTTCTCTGGGATGGACTCCCCGCCCGCCTGCTCGATGCAGGTCTCACAGGCCGCTTCGGACTCTACTCCTCGACGGAACTCCTATCCGAACTGGATGAAACCTTGCGCGCCCCAAAGTTCGCCGAACGGTTGACCATCCGAGGCCATAACGCCGAAAGCCTTGTGCGCGCTTTCAGGTTCTCGTGCCACGAAGTTGTATCGCCGCCGCGTGTAGCCGCACCGGAACTCCGCGACAGCGACGATCTGCATGTCCTTTCCTGCGCAGCCGCAGTTCCCGTTGATTTGATCGTCAGCGGGGACAAGGACCTGTTGGTCCTGAAGTCGTTTCGCGGCATTCCGATTGTTACAGCGCGTAGAGCTTTGGAAATTCTCGGTCTTTTCGTCCCGTAGTCTCTGCGATGGTCCGCTCAGGGGACCCCGCCGAAACCACATTCCGACATCGAGCATCGAAAATTGAGCCTGCTTGTCCGAGATGACTGGCCTAATATGGCCAAAGTAAGCCTCGAATCCCGAATTCCATACCAACCCACCCAGACATCCCGCATGAAACCTCCGGCCAAAATCATCCTCACCGCTTTATCCACCGCAGCGCTCTTCGTCGGTGCTTGCTCGACCAAGCCCGCGTCCCAACTGACCGCTCCGACCATCTCCGCCGCCGGAAATCAAAAGCCCGCCACCCCGAGAATCGGCCAAGTAGAAATCGTCTCCGAACTCGACATCACCCCTGGCAACGTCACCGCGTCGAAAGACGGCCGCATGTTTGCCAGCGTGCACGGGATGCGCCGCGGCCCCGCCCAACTGATCGAGATCAAGCCCGGCAAAAACAATTGGCAGGCCTTCCCCGACAAAAGCTGGAACGCCGCACCCGGCAGCGGCCCGAATGTTCTGAACTCCGCGCACGGCGTGGCCATCGACTCGCGCGACCGCCTTTGGGTCACCGACCACGGCAACTGGATGCCCGGCAAGGCCAAACCCGCCCAACCCAAACTTGTGGCCTTCGACATCAACACGCGCCGCACCGTCTTCCGCATGGACTTCCCGGAATCGATCGGGCCCCGCGGCGGCATCATGCAAGATCTGGCCGTCGATGCCGAACGGGGATTTGTCTACATCGCCGACTGCGGTCCCACGCCGGCTATCGTCGCGGTCGACATCAAGCGGAAAACCGCGCGCCGCTTTACCGGTCACCCCTCGCTCAACGCCGAGAACGTCGACCTCGTCGTGGAAGGGCAGACCCTCAAGTTCCCCGGTGCCGGCGGCCAGATGGAAAGAGCCCGCATCCCCATCAATCCGATCTCCCTCTCCGCCGATGGCGAGACGCTCTACTACGGCGCGATGAACGGCAAAACATTGTATTCCGTCCCGGCACGGCTCTTCCGGGAGGGTGCCAGCCGCGCCCAAATCGCCCAAGCGATCCGGGTGGTCGGCAAAAAACCCGTCTCCGACGGCATCAGCACCGATGCCGAAGGCAACCACTTCATCACCAACCTGCGCGCGAACGCCATTGATCGCATGAGCCCGGACGGCAAACTCACGCGCCTCGTGCGCGACGACCGCTTCCTCTTCCCCGACAACGTCCGCTTCGGTCCCGATTCATGGTTGTATATCGCGGTGAACCAACTCCATCGCAGTTCCATCTTCACGGGCAACGCCGACGAAGGTAAACCGCCTTACCTCATCGCCAGAGTCTGGACAGGCACCAAAGGTCAACCGGGCCGCTGAGAATTTCCAGCATCGAGCATCCTTTGACCCCGATCTCCTTCAATCGGCGGATGTCCGAGTGCACACGAACAGACGACTCAGCGGAGGCGGCCGGCTTCACGCTCGATACGGAGAAACTCGCCGGGCGTCTGGACGAGAAGATCATACACGGTCTTGCCGAGAAGCGAGCCGAAGTCGCGGCGATCAAGAGTGAGCAGGACATCGGCGCAAGCCAATGCGGTGCAAAGGACCGGTTTGTCCTTCGTCACATTGAAAACCAGCGGCCAGTCAAAGGTCAGCACGTCGTCCTCGACGATGACTTTTCCGCGCAGTGTCAACCAAGCATCCGCTGCCGCCTGCGGCTTGTCGCCGAAGTTGTCTTGCAATTCGCGCAACACCCATGGCGATACGCGCAACTCCCACCCTTGCGAAGGGGCCAGGTCGAAAACCTGCCGCGAGGCACCGGTCGCAGAGAGCGCGGCAGCCAACGCGACGCTGCTGTCGAGAAAGATCCTCAACGTCCCTGCCGGAACCGTTCGCCGTCGGCTTCGTCCTCAGCCACCATGGCGGCAACCTCCTCCGTGGAATAAATGCGAGGTTGCGGTTGCGCGCGGTCTTTTCGCAATCGCACGGCAAGGAACCGCAGCAGTTCCTCTTTCTTATCGGCCGGCAACAGGTCTGCGGCCGCCTCGATTTCCTGGACTGTGCTCATGGGTGGACCATAGCCCACACGGCCTGCTGCGGCAAACGCGGATTCAGGAGGCGGGCTCGCGTGCCACACGTGGATATTTTCCAAACGTCCATATGTCAGCGGAGGTGGTGGAGGGTGGAAATTCAAAGAAAAAGGCCTGACCCACTTTACGTTGGAGGTCTTGGATTTATGACGCTCAAAGACCTTCCGACCGACCACTGAACACTGAAAACTGTCAGCTGCCCGCTTGGCGGGCGATAGAACATGAGTGAGTTTTGTCCCGGTCAGCGTGTGCTTTGTATCGACGGCAAATTTCACCCGTCGGTGTGGGAATACGTCAACGAGGTGCCGATCGAGGGCGAGGTTTATACCGTCGATTGGATCCGCAAGAACGGGCGTGACAATGTCACCGGCCAGATCGGTCCCGCGCTCGCCTTGAAGGAAGTTCCGGGAACTCTTCCCGGCATCAAGAGCGTGGTCTGCTGGTGCGAGTGGCGTTTTGCCCCGCTCGAAGTTGCCGAGACCAAATCGGTCGCGAAGAAAAGGCGGTCCGTCGTCAAAAAGAAGCGCGCCCCGCAGCCCCGCCGGAAGAAGCCCGAACTGGTGCCGGTTTAAGATTTTTCGCCGATCCGGAAAATATTCCGGGCCTAGGACGGAGGTTGTCCTACCCCCTGTGCTTTGATGGGGGCATGAAAAACAACAAGCCCGCCAAACCCGACCATCACCTCTGGAACAATAACGGCACTTTTTGGTGTCACTACACCGTCCATGAGTCCGACTACACCAAACGGCGTGTGCGCGTCTCCCTGCACACAAAGGATCCAAGCGAAGCGCGCACTCGACGCGATGCGCACCTGAAGTCCGTGCCCAACGCCTCGGTGCGCTTCATGCCGGGTTTGAGCCTGGCCTTCTCCTTCAATGACCTCCCCGAAACCCTTGAGGACGCGTTGTCAGTTTATGACGCAGGCTTTTCTTCCCGGGCGCAATGAACTCGGGAGACTGACCGGTGCCCGCTATGGCGGGCGCCTATGTCTCCAGTCATTCCCGATCAACTCTACCGCGCGTCGCGCCCCGGATATTCCGGCGGCGGCAAAACCCCCGTGGGCATGGGCGAAGTGCAACGCTGGATCGAATCCGCCCAATCGCTGGGCGTTGTTTCCATCATTTGTCTGCTTGCCGATGAACATCTCTGCCTCTACCCGGACGGCGATCTTCTCGGCCTCTACCGAACCGCCGGGTTCGAGGTGCGGCACATTCCCGTCACCGACCATACCCGCCCGCCGCTCACCCCCCAGCAGTTGGCTGCGGTCCACCAAGCCTGGCGCGAATTACCTCAACCCGTCCTCATTCACTGCAGCGCAGGCATCGACCGCACCGGCGCGGCGGTCAAACATATCCTCGCGCATGAACACTGATGATGAGCACCATTGGTTGCACCAGCACCTGGCGCGTATTCGAGGTTTTCTTGATCAGCGGATGCTCGAGGATGCTTGGCGCGAGCTGGAAGCGGTGCCGCTCAACGCCCGCGATAATCTCAGCTATCGGTGGCTGCGCATCTCGGTATGCCTCGGGCTCGATAAAGACCTCGAGGCAGGCAAAATAGCCGGCCAGCTTTGCTCGGAGTATCCTGAACAGGAAGAGAACTGGCTGTTCCTCGCCAACCTCCTGGTTCAGGTGGGCCACCCCCATTTGGCCGTAGAGGTTTTGACCGGAGCGCAAGAGCATAACGACTCGCCCGATATCCCCTACGAGCTGGCCGCCAACCTTTGTGCCTCCGGCAAAATCGAAGAGGCGCGGGAGACGCTGGAAGCACTTCTTGCCGTCCACCCTATGCACCGCGACAAAGCCGAAGACGATCCGCGCTTCGAGCCCATCGCCGACATTTTTCTGGAGGACGACGAATGACCGAGCTTGGGTAGCGCCTACTGGTGCTCCGGATTGCAATCCAGAAGCTTCGTCACCATCGTCACCACGTCATTTTCCCGCTTGGTTTTTCGTAGTTGCTCGAGGCCATGGACAATATTCGCCGGTGTGAAGAGCTGCCACTGCTTCTTTTTGAAAAGCTTCTCCAACTTTGGCTGATCCCCAGAACGTATTTTGGCGGCAGCCAAGCACAACTGGCTCTTACAACCCTTCCGCGGCACTAGCCCCAGTGCCGTGAGTTGCTTGACAAGGTTACGACAAAGAACGTTTCGCAGCGCCGAATTGTGAAAAAGCTGATACCTGTAAGCGTCTCTGGATTTCGCGGTAGCGAGCGATTCAAAACGAACGCCGCTCATGAATCCCTTGCACTCAATCAGCAGTAGCTCTTGTGCCTCCGGCTTGTAAGCAAGCACATCAATCTCCGGTCGCGGCATGTTCGGATTGCCCAGCTTGCGCTTTTCCGCTGCGCTCAGTTCAACCTTGTACCCAACTTTTACCCAATAACCACGACTCTCAAAAATTCGTGCTACGATAAGCTCAAAGGCATCCATGGATAGAGTGAGCTAGTACACGCTGTTAGCTCCGCTCTCCAGCAGGCTCAGCCGCAGCTTCCTGCATTAGACCGAGCAAGATGGTCACATGCATGTCAGGGTCGCAGCATTTTCGTCTGAAAGAGTACAGATGAGCATGGAGATCCTCCTTCAAGTCATTGTTGGTTTTCGACTCAAGCCCTTTCATTTGGAGACAATTAGGACCATCAACCTCAGCACGCGGCAAGGTTCTGGCATGCACCCGGCTGTACATGAATCCAGAAGCGCGGTTGTAAGCCTTCTTGTAGGCCGGCTCACGCTGTGAGAGCTCCGCAAGTAGTTGAACGATTGCCGGTGTCATGGCTATTCAAGCAGCTTTAGGCGAATTGCGTACATTGGATTGCTTGGCACGCTTCATGGAGCTGTTGGCTGGATTGATGCCAGCTTGTGATCGACCAACCGGCGGTGCGTCCGCAGATATTTCTTCAGGCGCTCGACGTCTTTGACCCCGATCTCCTTCAATCGGCGGATGTCCGAATTGTCCTCGAGATCGGCGATCTTCACTTCCACGGCCACGGGATCGTGCACCAAGGCGTCGATGTAGTCGTCGTAGGGCACTCCCTTTTCATGGGTGACGAGGCGCAGGGTATCGATAGTGCCAGCGTCAAAACTTGCAGCCTCCAGTTCCTCGAACGTCACGTCCGTGTCCTCGACGGTGTCGTGGAGCAACGCGACGATCTTTCCCCGCGGAGTCGAACACCGCTGCATCACCCGGATCGGGTGGAAGATATACGGTTCGCCCGACTTATCCTTCTCGCCGTCATGGGCTTTGACCGCAATTTGAAGGGCGAGTTCGAGCAGATTGACCTGATCCGAGGCATTCATGGAGACGTGATTGATGCCCATATTCCAGCACCAGGCCCCTTCTGAGCCAAGCAGGTCTTGGGCTTATGACGCACAAACTTCAAGCAGTTGCCACGAGGGCTTGGCGGACTCGGTTGACGCAGGTATGGGGCGACTTTTGGAGGGTGTGTTGCCAGATGCGGATGACGTGCCAACCGCGTTGGCGGAGCTGGCGGGTGACGCGTTTATCGCGGGCCATGTTGTCTTCGCGCTTTTTGTCCCAGAACTTCCGGTTGGTTTTCGGGCGGGTATAGCACTTGGGGCAGCCGTGCCAAAAACATCCGTCGACGAAGACGTCGACCTTTTCTGAGGAAGCTGAGTAACGCGATGAGACTGAACAGCTATATCACCTTAATACCCAGCTCCTCTAAATAATCAAACGTCCCGTCATAGTAATCGGGGCTTCTTGTCGGGTCCTCGTGGCTACCCTTGGGCACATAGATAACCATTCCCTGACGGGCGCGCGTCAGAAGCACTCGATAAGTATTCTTTAAGTATTTTTGGTGTTCCTCTTTTTTCACCTTGTGCCACTTCGATCCAACAAAAGATCGATGCACCCATTCGTTGCCCATTCTCCGGAAGTCTCCATCCCACGCAACCAAGGCCCAGTCTAATTCGAGTCCCTGGACTTGAAACTCCGTCGCCGGGTCCTCCAAATAGAAGCTTGATCGAGTGTCCGCAGAAGGATTCAAGAACCAGTGCACCGAGTTGATGGCCTCTTTCACATTCACTGCATCAGGCTTCAAGCGATGAGCGCTTGAAGATGCTAACATTCCATACCTTTCTGTGCCACGAGCCATGCTCCGAATCCAGCCCTTAGCCCTGCTGATGTCTCTAGTGAGTCGAATCGGATACTTGTCAGAAAATGCCTGAAGTGTTTCTTTGGCCAGCGGTTGCTCGAAGTCGAGAAGCGCCCTCACAAAAAGCGAAACATTCTCCGCACGGAAGCTGCGATTACTCACCGCGAGGTGAAGTCTCTTCTGCTCAACCAACTTAGGATGCCCCTGAAAAGCTCGCAGCTCATCTTCTGCCTGAAACTCACTTTGCCCAAGTTCGGGTGAGATATAGACTTTCCACTCTTTAAATTTTTCGCGCGCTGTTCTCAGCCATTCGGAAATCCCAGCCTCGCCGTCATGGATTTCTTGTCCTCCTCCAACCAAACAAATCACAACCGCCCACCCTTGGTGGTGATCCATATACCTTAAAAGAAACTCCGGTTCGGAGTATGGGAAGTCAGACAAATTCAGCTCCCTCATCTCCTTTTTCCGTTTTCGGATCATGAAGTTCCTAGTCTGTTGCATGTTCCATGCTCGCTGGGCTTCATCGAAGATTACAATTCGGTCCGAGGGCGGCTTGCCCTTATCTCTCAATCCTGCATCTCGAAAATGCATTTTGTGTTGAATCAGCGCAGTGACTTCATCCCTTATTTCGCCGACGCGGCACTTTTCGCCCCTCTGTCTTGCTTGGCGCACGCGATCTCTCACAAGCGCCTCACTTAGAACCTCTACCAAAGGCATGTTCCCAGACAAAAAAGTCGCATGCTCGAGCTTGGTGCCCGCGCGCCTTTTGCCCGCGACCTGCATTCCAACAAGAGTCTTGCCTGCACCAGGCACACCGGTCACGAAACAAATCGCTTTTTCGCCACTTTGCTTAGATGCCGTAATGATCTTCTCAACAGACTGAAATGTTTTGCCGAGGTTTTCTTTTGCCTCGTTTAGCAGGATGTTGTCGACAGCATTGCCTGAGAAGACCGCTTGAGCTGCCTCAACAATCGATGGCGTAGGTTGATAACTCGCTTCTCGCCACGCTTTGATATCAATGTCAGGACCCTGAATCGTCCACCTTGCAAGATCCATGAGGCTCCGAAGCCCTTCATAGTTTGTCATCAAGGGGCGATAAACACCGTCTCGTCCAGCCTCACTTAGGCACATGTCTGGCTTAGTGATATCGGGCGAAACCAGAATCGGGACAATGGGCAGGTCGTGGCTCTCTTTATGGAAGTTTTTTAGATCCAATGCATAGTCCCAAACCTGATTGTAGCCCCCGCTAACTGCAGGCTTTTTTGTCCGTTTCCCCTTTTTCGCCGCTTTATCTTCCAACGACATCTTGAACTCGATAACAAACAAGGCAGGACCGGAAAGCACGATAGCATCTACGCGACTTCCGATCCTCGGAACGACGAACTCGAGAAATATATGGCCCCGCATTCCTCTCAGTGCTTCTTGCAGGCAATCCATTTGCTGGTCCCACGCACCCATTTGAGGCCCCTCAACGGAACCCTCTGCAGCACCTTGCCGAGCGAGATCCACAATACATTGCTCCGGCTTTTTGAGGAAATCCTCAATGGCAGCTGAGTAATAAGCAGATGTCACAACACTTTAAATCTAGGCACAATTGCAGAAAGTTTTAATCTTTAAACATACTTGTTATTTGCGATGTAACAGCGAGCTTCGTAATCAAAGTTCCTAAAATCACCGCCTCTTGATCTCAATCGCCAAATTCTCGTCCAGCTCGTTCAGTCGATTCTGCAAACAAGCCAGCGTGGCGAGGTCTGGAGCCTCAACATAAGTGAGGTTCGATCCCGGTCGGTCGCCTTCGATGAAGCGCAGCTCGCCCAACGGGTTTCCCTCCCCCAACCCACGATCGTCGTCCAGTGGCAACTCATCCAACCGACGGTAAGCACTAGCCATGGGACCTTCGTAAATCTCTTGCCGGAACTCCCAGTTCTCCAGCGCCCAGCCGTCTATCTCGTCATCCGGCACGATGCTGACCGGATGTTGACTCGCTCGCTCATGCTCGTCTCGCCCTTCGGGTCCCGGTTGCACGGGATCTACCCCGAGCGCCCGTGCGCTCCGGTGTTCAGCCGGGTCGCCGACATTCTCGCGCCACCAATTTTCCACGGCATCTTTGTCTTCGATGTCGATGCACTCGTATTCATCGAAGTATTCGCGCCAAGTCGGGGTCTTTTGCTCTTCCGTGGGATCGCCAAGATAGAAGGTAAAGTCGGAGTGTCCGTCGTTCGTTATGGCATAAAGCACGCTGGCGGGATTCCGGGGCAAAACCAGATAGGGTTGGCGGGACAGCACGCAGGTTTCACGGATGACCCGCGCCACCACATCGGGAATCAGACAGGAACCGGCCGCCAAGCCGCAAAGGGAAAGGAATTCGCGTCGTTTCATGGTCAATCCCCGAAGAGCAGCGGAGCCTGTGTGGCGTAGGGGTTGTTTGGGCTCTGCGAGGAATACGGACTCCCGTAGGTCGAATACGGATTGTTGATCGAGGTGGGTGAATAGGGGCTGCCGTAGCGACCGTAAGGATTGGAGACGGAATCCGGATCGTAAGGGTTGTCGCTGAGTTTCCCAAGATATGTCCCGTCCTGCGCCACGATCTTCGGCGCGTCGGTGGCATACAGGCTGCGTGCACTCGTCGAGGAATAAGCGCTGCCGTAGGAACCATACGGATTGTTCACGCTGGTCGGTGAGTAAACACTTCCCGCCGAACTGTAGGGATTGGACGTCGAATCGGCGGCATACGGGTTCGCACTCAGCCGTCCGAGATACTGCGGACAATCCCCGTCATCCTCGGCATTCGCGGACGCGCGATAGGCCCGCGCCACCTCCGGCTCCAAACCGCAGGATTCGGTCAAGTCCTCAACCGCCGCGTTGTCCTCCACCGGCGTTGCCGTGAACGGACGCAGCGTCGGCAAGACCGGCTTCACCACATTGCCCAGCGGATCGACCGCCGAGGTCTTCAAGAGTGCTTCAAACGGATCTGCATCCCCTGCTCTCGCAGGCTCGTCATCCCAACTGAATTGCGCGGATGCGGTAAAAGGCCCGCTGATAAGCAGGCCCAAAACGACGATTTTGGATCTTGAGGCCGTGGAGAGGATTTTCGTCGAAGATATTCGCATAACGCCTCCGGATGTTAGGGGTGAAAACATCACGGAAAACACTTTTTCGTGTCATAAAACTTAAACCCCTGACCCCCAACGATTCACAACCAACAATTTTTTATCCCCTGCTATCATTTTTAAAGGCAGCGGTTCCGGGGTATGGGAGGATACCGTGGTGGATGGGGTGGTGGTCTGCGCTTTGCCTTGCGCTCGAGCGCCGGGCCTAAAATATCCGCCAAAAATCCCATCGACGTGACCTCACATGCAGGCTTTTGCATCCAACAACGGCGATACCCTCAAACACGGACAACACGCGCGAGAGTGTTATGCCTTTGTTATGCCTTTGGCGCTTTTTGGCACAAGATCCTCTGTAAGTCATTGATGATCAGAGGAGGTGGCTAGGGAGGGAATCGAACCCCCGAAAGGATTCACCCCCCTAGCAGCTAGGCATCCTCTCTGTCGGAGGACTTAAAAAACACGCTCGACACGGGCGTTTGTTAGTGGTTTGTTAGTGGTGTGGCTAGCGTTCATAAACCGAGTTTTACAACGAAGTATTGGTGGGCGGCATATACGGGCTCAGATGGTCGTCGCTATTTTCGCAGCACCAAGGCGACAAGCAAGTCCAAGGCGCTACTGATCGCCCACGAATGGGAGTCGCTGGCGCGGGGGAATCCCACGGAGTCACATTTCCGGCGGGTGGCGGCGGATCTTTATCAACACGTCGCCGGAAAGCCGCTGCACTACCACTCCTGCGGGCAGTGGCTCGAGTCCTGGCTGAAATCGACGAAGAGCAGCGTGTCGGAGCGGACCTACGACCGCTACAGCGGGACGATCGACGACTTCCGCGCCTTCCTCGGCGAGCGGGACAAGGCGCCCCTCGCCTCGATCACGCCGGACGAAGTCACCAGCTACCGCGACGCGCTACAAAAACGCGGACTGGCAGCGAGCACGGTGAACCTCTGCATCCGGAAGACGATCGCGGCGCCCTTCGAGGCGGCGCGGAGACTCGGCTACATCTCGGTGAACCCATGCGCGCCGGTGAAGGCGGTGAAAGACAAGGTCGCGAAGTCACAAGCCCGGCGGCAGCCTTTCTCGGCGGAGCAGATCGAACGACTTCTCACGACGAGCCGGAACGACAAATGGAAAGACACCGGCTGGGAGGGAGCGATCCTCTGCGGCATGACGACGGCGCTGCGACTCGGCGACATCATCGATCTCACGTGGGGCGAGATCGATCTCGGGCGGGAGACACTCACTACGGCGGCGAAGAAAACGGGAGACGAGCTGAAGATCCCGCTGCACTCCGCCTTCGTCGCATGGCTCGGGAAACAAACACGCGGCATCGGCAAGGCGCCGATCTTCCCGAAGCTCCACGGCAAGAGCATCGGCGGAGCGAACGGCCTCTCCCGCAAATTCAA
>JBIJDZ010000005.1:0-49167 GCA_044343805.1 Chthoniobacterales bacterium | reverse complement strand
CAACTCGCCATCCAGCGTTCACGTTTCGGATCCTCTGCACAGGGCTACCGCGGGGTGTTGCGGATAATCTGGGGTCCGGAAGAGGGGGCGGAATGATCCGGGCGGAGCTGTCATTTTTGCCGCTCCTGTATGCGGGTGTTTTTCTTGCCGCCGTTCTCCTGCTTTGGCTACTGTATGAGTGGCGGTGCGCAAGGCGCAGACGCAGGGATTTACGCGTTTTGTGTCAGTGCCGGCTTTGCGCGGAATGGATCCGGCACAGCGGGGGTGAAAAGCTCCTTCGTTGTCCTTCCTGCGGCGCTCTCAACGAACCAAATCTAACCAACGACATCTAAAATTATGGGCATGTGGATCGGACGAAACCGCAAAGCGCGGGTGACTTACGGGTTTGATGAAATTGCACTGGTGCCCGGCGCCGTGACGATCAACCCCAATGAAGTGGACATTACTTGGAAAATTCCCCGGCCCGATGGCAGCGCGCTTAAGATGGCGCTGCCAATCCTCGCCAGTGCCATGGATGGTGTTGTCGATGCGCGTTTTGCCATCGCCATGGGCAAGCTCGGAGGTTTGGCTGTGCTTAACTTGGAGGGAGTGCAAGTGCGTTACGAGGATGCCGACGCCGTTCTGGCCGAAGTGCTGGCGGCCGATAAAGACAAGGTCACCGCACTCTTGCAGAAAGTTTATCTTGAACCGGTCAAGGAGGACCTCATTGCCAAGCGCATCCGCGAAATGAAGGCTGCCGGCACCGTGGCGGCGGTCAGTTCGATCCCGCAAAAAGCTGAACGCTGCGGCGCCATTGCCCAAGAAGCAGGGGTTGATGTTTTTGTGGTGCAAAGCACGGTGTCCACCGCGCGTCACATTTCCACCGAATACAAGATGCTCGACCTTGCCCACTTTTGCCGCGACATGAAGTGCCCGGTCATTGTCGGCAACACGGTGACGTATGACACCACGCTGGAGATAATGGAGTGCGGCGTGTCCGGCGTGTTAGTCGGCGTGGGTCCCGGTGCCGCTTGCACCTCGCGCGGAGTTCTCGGTCTCGGCGTGCCGCAGGTCACGGCTACGGTTGATTGTGCTGCGGCGCGTGATGCTTATTTAAAAAAGCACGGACGTTACGTCCCGATCATCACCGACGGAGGAATGAACAAGGGAGGGGACGTGTGCAAGGCGCTCGCTTGCGGCGCCGATGCGGTGATGGTGGGTAGCGCCTTTGCCAAGGCCGAGGAAGCGCCCGGGCGTGGTTACCATTGGGGCATGGCCACCCCG
Source organism: Chthoniobacterales bacterium (assembly GCA_044343805.1). Taxonomy (GTDB): domain Bacteria; phylum Verrucomicrobiota; class Verrucomicrobiia; order Chthoniobacterales; family JACTMZ01; genus JACTMZ01. The sequence goes on along the minus strand of JBIJDZ010000005.1, from coordinate 47,904 downwards.
CACGCCAATCTTCCGCGCGGTACGCGCATCAAGGTCGGTGTCTCCGGTTCGCTGCAGCAGATTCTTTTCGGCCCGGCCGAGGTGGATGACGGCAGCCAGAACTTGGTCGGAGCCATAACCACATGCATGGGCAATGTCGGTGCGGCTAATCTACGTGAATTCCAAGAGACAGAAGTCATCATCGCTCCATCCATCAAGTCGGAAGGTAAACTTTTCCAGATGGTGCAGAACGTTGGCATGGCCCGGTAACTCAATCGAATCAACGTTTGCCTCCGGCCGTGATCGGGCAGCAATCTGCGAACAAAATCAATCATATTATGAACGAGCGTCGCGTGGTCATCACAGGTATCGGGGTCATCAGCCCTGTGGGTAACGACTTGGATACTTTTTGGGAAAGCATCAAGTCGGGGCGCAGCGGAATCGGCAAGATTGCAGCCTTCGACACCGAAAAATTCGACTGCAAGATCGCCGGCGAAGTTCGCAGCTACGATCCGGTGCCTTTTTACAAGACGCCTAAAGACGCGCGCCGCACGGACCGCTACACGCAGCTGGCTGTCGGCGCGGCCCAAATGAGTCTGTCTGACTCCGGCCTCGATCTTTCGGCCATAGATCTCGACCGCGCCGGTGTCATGATCGGCAGCGGAGTCGGTGGCTTGGCCACGATGGAAACCCAAGTCGGCCAAATGCTGACCAAGGGTCCCGACCGCACATCGCCCTTCATGATTCCGATGATGATAAGCAATATGGCTAGCGGCTTCATTTCCATGGAGCATGGCTTGCGTGGTCCTAACATGGCCATAGTGACCGCTTGCGCCACGGCGAATCATTGTATGGGTGAAGCTTGGCGCATCATCAAATTCGGCGATGCGGATGTGATGCTCACTGGCGGCAGCGAGGCCTGTGTCGTTCCTGTGGGAATCGCGGGTTTTGCTGCCATGCGTGCCCTGAGTCTGCGAAACGACGAACCGGAACGCGCTTCGCGTCCGTTCGACAAAGACCGCGACGGCTTCGTGATGGGCGAGGGTGCCGGTGTCCTGATTCTCGAGGAGTACGAGCATGCCAAGAAACGCGGGGCCAAGATTTACTGTGAGGTTGCCGGCTATGGATTGACTGCCGACGCGTACCACATGAGTGCTCCGATGCCGGGTGGCGAGGGAGCGGCGCGCTGCATGCGCATGGCGATGAAACACGCCAAGGTCAACCCCGAGGATGTTGATTACATCAATGCCCATGGTACCTCGACGCCGATCGGCGATGCTTGCGAAACGAAAGCAGTCAAACTTGCTTTCGGCGATCACGCCCGCCAGGGGCTGGCCGTCAGCTCGACCAAATCCATGACCGGCCACTTGCTTGGTGCCGCGGGAGCAGTGGAAATGGCCGCCTGCGTGATGGCGATGCGCGACGGTATTCTGCCGCCGACCATCAATCTCGAAAACCCCGATCCCGAGTGCGACTTGGATTATGTTCCGAACAAGGCGCGTGAAAAAAAGATCAAAGTCGCCATCAGCAACTCCTTCGGATTCGGCGGACACAATTCTTCGGTGCTGATCAAAGCGATCTGAGATCGCCATGGAAACTCCGACTCCCCGGACGGCAGAGTTTCCGGAGATTCCCGCCAGGCTCGCCTCGTTCAAGCCCGCCGTGACCCTTGTTTTGGGCTCCGGCTTGGGGGGATTTGCCGAAAGCTGCGAAAAACTTTTCGAAGTTTCCTACGACGAGATCCCCGGCTTGCCGCCTTCAAGGGTAGCGGGACATGCTGGAAAATTCGTAGGGGCAACTTTGGGCGACGTCCCCCTGCTTCTCGCTCTGGGGCGGGTTCACCTTTACGAAGGGCACAGTGCCCGGGCGGTGGCTGCTCATGTGCGTCTGGTCGCATCGCTCGGGACAAAGATTCTTTTGCTGACCAACGCGGCCGGTTCCGTTAATCCGGTCTTTGCGCCTGGCGAATGGATGATGCTGAGTGATCACATCAATTTCACCGGTGTTTCGCCATTGAGCGGAGGACCGAATTTTTTCGATATGTCGGAGGTCTATGACAAATCTTTGCGTGTCGCCATCCGCGCGCTGGCCGTGGAGGTGGGGGTTGGTCTGCACGAAGGAGTTTATGCCTGTATGCCCGGACCGCAATACGAGACGCCGGCCGAGGTGCGGATGCTGCGTACACTGGGCGCGGACGCCGTCGGCATGTCAACGGTTTTTGAAGCCATCCAAGCCCGGGCGTTGGGGGTGAGGGTGGGGGCGTTTTCTGGCCTGACCAATTGGGCGGCAGGTATGTCGGGCGAGTCTCTTTCCCATCATGAGGTGATCGAGACCGGTCGTGCGGCGGCGGCGGCGCTGGGCAAGCTGTTGGAAACGGCCCTGCGTCGCGGATGGCCCGGTGTTTGAAAAATGGACTCCGGCTTCCCCCCGTCTCGGGTTGTCTGTTAGGTTCCCAAGTTCCCCATGGCTGACAGCGCCCAAGAACCGGAAATCCGCGACGAGGAATTGGTCGCCCGCACGCAGGCGGGTGATCCGCGGGCTTTCGACGACTTGGTGCGGAAATACAGTCCCCGCCTCTACGGCTTGGTTTATCACATGACCTCGAACCACGAGGACACGCATGACCTCATGCAGGATATTTTTGCCAAAGCCTACCGGTCGATCCGAGGGTTTCGCGGCAAATCGAGTTTTTATACCTGGCTGCATACGATCGCGACCAACATGACGATCAACTTTTTGAAAAAGCGCTCACGCAATTTCCATATGAGCCTCGACGATGTGGACAGCGGGGTTCACCATGATCAGGAATTTATCGAAATCACGTCCGGGCCGGATGCGAGGCGAGAAGTGAATCTCAAGGAACTGCAGCAAAGATTGAACGAAGCCATGATGAAACTGTCGAATGAACACAGAGCTGTCGTGACTATGTTTGATATACAAGGAATGCCCCACGCTGAAATCGGCAAGATTCTCGGAATTTCCGAGGGGACAGTGCGTTCCCGCCTCTTTTACGCCCACCGACAGCTGCAAAACTACCTGCAGGAATTTCTGGCCAACTGATTTATGAACGACGACATCCACAAGCTCCTTCGTCTCAAACGATATGAGCACCCTGCGCCCGACTACTTCGAGCGTTTCCTCGACGAGTTTCACCAGCGTCAGCGGGCCGAGTTGTTGCGCCAACCGATGTGGAGTTTGTTGTGGGAACGATTGGTAAATTCCTTTCCGGAGTTTCACGTGCCCCGTTTGGCCTATGCGGGTGTTGCGGCAGCGGCCGTCATTCTTTCGTCCATGATCTTGGTCTCGCAGGAGGAAGAAAATCTGTCCGGTCCGTCGTTTGCCCTGAACAGCCCGGCCCCGACAGTTAATGTGCTGCCGGCTGGTCAAGGTGTTGTCCGCTGGCCGGTTTCCATGCGTGCAGATCGGCCGGCACATTATGTGCTCGAGGCCCGCCCGGTGAGCTATGAGTCGCCTTACAGCTTTTAGTCTCACCGCCGCGCTGCTGGTTGCATCGCCTATACTTACTGTTGCCTTCGGGGCCGAGACTTCCTCCGTTGATCAATCATCCTTCGCCGAGACCATCCAAGCATCAGTCGATAAAGTCTTCCGCGATAATCTGCGCAGTGTGGTGCGGGTGGAATCCGAAGATGAACTCGGCAAAGTGGCCGGAACGGGATTTTTTGCCGATGCCTCGGGTACAATCTACACCTTGTCATCCGTGGTTGGCGACGGATTGAGTCTCACCGTTGCCTACAATGGATGCAGGCTGCCGGCCCGCGTTTTAACCAAAGACAATCGCAGCGGCATTGCCTTGATTAAGGTGGATTTGGACGAAGCCACACCCTTCCCAGCGTGGGGTGATTGCCTGAAGCTAAAGACAGCAACACCCCTTGTCGTGGTCGGTTTTCCCTATGACCACGAAGTGTCTCCGAGTTTTGGTCTGATCGGCGGTTTCGACCGCAAATCGAAAGGTGCTTTCTTCACTACCATGCACATTCGCGCGAACATACCCGTCCAGCGCGGGCAGGGGGGAAGCCCCGTTCTCGATATGAACGGGAAAGTAGTCGGCGTTTTAGTCAGTGGTTTTGAACAGGGTTCTGGATGCTACGTGCTGCCGATCCGCGCTGCGGAAAAAGTCCGCACTGACTACGTCCGGCATGGCGATGTGCGACACGGTTGGGCAGGTGTCACTGTGCAAGAAATCCCAGCGGCCGTGGAGGGTTCGCGTATGGCGATTGATGTTGTCGACCCGACGGGTCCGGCCGCTTCATCATTTCGTCCAGGCGACGTGATTTTGCAGTTTGGCGACATTGCAGTGCGCGAGCCCGAGGATGCGTTGGATGCATCCTTTTTTCTCACGGCTGGTGAGCCGGTCGATGTTCGCATTGTGCGGGACGGGGAAATTCTGACAGTTCCCTTCACGCCTGCCGAGCACCCGTTCGGGCGTAAAAGTGAGCTCCAAGCACTTGGTCCGGGAAGCTTGCTTGCGCCCTGAGCTGCGGCGGCGCGATGGAAGCCGGTGCCGCATTTCTTCGCACGCGCAGCTCGAGAGGCCACGGCTCCAGAAAAGTTTAAGCCGCTCTAATCCTCTGGCAGGGGGTTAGTTATCCTCGACCCGCCGTGTTAACGGCTCAGCGCGAGCATGCGTCGAATAGGTAACTCGGCGCGGGCTCTGAGGTCTTCGGGAATGATGATTTCAGGGGAAAGATCACGTAGGCAGTCGCGCAGTTTTTCCATCGTGTTCATCTTCATGTAGCGGCAGTCGGCACAGGCACAAGTGTCGGTTGGTCCGGGGATGAAAGTCTTGCCGGGGATCTCGCGTTTGAGGCGGTGCAGCATGCCGGATTCGGTAACGATGATGAATGTGTCGGCGGGCGATGCTTTGCAATAGCCAACCATTTTCTCAGTCGAGCAAACTTCGTCGGCCAGAATGCGCACGGCGTGAGTGCATTCGGGATGGGCCACCACGGGTGCGCCGGGGTGCTTGGCTCGGATGCGTTCGATACTTTGGCGGGTGAACTCGACATGCACGTAGCAGCTGCCAGCCCAGAGCGTCATGGGACGTCCTGTCTGTTCGATAACCCAAGACCCGAGGTTCTGGTCGGGTACAAAAAGGATATTGCGGTTGGAGGGGATGCTCTGGACGATTTTCACGGCGTTGCCGCTGGTGCAGATCACGTCGGAGAGCGCTTTCACACCGGCCGAGCAGTTGATATAGGCGACGACGTAGAAATTTTTGTCGGCGTGCGCTTTGAGGTAGGCCTCGAGTTTATCCGCCGGGCAGGAGTCGCTGAGCGAGCAACCGGCGTTGAGGTCGGGAATGACAACTTTTTTTCCCGGATTGACGATCTTGGCGGTCTCACCCATGAAGTGAACGCCGCAGAAGGCTATCACGTCGGCCGCGGTCTCGGCGGCGCGGTAGGCCAAGCCGAGCGAGTCTCCTACATGGTCGGCGACTTCCTGAATCTCGGCGATCTGGTAATTGTGCGCGAGAATGACGGCGTTACGCTCTTTTTTCAGGCGCTTGATTTCGTCGGCCAAGAACATGGTCAAAAATCGGTTGGCGGGGCGCTGGGGGCAATCAAAGGGCGAGTTTTTCGAGGTCGGCGGGCGTCCCAACCGAAAAGACGGTTGTGCCCTTGCGGATGCGACCAACCATGCCGGCGAGCGTCGAGCCGGGGCCTAGTTCAAGGAAAGTGTCGCAGCCGAGATCGTCAAGCAGGCAGGTGACGCAATCGGACCAGCGGACGCTGTCCGTGACCTGATCCGCAAGGGTGCGTCGGATGTCCGCGGGTGATTGCACCGACTTGGCATCGACGTTGCAGACGACCGGGAAGCTGGGCTCGGCGATGTACGTGGCGGCGAGAACTTCGTCGAGGCGCTCGTATGCTGGTTCCATGAGGCGTGAGTGGAATGCGCCGGCCACCTTCAGCTCGACTGCCTTGCGGATGCCGAAGTCCTTGGCTATTCCGACCGCCATGGCGACTTTGCTGGCCTCGCCGGAGATGACGATTTGTCCGGGCGAGTTGATATTGGCGACATCAACATCGGTCTGTGCGGCGAGGTCGCGGACGACATTTTCGTCCACGCCGATCATGGCCGCCATGCCGCCTTGGGTGGCTTCGCAGGCCTCCTGCATGAATTGCCCGCGCTGGGCGACAACTTTGAGACCGGTGGCAAAATCGAAGGTTCCGGCCGCCGCATGGGCGGTGAATTCGCCGAGGGAAAGTCCCGCGGCGGCTTTGACAGGGAGGTGTCCGAGTTTTTCCTGCACGACAGCCAAAGCGGCGAGGCCGTGGACGTAGAGGGCGGGCTGGCACACGGAAGTTTTGGTGAGTTCTTCCTCGGGGCCTTCCCAGCAGATTTTGCTCAAGGGCCAGCCGAGAATTTCATCGGCTTGATGGAAAATTTCCGCAGCGACGGAAAAGTTGCTGGCTAGCTCTTTGCCCATGCCGACAGCTTGGGCGCCTTGACCGGGGAAGATAAGGGCGATGTGTTTGCTCATAAAGTTCAGATGCCGGATGAGAATCACCGACGATGAGTTACCCCTTGGTTAGCGGATACAGGGGCGGATAGGCAATGATCTGTTTACCGAGGCATCAGCGAGAAAACCGAAATCACTAAATCGTAACGGTGTAAGCTTAACTACGCTCTTGCTTAGGAGCTGCTGCTCAAGTGCGCGCAGGAAAAAGATTAATTCGGAAATGTCACGGCTCGATGACAGCCCCGCCCGGCAAAGTGGACGATGATGGAAAGCGCGTGTGCTAACTGGAGGGTGTCCCTCCGCCACCTGATCCTCCACCAGATCCCCCCCCGGACCCTCCTGATGGAAGCAAGACGCCCCCGGTGTTGCCGCCGGAATCGGACGAACCGGTTGTTGACTGCTCGGCTCCGGCCAGAGCGGCATTGGTGATTGCTGCAGGATCAGCGTTGGGTACAGCTTCAATGACTGCGTTGGCCACGGAAGTCGCTGCAGAGGGAACGACTTGAGATACCGCTTGAGCGATTTGCGCGGCGCTATCGGGAACGACCCGAGCCACAGCCGCGGCAATCGCAGGAGCGAGGTAGGGAACAACGCCAGCGACCGCTGCGGCAATCGCAGGAGCGGCGGCGGGAACGACGGAGGCAATGGCTGCAGCTATACGCGGAGCTAGATTGGGAACAAAGACTGCAGCGGCTGCAGCAATGGCGGCAGCTTCGTCGGGACGTTGTTGAGCAAGTTGCACAGCACGAGCGATGAGCGCGTCGGAATCGCTGTTTGGTCCAAAGGCTTCACCCAGAGACTGGGCGATGGTTTTGGCGTCTTCTTCGGGCGCCTCGTTTTGCACGGCCACCTTTGCCGCTTCGGCAATTTGCTGATCCAAGCTTTGTCCGTGCGACGAGGTGACCAGCGCGGCCAGAGAAAGAGAGACGATCAAGAGGTGAGTTTTCTTCATAATATTAGATTATTACCCATAAATCGTCTTATCTTTCAGCATGGGCAAGTGAAAATTCTGAATAATAGGGTTTTTTTGCAAAGATGCGGCCTCTGGGTAATCGAGGTTGAGAACAGGAGGTTGCGGCAAATAGGATAACGGCCGTGTTTTCGCGAGTATTGTTGTGGGTTTCCGCTTTGTTGCTGGCGGCTGGTCTGGCGGCATCAGAGTTGCTTTTCGGCGGCTGGTGGTATCCGGCGCTGGCTATTCCTGGTTTGGTGTTGGGAGCTCTGTCGGCGGTGGTTGGGGGTTTTGCTTCTCCCAAAGCGGGATCGGGGGGGGCTCCGGGTGCTTGGTGCGTGGGATCGGTGCTCTTATTTGCCGGTTATCTTCTGTGGCGTCAGTCCGCATCGCCCGATTATTACCCGGCGCGGGAGGACACATGGTTGTTATTGGGAGCGCTGGCGGTTTATTTTACCTCAGCGTGGCATTTGCGCGGTTCTGGAGCGGTCTACGTTGTGTTGGCGGCTCTTTTTGCGCTGCTGGTTTTTCAGGTTTTCTTGGTGGTGATGCAATTCACGGCGGAAAGGCCGTTTCATCCGTGGCCGGAGTTAGCGAAATGGTTCCGCTTGCCGGATGGTGAAACGATGATGCCCAACCATGGTTATGCCTTGGGCACGTTTGCCTCGCGGGGGACTTTGTCGGCCGTTTTGCAGACGAGCACTTTTCTGGCTCTGGGAATGTTGGTATGGGGAAGGGGGCCGGTTTGGGTGAAATTGATTTTGTTTTGGATCACGGCGTCCGGCTTGGTTGGGTTGGTGCTGTGTCTTTCCCGCGCGGCTTACACGGGAGTGCTTGGCGGAATGATGGTGTTTGCCGTGGCGAGTTTTTTCATTGTGCAGCGCGGGTCGGTGACGCATCGCGGATGGCTGACCTTCGGGGCGTTGGCTTTGGTGGTTTTGTGTGCAGGTTTGGCTTTGGTGGTGGGGTTGGAAAGTTTTGCCGTGCAAATGCGAATGGACGCGTTGGGGTCGGATGTTTTTCGGGAGAAGTTATGGTTTTCGGTGTCGCCCCCGATGTTGCCGCTGGATCCGTGGTGGGGAAGCGGGGCTAATGTTTTCGATATGTTGGCCACGCGTTACCGGGACATTTCCATGGGCAATCTGCGGCCATACCACGCGCACAACGACTGGTTGCAGTTGCTCGTGGAGTATGGACGCATCGGGTTAGTTCTGGGCGGGTTGGCTTTTGCCGTCCATTTTTTGGCCGGATGGAAAAATATTCTGCGTGTCAGCCGCGAGTTGCCGGCGGTCTCGCTTTTGCCGCAGAGCATGGAGTTGGCGTTGTTGAGCGGTTCGCTGTCGGCGTTGGTGGCCCAGGGTTTGCACTCCGTGTTCGACCATCGAATGCATGTTCCGGCTCCTGTGTTGCTGGTGGCCTTGTGCGCCGGGTGGCTGTCTGGTTGCCGCCGCGAATCTACGACTACTTACGCGGAGTCTCGACCTTGGTGGTTGAGGGGGCTGGGTGTTGTGCTGCCGCTGGCTGCGGGCAGCGCTTTGTTATGGCAGATTCGTCCCCATGCTGCAGCGGAGTATGAGGCATTGCAGGCAGAGAACGCCTTGGTGGCGGGTGAGTTGGACACCGCGTGGAAACATGTGATCGAAGGTTTGTCCACGGATGCGCGCAATCCACGACTTTTGGTTTTGGCTGGCGAGACGGCGGGGCTTTTGGGCAATGCAGCGGCGACAGCGGATAGTCGCCGAAAGTGGTATCAAACCTCGGCCGATTATTGGCTCCAAGCCGTGGCGGAAAGACCGCGCTTTGCCTATGCCATGCGGGAGACGGCCTTGGTTTTGAATTGGAGCGGTCGTGCGCCCGAGGCCCGACCGTGGCATCTGCGGGCCATCGCGCTCGATCCCAACCATGCGGGCGGCTACGAGTATCTGGGCGCGCACTTTTGGATGTTGGGGGAAAAAAATGAAGCACAAAGGCTCTTTCGTCTGGCTCAGCGACTGCCGGGCTCGCGGATTGCGGGGGAATTTCTTAAGAAAATTCAGGAAGAGCAACCGAGGCAAAATTAGACATTGATACCGGCGGCGTGGGCGCTGGCCCACGCCCACTGGAAATTGTAGCCGCCGAGCCAGCCGGTGACGTCGACGACTTCGCCGATGAAATAAAGTCCGGGAACGCTGCGCGCTTCCATGGTTTTGGACGATAGGTCACGGGTGTCCACGCCCCCGAGGGTGACTTCGGCCTTGGGGTAACCTTCCGTGCCGGAGAGGTCCGGCGACCAGTGATGCAAAAAATTTTGCACATGATCCCGCTCGCGGGCGGTCCACTGCGCCACGGGTTTGTCGGGAGCGTGCCGCGCACACCATATTTCAGCGAAGCGTTTAGGCCAGACGGTGGCCAATTGTGTGGCGGCTGTTTCTCGACCGGGCACGGGCAAGGTTTCGCCACCCGGCAGCAAATCGAAGCCGAGTTGTTCACCCTCGTGCCAGTAACTCGAAATTTGCAGGACCACTGGGCCGCTGATGCCACGGTGGGTGATCAAGAGAGCTTCATCGAAAGTCGCGCCCCGGTGCCGCACGCGCACGGGCAGGGAGAGTCCGCTGAGAGGGCCAAACACACTCCGGTCCTCCTCGCCGAAGGTGAGAGGAACGAGCCCCGGGCGAATCTCCGTGAGACGCAGGCCGAAATGTTTTGCGATGCGGTAGCCGAGGTTTGAGGCGCCGAGTTTGGCGAAAGACAACCCGCCCGTGGCCACGACAAGCGCCTCGCTGCTGAGAGTCTCCCGCGGGGTCCGGACTTCGAATTTTCCGGGCCGGGTGACCTCGTCGATGGGCATGCCGCAAATGACTTCGACGCGAGCCCGGCGGCATTCTTCGAGCAGCATGGCAATGATCTCGCGCGAACTCGTGCTGCAGAAGAGCTGCCCGAGTTTTTTTTCGTGCCAGCGGATGCCGTGACTTTCGACCAAGGCGAGAAACTCGGCGGGGCGGTAGCGGGCGAGGGCGGAGCGGCAAAACTCGGGACTTTGCGAGAGGTAGTTGGCCGGCCCGGCGTTGATATTCGTGAAGTTGCAGCGGCCGCCGCCGGAGATAGTGATTTTTTTTCCCACCCGATCGTTGTGCTCCAGCACGAGAACGCGGCGTCCGCGCTGGCCGGCGGTGGCTGCGCAGAACAATCCGGCTGCTCCTCCGCCGAGGACGATAACGTCGAAATGCCGCATGGAGTCGACGGATCATGCGGGAAATCTCATCGGGTGACGATGTCTTGTTTGGGGATTTCCCCCGGATCTGCTAAAAGATACGTTTTTATGAGTAAAACCAAAGCTGAACGGCCGGAGCCTACGAAGAGCGAGTGGGCCGAGGTGCGCGGGTCGAAAATTCACGGGCGAGGTATGTTCGCCTCCAAAGTTATCCCGAAAGGCACGCGCATAATCGAATATTCTGGCGAGCGCATCAGCAAAGCGGAAGCTTTCCGACGTGAGGATTTGCGTCAGAAGCGGGCCAAGCGCGGGGGAGACAGTTGTATTTATACTTTCGAGGTGAGCGACCGCGTGGATATCGACGGCCGTGTGCTCTGGAACACGGCGCGCTACATCAACCACTCCTGTTCGCCCAACTGCGAGTCACAGATCGTTCGCGGGCGTGTTTGGATCGTGGCCTTGCGCGAGATCAAGCCGGGTGATGAATTGACCTACGACTACTATTACGACCTCGACCACTACAAGGAGCATCCCTGCCGTTGCGGGGCGGCCAAATGCGCGGGTTACATCGTGAAAGCCCCCGTGCGATGGCGGGTGCGGCATGCGCTCCGAAAAGAAAGGGCGCAGCACAGAGCCAAGGCCGCCTGATTACGGTCCGGCCAAGGCGTTCTCGATGGCTTTTTCGAGACGGCTGCGCGGTGCCGCATCGACTAGTTTGCCATCGCGGCCCAAGAGCCACATGGTTGGCACGGATTGGATCTTGAACCGCTGGGCGATCTTGTTTTCCCAACCCCCGCCGTCGAAGTATTGCGGCCACGTCATTTTGTTTTCCTTGAGAAATTTTTCGAGGGTTTCCTTGTTCTGGTCCAACGAAATGCCGACGATTTCAAATCCTTTGTCGCGAAACTTTTCGTAAGTTTCCACCAACTCTGGCACCTCTTCCACGCATGGCGGGCACCAAGTGGCCCAAAAGTCGACGAGGACGACTTTGCCGCGCAAACCGGCCAGATCAAACTTCGATCCGTCGAGGGCCGTGAACGTAAGTTCGAGCGGTTTATTGCGCAGGGCCAACAGTTCCAAGCCGGTCTGGGCGGCTCCGGAAATCTCCGGGTCTTCATCTGTGGCCACTTCTTGGAAGATCGTGCTGGCACGGGCCGGATCAAATGCCTCGAGCGCTTGCGCCTCGGCCAGGCGCAACGCCGGGGCCCGGGCGTCATCCGGGTGTGTCTCCAGAAATTTGTTGATGGCCGCGCTGAGCGATCGGGCGGCGGCTTCCGTGCGTTGCCGGTCGAAATCCATCGAGGCGATCTGCAGCAGAACAAGCCCGGCATCGGCGCGGATGTTGCCCGGGGCCGATGCATCATTGGCGATGGATTCGAGTTCGCTGGACTGGGCGGTGATGTCCGGTTCGCGGTCCTCGAGCATGGCGATGGAGCCGCCGATCTGCATGAGGGCCATGCGTGCCTCCCAACGGTTGGGGCTTTGCGGATGCATCTTGAGGAATTTCTTGAAGCTTTCACGTTGCGAGTTCAGGCGGTCGGCGAGGACTTTTTTTCCGGCGGTTTCGTCTTCCGGCAGATTTTCGGTGAGGCGGGCGGCTTCGTCTTGCAAATCTTCCCACGCGTCAGCTTCGTCAGTTTCGGCGGAGAGAGGCCCAACAATCATGGCCACGGCGCAAGCCGTGATGATCAGTTTTTTTATCATAGGCGAAGTCTCATCCCCCGCCTTGCCTCTGGCAAGTCAAGGGCTGGTCATTATTCATTACGCGACTTACGGCCGAAAGCACGGCATCCGGCGTCAAGTTCTCCCATTTTCTCCCGGGGGCGCACAGCACTCGCACATGGTCGTGGGGTGGGGCCCAGATGCCCGGATCAGTCGGACCGAACAGCAGCAGGGATGGCAAGCCGGCCACGGCGGCGAGATGACTCACGCCGGTATCGTGTCCAAGGTAAAAGCGGGCTCCGGCGAGATTTGAGGCCAAGTCGGGCAATGGCAGGTTTTCCCAAAAAGTAACCGGGGCGGATGTGTCCAAATGGCGCAGCGGACCCAGGGTGTCGCTATCCGCCTCGCCGCCGACGATGGCTAGCTGCAGCGAGGGATTGTCCGCAAGAAGCTCTTCCATAACTTGCCGCCAATACCCGGCCGGCCAGTTTTTGGCAGGGCTGCCGGACCCAGGGTGGAGCGCGACCACATTTGCGCCCTGCTTGGTCGGCACAATGTTCAATCGTGTCGCCCGGCGTCCGAGGGGCAACTGAAGATCGATTAGCGGCGCGGCGAGTTGGTCGATAGCGTGGGACTTTTCTGATGGCCGGTGGGGACCGGTGAGCAGGCATTTGACGCCGGCGGTGCGGAGGTTTTCCGAAAAAATGCCATCCGGATCGTAAAGATAACTGAGGATGAGGTCGAACGAGGCGAAGTATTCCCGCAAAGCAGGATCGAGGACCGCCCCGCGGGTGAAAAATCCGGCTAGCGGTCCGTATTCGATCGATCGCGCGGCATCTACCAATCCGCCCGAGACTGCCAAGCTGGCAATGCCGGGATAGGCAAGGACTTCAAGGCGGCTGTCGGGCGCGGCTTCACGCAAAGCGGAGATGACCGGGAGCGTGAGAAGAAAATCCCCGAGAGCTCCGCCCCGGATGACGAGCGCGCGGCGAAACTTTTTCTCGGCCACTCAGTAACCTTGCATGGACGACATCTGGCTGCCGAGCACGCCGCCACCTTCCCACTTGGCTGGGCGGTTCCAAGGGATGGAACTCACGTTTCTTCCCGAGACGCTAGTCGTTGAAGAAGACGTGCACCCTGTCAACCCTCCGCTGCAGACAGCGATCATGAGGAGGGCGAGCAGAAGTTTTTGCATGAGCCCTGTCAGTCGCGTTGCGACTGGTAGATCACTTGGTCCCCGGGCATCACCGTGAATCCGCGGGGAACGGTGCGCACGAGAATGTCGGCAATGGAGGTCGAGGGTTCGACGGACGTAACGCGCACTTTCCCCAGGTATTGGTTGCCGCGTTGGACAAGCATTTCGGCGTTGGGGACAACACCTTGGCGGTCGCCCATGCTTAGTACAACAAAGTTCCATGCTTGGTTGACGGCGAGGATGGTGCCTGTGAGGCCTTGACGCATCTGGACATTCTGGCGACTGTCTTCTTTCCGCTGAAGCTCGGCGATTTGCGCGTTGAGACCGGTGTTTTGATCCTGCAGCTGGTTGTTGATTGTTTCGAGCTCGGTCACTCGGGCCTTCCAATCGGCGCCTTCAGATCCCTCGACCAGAGTTTGCGGTGAACCGGATGCAGAGGAAGCAAGTTTCTGCTCCAACTCCGAGATTTTGGTGTCTTTGGCTGCGACGTCCGATTTGAGTTGCTCCAATTCGCTGGTCGCCGCAGTGGCTTTTTCTTGGGCTGTAGCCAACTCCCCTTTGACGTTGGTCAGCTCTCCTTGGGCCTCGGTAAGTTTGGTGTTAAGGTCGGTTTTTTCCGTATTGAGAGCAGCGAGTTCCTGAGATTTGGTTTCGATCTCCTTTTTGGAGGTTTCGAGTTCAATACGCGTAGAGGCTAATTGGGATTCTGTGTTATCCAGCGTTTCTTTCGTTGTGGCCAATTTACCACGGTTAATTAATCCCAGTGCTGCGGTAGCGAGGGATATAACGATGCAGATGATGAGGAGGGGCTTTGTCACAAAACTAATTACTGGGGATGATGGGATTAGTAGTTCCTTATATGTGCCTCGCGATAATGAATCAAGAAATTTGTCGCTTACGTATTTTTCCGCAGTGTTGTGTTCGAATCATCGCGGGTTTACATTGATTCGGCGTCGGGGGCCGCGGAGGTCCGACTGATGAACCCCGCCAGGGCAGGAATGCAGCAACGGTAATCTGCTCGTCCTTGCCGCGGTTTCCCGGCGCTCTGGTCTCGGCTGCGTTAAAGCTTGCACGGGACATCAGTTCGGGATGCCCTACGCGGAGTTACGGCGAAGAGGATCACCCGCCAGTTTTGTCATGCCCGCTTACCTGAAGATTCTACTCTACCTCGTCACGGTCTTCGTGGTCGGGGCATTGGTGGCGCCTCCGGTCTTCTGGCTGGGCCAATGGCTGGAGGCTGCCGGCTTTTCCGCATGGTTGGCCGGATTCCCCTTCCATCGTGTCCTGTCGCGATGCATTCAGGTAAGCGCGCTGGTTCTGCTCTGGCCGACCTTGCGCTGGATCGGGCTGCGCCGCCCGGCGGAGCTCAATCTCCAACCCAATCCCTCTTGGCGGATCGACCTCGTGGCAGGTGCTGTCATGGCCTCGGTATTGGTCGCGATGCTCGCCGTCTTTTACTTGGCCGGTGGGTTTGCCCATCTGCGACCTGAACCGGCTTGGTCCGGACTGGGGCGTATCCTGCTCACGGCCGCGGCGGTGTCGGGAATCGAGGAGGTAGTTTTCCGTGGTGTCGTGCTGGGGTTGTGCCTGTGGTCGTTGCCGCGGGCCGGCGCGATTTTTGTCAGCACTTGGTTTTTCGTCGTGGTGCATTTCATCAAACCGTCCAAAACCGCGATGGCGCCCGAGGCCGTGGGTTGGTCGAGCGGTTTGGCGGAGGCTTTGCGTTTCAGCGAAGGTTTGCCGGAAGGCGGGCTGCTGATTTTCGGCGCGGCGAGCCTGTTTGTGGCCGGATGGATTCTTGGTGTCGCCGCCGTGCGCACCCGTTCGCTCTGGCTTCCCGTCGGGCTGCACGCGGGGTGGATTTTCAGCCAGCAAACCTCGAACCTGTTCCTGCAAACGGCTTCCGCCTCTCCCTCCGGACATCTTCCGTGGGTCGGCCCGAATCTGGTCAGCGGCGCGGTTCCCACCGGTATTCTTCCGCTCGGTGTGCTGGTGCTCACCGGCGTGTTGGTACAGCTTTATCTTCGTTATGTCTTTCGTCCGGTGGCCCCGGGAGGTTCTTGAGGCGGCGACGGACCTGCTTTACCCGCCGCATTGTGCAGCCTGTGGCGGCGCGGTTGGCCGACGCTATACCGGTCTTTGCCGTGGGTGCCGTCAGAGCCGCATCAAATTGAACGGCCCGCGTTGCGCGGTCTGCAGCCAACCCTACGGAGGAGCCGTCACCTCGGTCTTCCGTTGCATGAACTGCGGCGACCGCGAGTTGTTCTTTGAATTTGCCACCGCCGCTTATCGGAGTCGCGGTGTCGTGCGACAGTTGATCCATCGATTCAAATACAACCGCCAGCTTCATCTCCGCCATTTGCTGGCGCGGATGCTCGCCGAGGGTTTCCGCGATGAGCGCCTCAGGGATGAGCCGGTGGATGGGATTGTTCCGGTGCCTTTGCATCCGGCGCGGCGTCGCGAGCGGGAGTTCAATCAGGCCGAGGTACTCGGCCATCTGGCCGGGCGACGCCTCGGGCTGCCGGTGACTGATTGTTTGCGCCGCCGCCGCTATACGCTCACGCAGACCCACTTTCACCGGGAGGAAAGATTTGAAAACCTGCAGGGGGCATTTGACATGAAGCCCGGATTTGCCGTCGTAGGGCGTCGCCTCGCGCTCGTGGATGACGTGATCACGACTGGTTCCACCGCGGCCGCCTGCGCCCAAACCCTGCTCCAGGGCGGAGCTGCCGCCGTGGTTGTCATCACGGTCGCGCGAGGGTAGAAAACAAGCATGGGAATTTTCCAAAAACCCGCGCTGAAAATCCGTTCGAAGTCGAAAAGCAACATTGCCGAGGGGCTTTGGATGAAATGCCCCTCCTGCGGCGAGGTGATCCACCGCATCGAGTTGGCGCAAAATTTGCAGGTTTGCCCGAAGTGCCAGCACCATATGACCTTGGGGGCCCGCGAGCGCATCGAGAGCCTCGTCGATCCCGGCACTTTCCAAGAGAGAGACGCCGGTATGCTCTCGGTGGATTCGCTTAAATTCCGCGGTGTCGCCACCTATCAAGAGCGCCTCGAGACCTACCGCAAAAAAACCGGACT
The DNA here is from genome assembly GCA_044343805.1 of Chthoniobacterales bacterium. Classification (GTDB taxonomy): domain Bacteria; phylum Verrucomicrobiota; class Verrucomicrobiia; order Chthoniobacterales; family JACTMZ01; genus JACTMZ01. The sequence continues at coordinate 31,358 of JBIJDZ010000005.1, read as the reverse complement.
CAAGGACGCAGTCCTGACCGGCGAGGCAAGGCTCGACGGTCATGACATCGGTCTGGCCGTGATGGATTTCAACTTCATCGCCGCCACCATGGGGTCGGTGGTGGGTGAAAAAATCACCCGCATCATCGAACGCAGCACGGAAAAGAAGTGGCCCGTCATCGTCATCTCCGCCTCCGGCGGCGCCCGCATGTACGAGGGCATGCTCAGCCTCATGCAGATGGCCAAGACCAGCGGCGCGCTGGCACGGCACGCCGAGGCAAAGTTGCCGTATATATCGGTGCTAACCAATCCCACCACGGCCGGCGTCATGGCCAGCTATGCCTCGCTCGGCGACATCATCGTGGCCGAGCCCAAATGCATGATCGGTTTTGCCGGACCGCGCGTTATCCGTGAGACCACGCACCAGGAATTGCCCAAAGGTTTCCAGACGGCCGAGTTCCTGCAGGATCACGGCTTGGTGGATATGATCGTGCCGCGCAACCGGATGCGCCCCGTGCTGGCCCAGTTGCTCGATTTCCTTGACCGCGGCCAGTGAACTACCGCGACGCGTTGGCGTGGCTGTACGGAAGCCAGACCTTCGGGATCAAGCTGGGGTTGGAAAACACGCATCGCCTCCTCGCGGCGCTTGGTCATCCGCAGCAAAAGCTTCGCTTCCTCCATGTCGCCGGGACCAATGGCAAAGGCAGTACCTGCGCCATGCTCGACGCGATGCTGCGCGCTGGCGGCCTCCGCACAGGGCTCTACACCTCGCCGCACCTTGTTGATTTTCGCGAGCGCATCCGGCTCGACGGACAGTTGATGCCGGAGGATGCCGCAGCGGAGGGGTTGTCGCTCCTGCGCGAGGCTTCGGTCGGATGGGAGTATGCCCCTACTTTTTTCGAGTTGGCCACCGTGCTGGCGGCATGGTGGTTTGCCCGCGAATGGGCGGAGGTAGTCGTGTGGGAAACTGGTATGGGCGGACGCTTGGATGCCACCAATGCCGTTGCTCCCCTTGTGTCCGTGATCACTCCCATCGGCATGGATCATCAGCAGTGGCTCGGCAATACCCTCGCCGAAATCGCCGCCGAGAAAGCGGGGATTATCAAACCCGGCGTGCCGGTGGTGTCCGCTCCGCAAGCTGCGGACGCAAGAGATGTTCTAGCCACCCGTGCGCAAGAGATCGGTGCGCCGATTCTTTTCGTCGAGCAACCATGGAGCGAAGGCTTTGTCGCATTGCCCGGAGAACATCAGCGTTGGAACGCGGCGTTGGCGCGGGCGGCGCTCGATGCGGCCCGTCTTGTTCGCCAAGAAGACGCGCGCCGCCGCGGCTTGGCCGCGGTCCAATGGGATGGTCGCTTCCAGATCCACGCGGACAACATCGTCCTCGACGGTGCCCACAATCCGGAGGCCGCGCGCGTTCTTGTGCGCACCTGGCGTGAGATTTTCGAGGCGAAAAAAGCACGGTTGGTTTTCTCTGCCATGCGGGACAAAGACCCCGGGACCCTCTTGCGGATACTAGGCGACATCGCGGATGAAATATGGCTTGTTCCGGTGAGCGGCAACCCGCGGAGTTGCCCGGAGGATGAATTGCGCGCGACGGCTGAGGCGGCCGGATTCTCGACCATCTACGCCACTTCGTTGACCGATGCCTTGCGCCGTTTGTCCTCCTTGGACGGGCTCGTGTTGATCACTGGCTCGCTGTTTCTTGTCGGAGAGGCGCTGGCCCAGTTGCGCGGCCAGAGTCGACCACCCGTTTCTGTGCAGTAGCTCAACGCAAAGCGGCAATCTCGGCGCGGCGGTCTTGGGACCGGAAGACGGAGGTTCCCGCCACCATGATATCGGCTCCCGCTTCACGACATGGGCGGGCGGTTTCTACATTGATCCCGCCATCGACGGTGAGGTGGAAAGACAGCCCGGCTTTCGCGCGCATTTCCGCAGCGGCCCGGATTTTGGGCAACATGTCGGCCATGAAAGGTTGCCCGCCAAAACCAGGTTCCACGGTCATTACGAGCAGGATGTCGAACTGCCCCAGATAAGGCGCGATGGCCTCAGCCGGAGTTCGGGGATTGATGGCCAACCCGGCTCTCTTGCCGGCCGCGCGAATACGCCGGAGCGTCTCCGGCACATTCGTGTCGGATTCGAGGTGAATGTCCACCGAAGCCGCCACCGGCAAGTAACGATCCAGGTAGCGGTCGGGGTGGGTGATCATGAGATGAACGTCGAGCGGAAGATCGGTGTGCCGCGCGGCCGCCTCGACAAAAGCCGAGCCGAACGAGATGTTGTCCACGAAATGCCCGTCCATCACATCGCAGTGAATCCAATCCGCGCCAGCGCGTGTCACCTCGGCCACTTCTTCGCCGAGGCACGCGAAATCGCAGGCAAGGATGGAAGGCGCGACGAGCGTTTTCATGCGGGGAGGTTAGGGTGAGCGACGCGGAAATCCAAGGCTTCGACTGGCAGCCGGATGTTTTCTACATGCAGTCCGCCCTGCGCTGCGCCCGCAAAGCCGCCGCGGCGGACGAAGTTCCGATCGGCGCGGTCATCGTGCGCCATGGCGAAGTCATTGCCCGCGCTTGGAACCAAGTCGAGATGCTCAAGGATGCCACGGCGCATGCCGAGATGCTCGCAATCACGCAGGCCGAGGCGGCGGTCGGCGATTGGCGGCTCAACGAATGCGACCTTTACGTGACGAAGGAGCCGTGCCCGATGTGCGCGGGCGCCATCGTGCTTGCCCGCTTGCGCCGCGTGGTCTTTGGTTGTCCGGATCCTAGGGGCGGCGCGGCCGGCGGCTGGATCAACCTCCTGCAAAGCGCCCCGCTCAATCACCGCTGCGAGGTGACCAGCGGTGTGCTCGGCGAGGAATCGGCCGCCATGCTCAAAGATTTCTTCGCCCGCAAGAGGGCGGGCAATCCGGGGTCTTAAAAGTCGTTCTGCAGCACGATGCGGTAACGCGCTTGGCCGGATTCGAGGTGCGCGAGCGCATCGTTCACTTTCGACATCGGAAAGGTTTCGGTAACGGCTTCGATTTTGTGCCGCGCGCAGAAGTCCAGCATCTGCGCCGTGGTGGCCGGGCTGCCCAGCGGGGAGGCCGAGACGGAGCGTTGTCCCATCAGCAGCGGGAACACGCCGATATTGAGCGGTTCCAGCACGGCGCCGACGAAATGGAGACGGCCGCGTGGTGCGAGCGTCTCCACATAAGCGGGCCAGTCGAGCGAAACGTTGACGGTGACGAGGATAAAATCCAGCGATCGGGCCAGCGGTTTGAACTTCGCGGGATCTTTCGAATTCACCACATGGTGCGCCCCCATCTTTTGCAGTTCAGTTTTTTTGTCCTCCGACGAAGTGAAGGCGAAGACCTCGCATCCCCACTTGTTAAGAAACTGGATGGCCATGTGGCCGAGTCCGCCCACGCCGACCACGCCCACGCGGTCGGTTGGCTTCACGCCGCATTGCACGATGGGATTGAAAACGGTGATACCGCCGCAGAAAAGCGGTCCGGCCTTGGCGGGATCGACGCCATCGGGAATCGGTATGGCCCAGGCCCAGTGAGCGCGCACGCGTTCTGAGAAACCGCCGGGGCGTCCGATGATGGTGTCCTCGCCGTTGCCGCAGAGATTGTGGTCGCCCCGCATACAATCCGGACATGCCATGCAGCTGCCGGAAAACCAGCCGAGGCCGACGCGGTCGCCGACTTTCACATTTTTCACTTTGTCGCCGGCGGCGACGATACGGCCGGAAACCTCGTGGCCGGGAACGAGAGGATAGACCGCATTGCCCCAGTCGTTATGGATGACCGAGAGGTCCGAGTGGCAGATGCCGCAGTAATCGACGGCGATTTCCACTTGCTCGTCGCCGAGCGGCTTGGGTGTGAATTCGAAAGGCTCGAGGGCGGCGCCGGCTGACTTGGCGGCGTAAGCTTTGATTGTGCTCATGCCGTTTTTTACTTGGCGGCCCGGCCTTTGGCGAGACTCGTCAGAGAATCAACATGCAGTCGCCGTAGCTGAAAAAGCGGTAACGCTCGCGGATCGCTTCCGCGTAGGCGGCGCGCATCAGATTCGTGCCCGCCAGAGCGCAGACCAGCACGAAGAGTGTCGATTTCGGGAGGTGAAAATTGGTGAGCAGGGCGCCGGTGTGGTGGAAGGTGAATCCGGGGCGGATGAATAATTCCGTGCGACCGCGCCCGGCGGCGACCGGCCCCGGGGGTAGCGACTCCAGCACCCGCAGACTGGTCGTGCCGACGGCGATGACGCGTTGCGCGGTGTTGATGGCAGCGGCGGTTTCCTCGCTTATCCGGTAATCCTCGCCGTGCATTTTATGCTCCTCGAGATTGTCGGTGCGCACGGGCAGGAAGGTTCCCGGCCCGACGTGCAGGGTGACGAACGCATGGGGCAGCGAGGCGAGAATTTCCGGGGTGAAATGGAGTCCGGCCGTCGGTGCGGCGACGGACCCGGCCACGCTGGCATAAACGGTCTGGTAGCGCACCCGGTCCTCCTCGTCATCCTCGCGTCCGAGATACGGCGGGATGGGGATGCGACCGAGCTCTTCGAGGTCGGGTTCGGACTCAAAGCGGACAATGCGCGTGCCGTCGGCCTCGTCGATTGCTTCGATAGTGGCGGTGGTTTCGGCGATGGCGAAACTTTCGCCGGTGCGGGTGCGTTTGCCTGGTCTGGCAAAAGCGCGCCAGCGCGCCGGACCGAGATGCTCGAAAAGGAGAAGCTCGATGCGATGGTCGGGCGTGAGCAGGCGCGATGGAATGACGCGTGAGTTGTTCAGCACGAGCAGGTCGCAGGGTTGAAGATAACCGGGCAAATCGCGAAATGTTTGATGCGAGATCGTGCCGGTCGTCCGATCGACCACCAGCATCCGCGAGGCGGAACGCTCGGCCAGCGGCCGCGAAGCGATCAGTTCACGCGGCAGTTCGAAATCGTAATCGCTCAGGAGCGCGCTCACGCTGCCTGTTTTTTCGAGACCCGTGATAGCCCGGCGTGCCTTGCGGCCACGGCTAACAGATCGGCCACGCGGCGCTGGAGTCGACGGGCGCGGAACCAGAGAAAGGCGGCCAAAACGGCGTATCCGACCAGAGCCCACCAAGCCATGCCGCCGGCCAACAGCTGCTGGTAGGCCAGAGTCGTGAGCGCGAGGAAGTTGGCCAGGACGGCTGCTCCGCCCATGCGCAGCTTGAGTTTCGCGCGGGTGAGGCATTTCGGGCCGCCGTGGTATTCCGTGACCGAGCGCAGACGGACGAGCCACCAGAAGCTGCCGTAGATTTGCAGGTCCCAATCGTTCCAGCCCGTGTCGATGGAGTAGCTCCAACCTTCTTCTTCCAGCAGGCGCGTGGTTTCGGCGAGCAGGCGTTCGCGTCCGTGCCCCTCTTCGTTCCAGAATTCAAAATCCGAGACACTGCCGCCGGCGTGACGGTGCTCGAGTTCCTGCTCGGGGGTGCGGATGACGGTGGCGGGAGTGCGTTTGTATTTGAGCCAGGTGTAGTAGCGCATCCAGCCGCGGACGAGAGGCTGGGTGAACGCGAGGAAAGCCACCAGCAGGCGCGCCCGCACCGAGTCGAATTGCGGCTCGAGCCGTGCTTGCAGCATATAGGAGAGAGCCACCAGCAAGGTGCCGCCGATCATGAGATACGGCACGATGCGCAGCGGCGGGAAGCCGATGGAAACGACGGCGATGAAGGCCGTGAGCGCCACCCACTCCAAGCTGGCCAAGTAGTTCGCGATCTCCGAACGCGGGGTGGGGTAAATGCTTTGGAACAAACCTTCGCCGAAGACGCCGTGATAGATGAGCGGGCGATTGACCAGCCAAGTGAAGCGTGGGGCGCCGTAAATCTGGCCTTTCCATTTGGCCGTGCCGGTTGGGCCGAAAAAGACCAGATGCTTGAAACGCAGCATCGACTCTGCTTCGCCGTAGCCTTCCTGCTGCTTGCGGAAGGCCCGCAGGGTGAATCGCCGGTAGTGCCACACGATCGCCGCGGGGCTGAAGGCGATCACGCCGCCGCTTTGTTGCAATCTCCAGCAGAAGTCCACATCGTCGCCCGCCTTACGGTATTCCGGGTCGAAGCCCCCGACCGAGTCGAATGCCCAGCGGTGGAAGGCCATGTTGCATCCCGGGATGTGCTCGGCCACCACGTCGGTGAGCAGCACATGGCTCGGGCCACCCGGTGCGGCCGCGACGCAGGCTTGGATCCAGTCCTGCGCCGGAGGCGAGATATTCGGACCGCCCACGCCGGCGTAATCGCCCGAGAGCAACGTGCCGACGAGATAGTAAAGCCAGTCGGGATCAGCCATGCAGTCGCTGTCGGTGTAAGCGATGATTTCGCCGGTGCTGGCCGCCGCCCCGGCGTTGCGGGCGTAACTGAGACCCATGTTTATTTGCCGGATGTTCTGGAAACCGGGCAGCTTTGAGCCCTGCGCCCGGCGGACCTCGCGCGCTTTTTCCCATGCGGCGACGGTCGCTTGGGAGTCATCCGTCGAGCCGTCGTCGACAAACACGATCTCGAAATCAGGATAGTCCACCCGGTCGAGTGCGGCGAGGCAGTCATGCAATGTTTTGCCGCCGTTGTAGGAGCAGACAATAACAGACACGCGCGGGTAGCACTGGAGAGGCACCCGCTCGGCTACAGGCTTGTCGCCGGCGAAAAGTTTTTTGACTGTCTCGAAGGCTTTCTTCGGCCGGCGGTCGCGCGTGACCAATCCGAAAGCCCAGTCGGTGATTTCCATGCCGCCCCGGAACCACTCGTCGGTCCAAGCGTAGATGATGGTGCCGGCCAAGCCGCCGCGCACGACGCTCTCGATGTGCCACCCGAGCATCTCTGCCTGCTCGTCCTCGGTATGGCGGATGGTGTCCATACCGAACTCCCCGAGTAGCAGCGGGCGGTCTTCGGCTAGGTTTTGCAGACGCGCGAGGTAGCGGTCGAAATCTTCCTGGCGGTGGAGATAGACATTGAAAGTCAGAAAGTCCGCGTTCTGCGGGAGCAGGTATTCGGTAGGCGGAAAGCTGGCGTAGGAATAAAGGACGCCGGGGTTGGCTTGTTTGGCTTGGTTGATCAGGCTTTCAAGAAATTCCGTGACGCGGCGGGGCCCGAGCCAGCGCACCATGTGGCTGGGGATTTCATTGCCGATGAGAAAGCCGAAAATGGCGGGGTGTCCGAGGTTTGTCTGCACGGCGGCGACCACCGTGTTTTCGATCTCGCGACGGATTTTTCGCTGGTTGAGAAATTCGATATGCTCGGCCCACGGAATCGAGATCAGGCAGCGGATGCCGTGCTCGGTGCAGGCGTCGAGGAACCACTTCGGTGGCACGTAATAGACGCGCACGAGGTTGATCCCCGCCTTCCGCATGAGGGCGAAGTCGTTGCGGGCTTTCTCCGGGTGGCCGAAGTGCTCGGCGCGTTTATCCGGCGCAAAGGGTCCGTAGGTGGTGCCTTTGACAAAAAACTTTTTCTCTCCCTCGAAGAAGAACTTGGCTTGGACGCGGACCGGCGCAGTAGGTTGCACGGCATTCAGCTATGGCAACGCGGGGATAAAGTCGAGCGGATCGCAAGATTGACCACCTCTCCCGGAAGGAGCAGGGTGATTGCACCATGAATATCGCGATCGCACTGGCGCAATTCATCATGCTGGCTCTCGGGGTGATGGCCGCGCGGATTTTGGTCAACTCTGGGGCCATTGCCGTCCCGCCGCAGGGGTGGGCGGATCAATTTACGGTCTTTTCCGCGAATCAAGGCGTGTGGTTTCTTTTGATTCCCGCCATCTGGCTTATCTTGGCCGAGTGGTTCGCCAAATCGAACAGTCCGTTGGCCAAAGGATCGCAAGGTCTCGGTGTCGGAATCGCCGTGGCCATCCTTGCCGGGATCGTAGTGGTGCTGGTTTTTTAGCCGCGGCGCAGCAGGCCGGGGCTGATCAAGACGGCGTTTGAAGTTGGCAGCGGCCCGGCTTGACCGGCGGGTTCGACCGAGACAACAAATCCCTGCATCGAGTCGATCAAATCGCCGGGTCGAACGAAGCGCCGCGCGGTGCCTCCGGACTGCAGTGGCAAGTCTCCGCAGTCATGCAAATTGCCGTCCGCGCACACCGCCCACACGCGGTAGGTGTGGGTCGATGGAAGAGCGGGCAGCCCGTCCGCCTGCACATACCACCCGCGCTGTCCGCTGTCCCATAACACATTGGCGTGCACGCCGCTGAAGTCGCCGTAGCCGGCCAGAGGAATGAAAAGTCCGCGTCCATCCGGCCGGGCATCGCGCACGACGATGCTCTCTTTTTGGTTGGTGACTCCCGAGGTGCCAGCCAATGCGAGCAAGATGATGGCGGCGGCGGCGGACCAAGCTTTCCACCCGAACGCGGCAGAATCGGAGGTACCTGTAGAGTTAGCCGCAGACATCGGGTCTTTGCCGAAAACGGCATCCATCACGCGACCTCGCAAGGCCGGCGGGGCGGAGATCCCGGCGGCGGGAGGCAAAAGTTGGGCGGCGGTTTCCAAGAGTTCCTCGCCGAGTTGCCGGGCCTCTGGATTGCTCTCGTGGAGTTGGTCCCATGCGGCCAGATCTTCCCCGTCGAGCGCGCCGAGGGCATGCAGGGAAGCGAGTTCTTCGATCTGTTCGCGGTTCATAACTGGTGGGAGAGGAGTTCTTTTAATTTCAACAATCCGCGGCGGGCGCGGGCTTTGATGGTTCCGAGAGGTTCGCCCAGTTGATCGGCAATTTCCACTTGGGTGAGACCGCGGAAGTAAGCCAATTCGATGACTCTCCGTTGCTGGGTGGACAGTTGGGCGACTGCCTTGCGTAAAATCTGGCCTTTTTCTCCGGCATCCACTTCAGATAACGCCTCTTTGACTCCGGCGGATTCATCGACTCTCGTCTCCGCCTCGAAGTCGTCACGCAACCTCGTGCGCCGCCGGATGGACCGGATGCGGTCGATCGAGCGGTTGCGGGTGAGCGTGAGGGCCCACGTGAGGGGCTTGCCTTTGGCCGGATCGTAAAGATGCGCTTTGTCCCAAATCTGGATGAAGACGTCCTGCACCACGTCCTGTGCATCGGCGCTTTCTTTGACAAATTTGAGCGCCGTCGCGTAGAGGATATTCGCATAGCGGTCATAGAGTTGCTCGAATGCCACCCGCTCGCGCCGCGCGATGCGGGCGAGCAACTCCAACTCGATCGAGCGGTCATCTGGTTCCTCGGCTGGGTTCATGCAGTGGGTCGCAAAGCTTTCGCGGTGACTTCCGCCGTGCGGGCCAGATCATCCGCCGTGTGGGCGGTGCTGATAAATCCCGTCTCGAATTGCGACGGGGCAAAATACACCCCCGCATCAAGGCAGCGATGGAAAAATGATGCAAAGGCCGCCGTGTCGGACTTTTTGGCCTCCTCAAGGTTCCTGACGGGCTCGGGGGTGAAGAACAGGCAGAACATGCTGCCCAGGCGGTGGAATGCGTAATTGCATCCAGTCGCGGCCAAAGTTTTTCGCACGGCCGATTCCAACTCTGCCCCGAGTCTGTCGAGATATGACCAGGCATTGATCCGCTCGAGTTCGCGCAGCTGCGCCAAGCCCGCGGCCATGGCCAACGGGTTGCCGGAGAGCGTCCCTGCTTGATAGACCGGCCCGAGCGGCGAGAGATGGTCCATGATGTCGGCCCGTCCGCCGAAGGCGCCTACGGGCAAACCTCCGCCAATCACTTTGCCCATCGCCGTGAGATCGGGCGTGATGCCGGTGAGTTCCTGCACGCCGCCTTTGGCCACGCGGAAACCGGTCATCACCTCGTCGAAAATGAGCACGGCGCCATGCCGCGAGCAGAGCGTTCGTAGTTTTTCCAAAAATCCGGGCTGGGGCGGGATAAGCCCTGCATTGGCGGGGACCGGTTCCACGATCACGGCGGCGACGGTATCCCCCTCGTCGGCGAATGTTTGTTCCAGCGCCGCCGGGTCGTTGAATGGGAGCGTAATGGTCAGCGAGGCCAACGCGCCCGGCACGCCCGCACTGTCCGGTTCCCCGTGGGTGAGTGCGCCGCTGCCGGCCTTGACCAGCAACGAGTCGACGTGTCCGTGGTAGCAGCCTTCGAACTTTACGATCTTGTCGCGCTTGGTGAAACCGCGCGCCAAACGAATTGCGGACATTGTTGCTTCCGTGCCGCTGTTAACCATGCGCACTTTTTCGACCGAGGGAACCCACGAAGTGATGAGCTCGGCCATTTCCACCTCGTAAGGATTCGGGATGCCGTAGCTCAGGCCGTGGGAGGCGGCTTCGCGCACGGCCTCGATCACAACCGGCGGGGCGTGACCGAGAATGGCCGGCCCCCACGTGCCGACGTAGTCGATGTATTCGTTGCCATCCACATCGCGGATGCGGGCGCCGGCGGCATGGTTGACGAAAAAGGGTTCGCCGCCGACCGACCGGAAAGCGCGCACCGGCGAGTTCACCCCGCCGGGGATGCGGTGCAGGGCAGCCTGGAAAAGCTCGTGGGATCGCGCGCGGTCCATCGTCTCGCCGTGTCCTTGTCAGATCGAACGCAAGAAAGCCACCATGTCCTCGACGTTGGGGCTTTTGGCCGAACGCACATAGTAGCCCGAGGTGCCGACTCCGAGTTGCAAGCTGATGTCGAGCGGCGCACCGAGGATCCTGCCAATGCAAAATCCCGCGTTGAAGTGGTCGCCGGCTCCGGTGGTGATTTTAGGTTTCTCGATGAACGGCCCCTGCACCGCCGCGGTGCCGCCGGCGTCGGCGGCGGCCGCAAAGGCAACCGGATGGATTACCACGGTCTCAAGGTCGAGCTTGGCACGGATGGCGGCGGCGTGGGCAGCAACGGAATCATGCGTTTCCTCGCAAGTGCCCAGGCCCAGCACCTCGCCGATCTGCCGGCCTTCCTGAAGATTCAAACCCAAGATTACTTTGGTGCTTGTCTGGAACTTGGCGATGAGATCAAGCGCCCTTGCGATATCCTCGCGGGTGCGTTTGGCCGGGTCGGCCAAATCGAAGAAAATCCAGCGCCGCTCCTTCATGTACGGTGTCACTTTTTCGAGCAACTCCTCGAAAATGCGCGTCATTCCCGTGAGCATGGTCCAGTTCACCAAAGCCACGAGGGCGGAATTGTTGAAATAATCCGCCAATTGCGCGTGCGGAATGTGCAAAAGCAGATTTTCCCATGTCACCTCGCGCAGACTCTCGTGTTTGCCGAACATCAACTTGCCGTCGTCGAACTCCACCGCGTCGGTGCAGGCCGGTTCCGCCAGCGAAATCACCTTGGCTTGGCGGGCAAAATCCTCAAAGACCGGGTGGAGATTCGGCGAGCCCAGCACCCCGACGTAAGTGACCGGCGACCCGTAGGCGGAGAGCGCGTTGGCCATGATCGGGCCGTTGCCGCCCAGTTTGACCATCTGCTGCACCATTTCGAAATTCGCGCTCAAGCCTGATGCACCGGTGATGCGGCGGCCGAATTCCGCCATGCTCGTGAGACGCGTGTAGCGGTCGGCGTTCTCCCTTGTGGCAACCACATGAAGAATTTTGTCCACGAAGCCATCCAATCCCACGAGGCTGGGGGATTGCGGAAGTTTGTCTGCGAATGACGATAAAAAATCTGCTGCCGTGGCAGCCATTGACGGTTTGCTCATGAGCGGGCAAGGTTAAAACCGCCGCCCCGCGAACGCACGAGAAATTGGCCGCCCTGAAAAATTGCTTTTGTTGCGGGGTAGGCTGGGCTTTATTAACCCGCTCTCGAGGAGCCTTAGCTCAATTGGTTAGAGCGCTGCCCTGTCACGGCAGAGGTTGCGGGTTCGAGCCCCGTAGGCTCCGTTTATTTTTGCTCCGATTTTGCACCGGGGTCTGTTTGTCCCCGTTCCAAGTGCAGTACGGCCAAGGTGCGGTTGACGGTCGCCCGGGCGGTTTCCTCTTCATCCTGCACGACGATATCGGCGCCTGCATCGGCCAAGCGCAGCGCATCGCTGTTGAAAGCGGCGCGGACCACAATGGCGATAGCCGGGTTGCGCTCGCGGATCAGATGCATGGCCGCGACTACGGCCGGCGTGGCCGGAAAAGTAAAAGCGACGAGGCGCGCTCGGGTAATGTTGCTCAAGTCCCACACTTCCGGCTGGCTGGCATCGGCGAAGAGGGCGGGCTGTCCGTTGCTTTGGAGTTGGCGCACGGTGTTGGCATTGAGGTCGATGACCAAGGTCGGGATGCCTTGGTCCCAGAGGGCTTCCGCCAGTTGTTGTCCGACCGGGCCGTAACCGCAGATAACGGCGTGATCCGTGAGTGTCTGATCCGATCCCCGGGGCAGGTTTTCCACGGGGCGTCGGCGTTGCAATAGGGTGGGGCAATGTTTCTCGAGCCAGGCCGATAGCGCGGGAGCGGAGCGCATGAGCAGAGGCACCATGGCCATCGAGAGAGCCATGGCGGCCAGCAAGGGTTCGTTGCCGTTGTTGGCCCACTCAGTCATGGCGGAGGTTTTGCTCATCAGGACGAGGGAAAACTCGCCCGCGCTGCCGAGTCCTATGCCGGCAACGACGGCCGCGCGCCAGTTCAAGCCAAGCAAACGGGCAATCAGGCCGACGAGCAATGTTTTGCCCAGAATGAGCAGGAGGATGATCGACAAGATCAGCAGCCAGTCGTCGGCCAAGGCTGCGAGGTCGATTCCCAAACCCACCGATACGAAAAACATCGTGAGAAAGAGGTCTTTGAATGGTCCAACCTCCGAAACGATCCGGTGTTTGTACATGCACTCGCTCACGGCCACGCCGGCGACAAAGGCGCCGAGAATGAGGCTGAGATCCATCAGGGCCGCCAGATAGGCCACGCCGATGCACAGTCCGGCCACGGTCAGGGTGAACAGTTCGCGGCTGCGAGTTGCGGCGACGGCATGGAGAACGCGCGGGATGACATGCTTGGCCAGCAGCCAGGAGATCCCGATGAAGGCGATCCCTTTGGCCAGCGTGAAGACAAGCAGTGTACCCGTCGACTCGCCGTCGACTCCGGTCGCGGGAAACAGCGCGGGCAAAAGAACGAGGAAGGCAATGATGAAAAGATCCTGGAAAATTGCCACGCCCAGCGCCATACGGGCCCCGGAGCTAGCGGCGATCCCCATGTCTTGATAAAGCTTCACGCTGATGGCCGTCGAGCTGAGCGCGCACGCCACGGCCACAACTACAACCTGCGGCCAGTCGAATCCGAAGAATGCCCACGTCGCCGCGCCGGCCGCAGCCATCGTCAGCGCCATTTGGGCTGCGCCTCCTTGGAAAGCAAAGCGTTGGAGATGCCGCAGCTCTTTGAGCGAGAAATCCATCCCGATGACGAAGAGCAGCCACATCACGCCGAATTCCGACATACGGTCGATCGCTTCCTTGCCTCCCTCTCCGGCCACGGTCTCCATCAGCCCGGTATTGGCGATGGCAATGCCGCAGAGGAAATAAGCCACGAGCAGCGATTGCCGCAGACGCAGCAGCAGCAGCGAGACTCCCACGACCGCCACCAGCATCAAGGCCAGCAACGAAAACATCGGAGGCAGGGCTGATGTTGCGAGCGGCATCCGGCGCATCATGCCGAGCCGACTTTGGATTTAAATCAATTTATGAGCGCAAAGATCACTTCGCGATACCTCGAGAACATCGTCGACCCGATCCCCGGCAATCTTGTTTCCCCGTCAGACTGCGGGTGCGCGAAGTCAGGGTGCGGGTTTTTCGGTCAAAAGTTGGCGCAGGACGGCGGCGTAATCCTGACGGGCATTGAGGACGCGTAAGCGTCCCTGCGAGTCGCAAATGAAAATGGTCGGCAGGGCGTTCACCCCGAGTTGGCGGGCGATCTTGTTTTCCCAGCCGTCGCCTTCCGATGAGGTGGGCCAATTTTCAACCTGCAATTTTTTCAGCGTTTGCCGGCAGTGTGCTGGGTCGCGGTCGAGGTTGACGGTGACGATGGAGACGCGGCCGGAGGGCAGGCTTTTCGCGTAGTCGGCAAACTCCGCCAGCCAAGCCACCGAGGGCGGGGACCAGGAGGCCCAAAAAACCAGCACCACCACACGTCCGCGCTCGGATGAGGTGGCGTAGCTTCCTCCTTGCATGGTGGGGAAGGAAACATCGAGCGGTTGGCCGAGGAGGGCGAGTCGTTTGAGGTCGTCACTGATGCGCTGCCGGGTCCCGTCATCCCGCGCGAGGGTCGAGGCTTGCTCGAGCACCTTGCGTTTGCGTGAGGGCTGGTCGTCGAACAGCGTGGCCACCTCGGCCAACAGACGGGCGGCCCGTCGATCCTCCGGGTAGCGGGCGGCGAAATTCCCGGCCGACTCGAGGATGGTGTTGCGGGCGTTGGCGGTCTCGGACAGCCGGGCGGATGCGGCGATGTTCACCGTTTGCATCGTGGTCGTGATGCGTTGGAAGGCGGCGTCGGCTTTGACTTTGGAGGGAGTGCTCTTGGCTTTTTCCAAAGCGGCGAGACGTTGCAGTGATTTTTCCAGACGCGTGCGGTCGGACAACGAGACGCCGAGCGAGGACATCACCGCTGCATATTCGATCTCCGCCTCGAAGCGCCGGGGATCGTCGGGATAGCGCGTGATGAAGTCGCCCAGGGTTTTTTCCTGCGCAAGCAGGTGGTTGCGCGCGATCTGTACGACCTTTTCCGGAGCGCCCTCGGGCGGGGTTCCGGGACCTTGGCGCAGTGCTGCAATACGAGCCCAAGCCTGTTCGGGCCCGGATTGCGCGCAGGCATCCGTCAATGCCGAGCCCAGCAAAAGCAGGAGGAGTATTTTCATGGTGTCGGGTTTGTGGCAGGAAGATCCAAAGCTACCACCAATGGCCGGTGATCGCTGGCGATTTGCCAGCCAGGGGCGCGGTGGACGCGGGAGGCGCCGAGGTTGACGTAAGGTAGGAGAGCTTGGCTGACCATCACATAGTCCACCCGGCTGTATTCGTCGCTTTGGTCCCAATGGTAGGTCCATTGGTCGCCGGCGGCATCGGCCAGCGGCAGGATGGTCAGGGCACGCGGACTGCCGTTCCGTCCTGCGATGCCGCGGATGACGGGAGAGTTTTTGGTGTCATTGAAATCGCCGAAAACCAGCACGGGCTCGTCGGGGTTTTTCGTCAGAATGGCGTCGAGGTGCTCGCGCAAAATGATCGATTCCATGCGGCGAAATTCGGCCTGGTCAAACTCCGGCACGATACGGCGGGACTTGAGATGCACCCCGAGTATGCGCAGCGGGAGGTTGTCAGAGACTTGGATCGTGCAATCCAAGATGCCCCGTTGCACGGCGCGGGAAATGCCCGCCAGCTTGAATTCCGCCTGAAGGACATGTTGGCTGGAGGCGAGGGGGAACCGGCTCAGTAGAGCCAAGTGCCGGTCGCGGTCCGGGCTGTCCACCCAAGTGCTGTGAGGCAGATCGAGTCCGGCTTTTTTCAGGCGATTTTGCAGGTCGGCCAGATCCTGGCGCGTGCCGATTTCGCAAAGGCCGATGACATCCGGCCGCAGATCGCCGAGCGTCTGCACGATGGCGGCAATGGATGCGGATTTTTTCTCGGGGCTGAGGGGTTTGCCTTGATCGTCCAGGGGCGGCTTCAGGATGTAATTACGGACATTCCAAGTCACGAAGACTACACCCTTTGGCGGGGGTTCCGCTCCGGCTATGTGCCATGGCAGGAGCCAGACAAATGCGGACGCTAAGATGACGCGCCGCCAAAACACCTCAACTCAGGCGGGGTTGTGCGGTTCCTTGCCGGGGGCTTCCGTGGCCTTAATCGTCTCGGCGGTTTTTTTGACCTCGCGGTCGAGCTCCTCGCGGGCTTTGCGGAATTCGTTGAGGCTTTGACCGAGACCGCGGGCCAACTCCGGCAAGCGTTTGGCTCCGAACAGAACAAGAATAATCAGGAGGATGAAGAGAATTTCCGGCCATCCGGGCGTGCTGAAAGCAATGAGCGGGTCCATGCACATACGCTAAGGGCGCACCCCGCGGGGTGCAACCGCGAATGTGGTCACTTCTTGTAGAGCGTAACCAGCCGGGCAAGGAGTACGGCGGGGTAAATCTGCCCGACCAGCCCCTCGAGTGTGGCCAGTGAGCGCACCATGGGATTAACCGGGAGAATGTCGCCGAACCCCATGGTGGTGAGAGAAACAAAGCTGAAATAGACCAGCTCGGAAATCGGGGGCTCGTTCATCTGCGTTGCGGGATCAAAATAAAAAGCATCAGGCTGATGGAGGTAGAAAAGAATGTAAATTTCGCCCCAGATGATCCCGAGGAGCACATAGACGGCGATGGCGCCTAAAATGCGGTAAATATTGATGCTCCCGCTGCGGAAGACTCGGGCGGTGATGCGCCAACTCACCATGGAGAAAAAGAGGATCCCGGCCACCGTGGCAACGATTTGCGCCGCGTGAATCTCCATGAAGAAATGCAACCATTGCGACGTGAAGGCGATCACGGCCAGCGCCGTCAAGACCAACCGGGCGAGTTTTTGTTGGGTGGTGGACATCACCCCGAGGACAAGAATGAGCGAGAATGACAGGGCTGCAGCCGGATGCGAGCGCGCCTCTTCCCCGGCCAGCGGGTAGATGATGAATCCGTAAATCAGGAGGAAGAAAAGCAGCCCAGCCAGGCTGTGGTCGGAATCAAGCCACGAATGCCAACCTTTTTTGGCGGCGGACAAGTGCTTGTGGATCATATGTTTATATTGTGCTCCGGTTTGGGTTCCCGCGCCAGCAGGCGCAGCAGACCCTCGCGCGGCGAGAGTCCTTCAAACAGCACGGCATGCACCGTGTCGAGCAGCGGTGTATCCACTCCGTTTTTGCGCGCTTCCTCGTAGGCGCTGCGCGCGGTTGGTACACCCTCGGCCACCATGACCATCGACTTCTGGATGTCGGCCAATGATTCACCGCGTCCGAGGCGCTCGCCTACGCCGCGGTTGCGGCTGTGCACGCTGAAACAGGTGACGATGAGGTCGCCCAAGCCGCTCAGCCCGTGGAAGGTTTCGCTTTGTCCGCCGAGCTTTGTGCCGAGGCGCACGAGTTCGGCCAGCGAGCGCGTCACCAAGGCCGCTTTGGCATTATCGCCCAAGCCGAGGCCGTCGGAGATACCAGCCGCGATGGCGTAGATGTTTTTGAGCGCGCCGCCGAGTTCGACGCCGGGCACGTCGTCGCTGGAATAGGTGCGGAAATTGCCGGCGCAGAAAAACTTTTGCAGATCCTTGGCCAAGTCGTGATCTTCCGCCGCGATGACGGCGGCGGCGGGTGTGCCGCGAGCGACTTCTTCGGCATGGTTCGGTCCGGAGAGGGCGGCCACCGGATTGTCGGGAAAAACGGCCGAAAGCACCTGGGTCATCAATCGTCCGGTGTGGTGCTCGAGACCTTTCGTGCAACAGACAAGCGGGACGCCCGGCCGCACCCCGGCGCGCCCGAGATTTTCCGCCACGCTTTGCAAAAACACCGAGGGAGGCACGACGACGATCAGGTCGCCTTGGGCTGCGACGGCCATGTCGTCCGTAGCCCGGACGTTTTGGGCCAGAGTCACGCCGGGGAGGAAGCGCTTGTTGGTATGGCGGGTATTGATTTCGTCGGACTGCTCGGTCTCGTGCGACCAGATGGTGACGGGGAGATGGTGTTGCGAGAGGAGTTGGGCGAGGGCGGTGCCCCAGCCGCCGGCTCCGATGACGGAGATGGATTGCGGTTGTTTCACGAGGCGGTTTTGCGGTGGAAGCGGGACTCTGTGCCGTTCATCAGACGTTGAATGTTGGAGCGGTGGCGCCAGATGGCGAGCAAGGAAATGAGCAGGGCGAAGCCGAGCAGCGGCGCGTTGCCGCCGAGGCCGTAATGCCAAAAGGCGGCGATCGCCACCGGCAAAGCCGCTGCGGCGGCGATGGAAGCGACAGAAACGTAGCGGGAAATTTGAAAGACGAGGAACCACACGATGGCGATGGCAAGGACGGCCAAAGGCATGAGCGCGAGCAGAACGCCGGCGGAGGTTGCGATGCCTTTGCCCCCGCGGAAGCCGAGCCAAGGCGTGTAGTTGTGCCCGGCGATGGCGGCAACGGCGGCGACGATTCCCGCCCATGTGCCCGTGTCGCCGGTCGCGGGAGCCAGCGCGGATGCCACAGCCACGGCGGCGAAACCCTTGAGCGCGTCGAGGAAAAACACAAGCACTCCGAGTGGTTTGCCCAAGGTGCGAAATACATTTGTCGCTCCGATGTTGCCGCTGCCGTGCTGGCGGATGTCGATGCCTTTGGCGCGTGCCACGAGGTAGCCGGTGGGGATGGACCCGAGCAGGAAGGCGCCGAGGGCGATGAGGATGAAATGAAATGCGAGCATGAAGTTAAGCGCGGAATTTTTGGGCGATGGGGACGCGGCGTCCGATGCCGAAGGCTTTTGTTGTCACCTTGATACCCGGTGCGGCCTGCTGTCGCTTGTATTCGTTGGCATCTACCTTCCCGGCCACCCAGCGCACGGTGTCGGGCTCGAAGCCTTGGCCGGAGATTTCGTCCACGGTGAGCTGCTCCTCGACGTAAAGGCGCAGGATTTCGTCGAGCACATCGTAGGGCGGGAGAGTGTCCTGGTCTTTCTGGTCGGCGCGCAGCTCGGCGCTGGGGGCCTTGGCGATGGTGCTGTGCGGGATGATTTCGCGGTGGCGGTTGATGTGTCCGGCCAGTTGGTAAACCATCGTCTTGGGCACGTCGGAGAGAAGGGCCAAGCCGCCGGCCATGTCCCCGTAGATGGTGCAGTAGCCCACGGCCAACTCGCTCTTGTTGCCGGTGGATATGACCATGCGGTTGAACTTGTTCGAGACGGCCATGAGCGTCATGCCCCGCAGCCGGGCCTGCAAATTTTCCTCGGTGATGTCGGGTTTTTCCCCGGCAAAAACCCCGCGCAGTTGTTCCTCCATCGCGGCGAAGCCGGGCTGGATCGGGATGTGGTGGCAGGTCATGCCCAGATTGCGGGCGAGGGTGAGCGAGTCGTCGATGCTGCCCGGCGACGAATACGGGCCGGGCATGGTCACGCCGAGCACGTTCTCCGAGCCGAGTGCTTCGACGGCCAGCGCCGCCGTCACGGCCGAATCGATGCCGCCGCTCAGACCGATCACGACTTGTTTGAAGCCGCACTTGGCGAGGTAATCGCGCAAACCCAGAACGAGCGCGTCGTGCACATCGGCCACATCGGAGTGCTCCGCCAGCGGGAAGGGGGCGGCGGGAGGTAGGCGGACGATCTCGTTGTGCTCCTCGAATCCGGGAAATTGCGAAGCGAGCGTGCCGTCGCGGTCGAAGGCGAGGGAGTGCCCGTCGAAGACGAGTTGGTCGTTGCCGCCGACGGTGTTCGCATAGACCAGCGGCGCGTGCACGTGCCGGGCGATCTTGGACAGCATGGCGCGGCGTTTGGCGGGCTTGCCGGCTTCGAAGGGCGAGGCGCTCAGGTTGATCACCAGTTCGACGCCCTGCTTTTGCAGCTCGTCGATCGGGCTGCGCCCGTAGTAATCGCGCGGCAGGTATTCCGCCGTCCACAGATCTTCGCAAATGGTGATGCCGGCTTTCACGCCGGCAATTTTCACCATGGTCACCTTGTTGGCCGGTTCGAAGTAGCGCCCTTCGTCGAACACGTCATAGGTCGGCAAAAGCGATTTGTGTGCGGTGGCCAGACGGCGGCCGTTTTGCAGCACGACGGCGCTGTTGTGGCACGGACGGCCGTGTGGCGAGGAGTTCGGTTCGACGGTGCCGACGATGAGCGGGACGTCGCCGGTATCGACCATCAGCGCGTTCACATGGCGCTCGGCCGCGGCGATGAAGCCGGAGTGGAAGACGAGATCCATCGGCGGATACCCGCAGACGGCCAGTTCCGGCGTGACGACAAAATCCGCCCCGGCCGCCACCAGTTCGCGGTAGGCGCGGAGAATTTTGTCCGTATTGCCGGCAAAATCCCCGACAGTGGTGTTGATCTGTGCGAGGCCGGCGTTCATTTGGAGTGGAGGATGAGACTTGAGTGGAAAACTTGAGTGAGAAAGTCGCTTCTACGAAAAACTCTCAATCGAACAGGGTGAGATCCCGCCGTGGAATGGTGGGCTACCAAAACCCCCATTGACCTGTTTGCATGATGTAGAGGCCCAGCCCGAGGTTGGTCACCGCATGCGCGATCACGCAGCAGGCCAAACTCTTAGTGCGGATGGCCACCAAGTTGTAGATTGCGCCGGCCAGCAGCGCGGGAATGAAGTCCGGGCCGAAGTGCGCGAGGCCGAACATCGCCGTGACCACGCCGAAGGAGAACCACGAGAACGTGCCGAACGGCACTTTGGTGAAATCTTCCTTGATCAGGTAACGCAGCAAAAACCCGCGCCAGAAAATTTCCTCGAGCAAAGGGACCACCGCGACCAGCCGCAGGAATCGCAGCGCTACCGTGCCCCAGAATAGAAGCGGTGAAGCGGCGAAAATCATCGGGTCGAATCCCTCGGCGCGGCGCTCGGCACCGAGCAGCCATTGCGGTGCGATCCAGATGGCCAGGACGATCAAGCCGCTGAGAACCCCCGTGAAAACATGCCACCGGGCGCCCCACGCGTAAGATTTCCAGAACCACACCAACAGCGCACCGCAGAGCACCGCCTGCAGAGGAAAGACCCAATACTTAGGTTCGGCCAGCCAGAGCGGGGCGTTTTCTTCTGGGGCGAACGACTGCACGAGCGAGATGACGGCAAGCCCGCCCATGAAAATCGCGAACGGCAGCACGTAGGCCCAGAGGATACGTAATGAGTTCGCGGTGGATGGTTCAGTCATGTGTTGCTTCTTGTGCCGTAAAACGGCCTTGACCGGCAAGCCTGCTCGGACGATTCATTGACCATCGCGGGCATAGTTTAGTGGTAAAACTCCAGCCTTCCAAGCTGGCTATGAGGGTTCGATTCCCTCTGCCCGCTGTTTTTTGCGGGTGTATTCATGTGGTCCGCGATGGGCTGGCGCCAAGAAATCAATGCCGGTTCAGGATGCGACCTTGGCCCCCTTAACGCAGCGGCAGTCAGCCCGCCGTCCCCAAAGGCGAGATCAGGGAAAGTGAACGGCTTTTTGAGATTCAGCAGCCTGCTGCTCGGAATGGCGCCGACTTCGCGGTGATGCAGGATATTGTGTTCGATGGTGAGGCGGTAAATTTCCCACTACGAAAAAAGCGCGGATGGTTTTGGACTTGCCCAATTGTGCCCCCAAGCACAAGCGGGTCTGTATCGTTGGTAGCGGAGCAAACAGCGTTTCCTCCTACGAATCAGGGGCCGGACAGAAAACACCATGACATTATTCACAATGGGCGTATTTTAACCTCATGCCTGCTGTGAAACATCAAGGGGCAGCGTGGTTGGCAGTTGTGATGCTGGTTCTTGGGGTGTGTTGTTGTCGCGGGGCTATGGTGGTGACGACGGAGTTGGCGGAAGACGGTTGCTGTGCGGAGCGCGCGCATTCGACCGAGCGTGCCGACAATTGCGGTTGCGCGGGCCATGTGCTGATTTCTGCGAAGACCGCCGCCGCCCTAACGGTCGCAGTCGCTCCATCGAGTCATTTGCAGGTGTTCGAGTCTTTCAACGTGGCGGGCGCCCGTGCCCCGGAGCGGTTTGCCCTGGAGTGGTGGGCGATGCCGCACGGGCCTCCGCCCGCGCAAAGGCAGCGGCTTTTGCAGGTTTGGTTGATTTGATTTTCGGTCTTTGACGTGGCCGACGGCTGGCCCGATCGGCGTTTGCTCTTTGAAGCCCCGTCCGGGGCACTTCCGGAAAACAACCAAATGAAAAAATTCCTACTCCTTTTAATCTTAGTGTCGGGATGCTCGCGTCCCGAAGACGGCGAACAACGCGCCGTCAAATTTTACCAAAGCCCGATGCATCCATGGATTACCGCGGACCAGCCGGGCCAGTGCACGATTTGCGGGATGGATCTGGTGCCGGTTTACGAGGGGGAGGAAGGTATCTCCACCGAGCCGGGGATCGTCACGCTGATGCCGTCCACCGCGCAAATCCTGGGCGTGGCAACCGCGCCGGTGGTGCGCGGGCCGGTCGAGAAGACGATCCGTCTGTCGGGGGTGATCGAGGACGACGACACGAAGCACCGGATCATCTCGGCGTTTTTCGACGGGCGGATCGACAAGGTGTTTGTCGAACATGTGGGCGTGGATGTGAGGCGCGAGGAGCCGCTGGCGGAGATTTACAGTCCGGAACTGCTCTATGTGGTGCGCGAGTTCCAGACGGCGGTGCGCCGCGGGCGGGATGACCCGCAGGCGTCGGTGGCCCGGCAGCGCTTGGTGCAGTTCGGTCTGACGCCGGCGCAGGTCGAGGATTTGTCGGACCGCGCCCGTGAGTCGTTCGGGCTGATGTTGCGCTCGCCGATGGACGGCACGGTGGTGACGCGCAATGTGTACCCGGGAAAATACGTGAAGAGCGGCGAGGTGCTTTTCGAGATCGCGGATTTCAATGTGATGTGGTTCCACGCGCAGGTTTACGAGCAGGATTTGGCATGGGTGCGCCCGGGGTTGCCGGCAGTGGTGACATCGCCCTCGGCGCCGGGGCGGGAGTTGGAAGGTGCAGTCACGTTGATCGACCCGACGTTCCATCCGGAAACCCGCAGCACGCAGGTGCGGATCGAGGTGGCGAACCCGAAAGTTTCGGAAGTGCCGGGGCACAACCGCGTGCTGCCGCACCGGGCTTACGGTGAGGCGCGTTTGACGGTGGGATCGGAGGACGCTTTGACCGTGCCGCGCAGCGCCGTGCTGGACACGGGGGTGAGGGCGGTGGCCTACGTTGAGCGCGGAGGCGGCGCCTACGAACGGCGCGATGTGCGGGTGGGGCGGCGCGGCGACGAGTCCGTGGAAATCCTCTCGGGATTGGCCGAGGGCGAACGTGTGGTGGTGCGGGGCAATTTGATGATCGATGCCGAGGCGCAGATGGCCCAACCCGAAATGCTCGGTGCGGTGGCCGCGAATCCGGGGCAGGCATCTCCGGCCCATGAAATTCCTGTCGAAGCCATGGCGCGGTGGACGGCGTTGAGTGCCGCGGCCGCGGCGCTGGCGGCGGATGACCTGGCGAAGTTCAACGAAACGGCGGCAGTTTTGGGGTTGTCCGCGCCCGCGGGTTCGTTGGCGGAGGCCCGCAAGGCATTCTACGAAGCGGTGACACCGGCGGTGGACGAAGCTCTGAAACATCCCGGCGCGGTGAAGGTGTATGAGTGTCCGATGGCCGCCGGAGCGTTTCCCGGCGCGCCGCCGAAAGCGCGGTGGATCCAACTCGAGGGACCGTTGCGCAATCCGTGGTTCGGAGCGGCCATGCTCGAGTGCGGCCAGGAGGTGCGTCCTTGATCGCCACGGTGATCGGTTGGGTGTTGCGCAACCGCTTTCTTGTCGCCTGTGCTTTCCTGCTCGCGGTGGCTTACGGCGTCGTCGCGCTGCGCAATACGCCGGTCGATGCGATTCCCGACCTGAGCGAGAACCAGGTGATCGTCTTTGCCGACTGGGCCGGGCGCAGTCCGCAGGAGGTGGAGGACCAGGTGACGTATCCGCTCTCGTCGAATTTGCAGGGGTTGGCGGGGGTGCGGGAAGTGCGCGGCATTTCGATGTTCGGCTTTTCGCTTTTGACCGTGATTTTCGAGGACCGGATCGACAACTACTTCGCCCGCACGCGCGTGCTCGAACGGCTGAGTTTTGTCAGCGACCTGTTGCCGTCCGGCGTGGTGCCGCGTCTCGGACCCGATGCGACGGGTCTGGGCTGGGTGTACCAATACTACCTCGCGACGGATGCGCGTGCGACCGACACGGATCTCGGCAAGCTGCGATCGTTGCAGGATTATTTCCTGCGCTACCAGCTGGCCTCCGTGCCCGGTGTGGCCGAGGTGGCGAGTGTCGGGGGTTTTGTGCAACAGTATCAGGTCGCGGTATCTTCGGACAAAATGCGGGCGGCAGGCGTGTCGCTGCAGGAAGTGATGGAAGCGCTCTCGGCGGGAAATCTCAACGTGGGCGGCAAGGTTATCGAGGAGAACGGGCTGGAGTTTGTCGTGCGTGGTCTGGGGTTGGTGGGATCGGTCGCGGATCTGGAGCAAGTGGTTGTTCGCACGGCGGACGGCGTGCCGGTTTACGTGAAAGACATCGCAAATGTATCGCTGGGCGGCGAGTTCCGGCGGGGCACGCTCGACGTGAACGGGCGCGAGGTGGTGGGCGGCACGGTGGTGATGCGCACGGGCGAAAACGCCATGGCGGTGATCCGCGGCATCAAAGAAAAGATCGCGCAGATCCAGCCGAGTCTGCCATCGGGTGTGACTATCAAACCTTTCTACGACCGCAGCGGGTTGATCGAACGAACCATCGATACCTTGCGCGGGGCGCTCATCGAGGAAGTCATCCTCGTGACTTTGGCCCACATACTCTTCCTCTGGCATTTCCGCAGCGTCCTCATCGTGACGATTCCGCTGCCGGCGGCGATTCTGATTTCGTTCATTCTCATGCGTGAGTTTGGCATCACGTCGAACATCATGTCGTTGGCCGGCATTGCCATCGCCATCGGTGTGCTGGTGGACGGGACGATTGTCATCACGGAAAATGTGATCCGGCATTGCGAGCGGGCCGAGCGGGAAAAGGGCTCGCGCTTGACCGCGGCGGAAACGCTGGCGGTCACGGGCCGCGCTGCGTCACAGGTCGGGCGTCCGGTGTTTTTTTCCATGGCCATCATCATCCTGGCGTTCCTGCCGGTGTTCGCGTTGACCGGGCAGGAGGGAAAACTTTTCCATCCGCTGGCGTTCACGAAGACGTTCGCGATGGTCGGTGCGACACTGCTGGCGGTGACCATTGTGCCGGTGCTCTGCTCGTGGCTGGTACGGGGACCGTTTCACCCGGAGGGGTCGAACTTCGTCATGCGTCCGCTGCTGCGGATGTATGGCCCGGTGCTCGACTGGGCGCTCGGGCACGGGCGCGCCGTGCTGGCCGCGGCGGGGCTGCTGTTGGCGACGGCGCTGTTCATGGCCTTCGGCCTGCCGTCATCCATGGTAGACGGTTTGCGCCGGGCGAACCTCCCCGCGTTGGCCAAGGCGGCCGGGGGTATGGGGTCGGAATTCATGCCGCCGCTCAACGAGGGCAGCCTGCTCTTCATGCCCGTACTACTGCCGAGCACTTCGCTCACCGAGGTGAAGCGCATCATGGCTTGGCAGGATCAGGTGATGCGGGAGGTGCCCGAGGTGGAGTCCGCCGCGGGCAAATTGGGCCGCGCCGAGACGTCCACCGACCCGGCGCCGGTTGAGATGATCGAAACCACCATCATGCTGAAACCGCCGGAGCAGTGGCGACCGGGCATGACGAAGGACAAACTTGTGGCGGAGCTGTCGGCCAAGCTCTCGCAGGTGCCGGGCTATGTGCCGGGGTTTTTGCAGCCGATCGAAAATCGCATCCTTATGTTGAGCACGGGCATCCGCGCTCAGGTGGGATTGAAAATTCTGGGGGCGGATCTGGAAACTCTGCAAAGCAAAGCGTTTGAGGTGGAGAAGGTTCTGCGCACGGTGCCCGGGGCGGTGGGGGTGGCACCGTCACGGGTGCAGGCCAAGCCATACCTCGAGATCATTCCCGACCGCGTGCGGTTGGCGCGCTACGGATTGTCTCTGCGTGATGTGCTCGATTACGTCGAAGCGGGGATCGGCGGAGTGAATGTGGGGACGACGATCGAGGGGCGCCAGCGCTTTCCCGTGCAGGTGCGCCTGCAGCGCGGGGAGCGGGATGATATGGCTGCGTTGGGACGCATTCTCGTGGCAGGCAAGGACGGATCGTATGTGCCGCTCGGCCAGTTGGCGGAAATCCGCCGCAACATCGGTCCGAGTGAAATCCAGAGCGAAAACGGACTGCTCAAACTCTTCGTGCATACCAATGTGCAGGGCCGCGACTTGGGCGGGTTCGTGGCCGAGGCTCAAAGACGCATTGCCGCGGAGGTCGCGCCCGCTCCCGGGGTCAGCATCGAGTGGAGCGGACAGTATGAAAACCAGCTGCGGGCCCGTCGCACCTTGCAGGCTGTCGTGCCGGTGGTGCTGATCATTATTTTCCTGCTCCTCTATGTCACGTTCCGCAGTGTGCTCGAGGCCTCGCACGTCATTCTGGCGGTGCCCTTCGCGCTGACCGGCGGGGTCTTTCTGCAATGGTTGCTCGGCTACAATTTCAGCGTAGCCGTGTGGATCGGTTATATCGCGTTGTTCGGCACGGCGATCCAGACCGGTGTGGTCATGGTCGTCTATCTCGAGGAAGCGCTGCAGAAGAAACGCGAGGAACTCGGAGAGAAGTTCTCCCCGCGGGATCTGCTGGTGGCGGTGAAGGAGGGCGCGTTGCTGCGGTTGCGGCCGAAAGTGATGACTGTATCTACCGTCATCGCCAGCCTGCTACCCATCATGTGGAGCACGCGCACCGGCGCCGAAGTGATGAAGCCCATCGCCGCCCCGGTCATCGGAGGCATGGTCAGTAGCTTGCTGCATATTCTGATTGTGACGCCGGTGATTTTCTACGCCTTGCGTTCGCGGGAGATTTTCGGCGCGTCGCGAGGCAAACGGTGTTTGCAAGAGGAAGAAAAACGGAAATTTCGACCAAGTTGACGCGTTCGCTCAACAAGTTGATGCTCGCCCTGGACAAGTGAACGTGTGCGCTCGACGTATTTGAGCCCTCAAATGGTCGAAAAGTTGCGTTTTGAGGCGTTACGACGGCGTATCTGCGGTGCGTCTGATTTGCCGACTAAGAAAAAAATGCTCGGGGAGGGACTTGAACCCACACTCCTTGCGGAACCAGATCCTAAGTCTGGCGCGTCTGCCAATTTCGCCACCCGAGCGTGCAGCCAGACTCTTAGCACGGGCGGTGCGGTCTGGCGAGCAAAGGGAGTGCGGTCAGGTGCCGGGGTCGTGTTTGGTCCACTCGCGGGTGTTAAGGGTGCGGCGTTCGAAGGGGGTGGCGCGGCGGATGAGGCGCTGGTTCTTTTGCGGGACAAAAGGATAGTGGGGGACGGCATTGAGTTTGTCGTCGAGATACCAGAGGTCTTCTTCGGCGGTGACCCAGGAGTCGCCGAGACGGCGGAGGTCGAAGGGACGGGAGTAGGAGGCGAGAGTTTTCAGTCCATCATGGTCGCGGAAGTATTCGTGGAAGTAGGACATGGCGAGTTCGCGGGTGGTGAGGTAGATGGGATCGCGGTAACGGACCACGGCGTGGTTGGTCTTGGAGATGGCGCCCCAGTAGCCGTTAACACGGAAGAGGGCGACGACGTGCTCGTCGTCGTAGTGGGTGGTTTTCAGGTCGAGGAGCAGGGGGCGTTCGCCGCGCAACCAGAGGGCGGTGGCGGCGAAGAGGGCGCCTTCGGTGCAGTGAGCTTTGCGTTCGCGCAGGACACGCCGGGGGGAGAAGTGCGTCTCGCCGTGCTTCTCGAAATTGATGGGTAGGCGGTCGAGGAAGTTCTGGATTTTGACCGGGGTATCGAGGCGGCGAAGGACGGCCTCTTCGCGCTTGGTGAGTCCGAACATAGGTGCGTTATAGCACGCGGGGCAGGAAGGAAACAAAGGATGAGGCGTGGTGGGTCCAAAGGGCTCTGCCCAATCTTTGGAAAAATACGCTTTGACGTATATATGTATATGCAAATATATCTTCACGTATGGAGCTGGTAAAAATCCACGAGTGCCTGTGTGACCGGACGCGGTTGAGGATCGTGCATCTGTTGCTGGGTGGTCCGTTGTGCGTGTGTCATTTGCAGGAGGTATTGCGGGAGCCGCAGGTGAAAATTTCGCGGCACTTGGCGTATCTGCGGGAGCGTGGAATGGTGACACCGGAGCGGTGCGGACAGTGGATGATTTACCGTTTGCCGGCGAAACGTCCGGCGGCGTTGGAGGCGAATTTGGCGTGTTTGCAGGATGTCGCGGCCGAGGAAGCCGTTTTCCGTCAGGACTTGCAGCGTTTGCGTCAGCTCCGGAAAAGCTCCGGCTCGGCGGCCTGCGAGCGCCCGTCCCATCCGCCGCGCCGCCTTTCTACATCCTCGAAATTATGAACGACTCGATTGCCCGCCGGATGTCCTTTTTGGACCGCTATCTCACGCTATGGATCTTTGCCGCGATGGCGGCCGGGGTGTTGGCGGGTAATTTTCTCATTGCGGACCCGGAAGAGTTTTTTGCGCCGGTCACGCTCGGCACGACGAATCTGCTCATTGCTGCGGGGTTGATCCTGATGATGTATCCGCCGCTGGCCAAGGTGCGCTACGAGGAAATACCCAAGGTTTTTGCCAACACGAAGGTGTTGGTTCTGTCGCTGCTGCAGAACTGGCTGATCGGTCCGGTCCTGATGTTCGGGCTGGCCGTTTTGTTTCTGCGCGATCACCCGGATTACATGGTGGGGCTGATTCTGGTCGGCATCGCCCGCTGCATCGCCATGGTTCTGGTCTGGAACCAACTGGCCAAGGGCAGCAGCGAGTATTGCGCCGGTCTGGTCGCGCTCAACAGTGTCTTCCAGATCGTGACGTTCGGATTCTACGCGTGGATCTTCATCACGTGGCTGCCCGGACTGCTCGGCATCGATCTCTCGGGGGTGCAAGGGCTTGGTGGAAAATCACTGGCGGATGTGACCATCGGACAGATTTTCGCCAGCGTGATGATCTATCTGGGCATTCCGTTTGCGGCGGGCGTGCTGAGCCGCCTCATTCTTATCCCGCTCAAGGGGCGCGACTGGTACGAGCTAAAATTTGTCCCGATTATTTCGCCGGTCACCTTGATTGCCCTGCTTTTCACCATCGTCGTCATGTTCACTTTCAAGGGTGACACCATCGTGAAACTTCCTTTCGATGTGTTACGGATCGCGGTGCCGCTGACGATTTATTTCGTCCTGATGTTCGGGATCAGCTTTTTCCTCGGCCGGCGCGTCGGGGCGGATTACTCGCGTAGCACGACGCTGGCTTTCACGGCGGCGGGCAACAATTTCGAGTTGGCGATTGCCGTGGCCATCGCCGTGTTTGGCATCGCTTCCGGGGTGGCCTTCGCCACGGTGGTCGGTCCGCTCATCGAGGTGCCCGTGCTGATCGGGTTGGTCCATGTCGCGTTGTGGCTGCGTCGCAAATACTTCCCGCGTGAGGTCATCGAGGAGGCCGACCGTCTCGGGGAGGGAGAGCTGTCCGCCCCCGACCGCGCCTTCCTACAAACTGAAGCCTGCCGGGCAGTGCGCCAGAGCATGGAGAGCCGCAGATCATGAAGACCAAACCCCGTGTTCTCATTCTCTGCACTGGGAACTCCTGCCGCAGTCATATGGCGGAGGGGATTCTGCGGGCGGTGGCCGGCGATTTGCTCGAAGTGCACAGTGCTGGATCCAAGCCGGCGGGGTATGTGCACCCCAAAGCGATCGCCGCTTTGGCCGAGATCGGCATCGACATTTCGGGCCACACTTCCAAGCACATGAACGACTTTCTCGATCGCGAGATCGAGACGGTGATCACGGTCTGCGGCAACGCGGACCAGGCTTGTCCGATGTATCCCGGACAAGCGGCGCGTTACCATTGGGGGTTCGACGATCCGGCCCATGCCACGGGCACGGAGGAGGAAGTGATGAACGAGTTCCGCCGTGTGCGAAATGAAATCCGCAAAGTTTTCGAGGCCTATGCCGCCGGAAGAAGGCAGGGGGCCGGTCTGAACGAAGGCAATCCACCGGAATGATGAACAACAAAACACCGACTGAAGAACAACCCGCCGAGCCGGCGGAAAACAAAAAAGGTTTCTTGGTCCGGATGATCGAGCGCATCGATCACGCGATGAAAGAGACGGCCGAGAAGAAGGCGAAGCAGGGCTGCTGCGGGACGGACAAGAACGGCAAGCCATGCTGCTGAAGCTGAGCGACTGGCTCGTTTACCAGCTGGTCGGGATGGATCCGGAGTCGCGCTTGGGTGGCGCGCTGCATTTTTTTGTCTATGACACGCTGAAGATTTTCCTGCTGCTGGCGGGAATGATTTTCCTGATCGGCGTGGTGCGGACGTGGCTGCCGGAGGGGAGGTTGAAGTCTTGGATGGGGCGCGGCGGCTGGTGGGGCAATGTGGTGGCGGCGGTGTTCGGTGCGGTCACGCCGTTCTGCTCGTGCTCGTCGATTCCGATTTTCATCAGCCTGCTCAAAGCGGGCGTGCCGCTGGGGGTGACGTTTTCATTTCTGATCACCTCGCCGCTGATCAACGAATATCTCGTGATCTTGATGGCGGCGGAGTTCGGCGTGCCGGTGACGTTGGCGTATGTTGCGGGTGGAATGTTCATCGGCATCACGGCGGGGGCGGTGCTGGGACGCTTGAAGCTGGAACGTTATCTCGAGGAGGATATTTTGCGATCGGCCCATGAGAACAAAGGTCCGGTGGCTTATACGTGGGCGATGCGGCTGCGCTATGGTTGGGATGAGGCGGTGGGTGTGATCCGGCAAATCTGGTTGTGGGTGCTGGCGGGTGTGGCGGTTGGCGCGGTCATCCACAACTATGTGCCGGAGGAAGCGATCCAGAGGCTGATGTCGGCGACGGGAGTGTTTTCCGTGCCGCTGGCCACGTTGCTCGGTGTGCCGATGTATGGAAGTTGCGCGGCGATCGTGCCGGTGGCGGTGGTGCTTTTCGAAAAAGGCATACCGCTCGGCACGGCGCTGGCTTTCATGATGGCGATGGCGGCACTGAGTTTGCCCGAAGCAATCATGCTGCGGCGGACGATGCGTTTGCCGCTGATCGGTCTGTTTTTTGGTATCACCAGCGCCGGGATTATCCTGCTCGGGTATCTGTTGAACCTACTGGAGCCGTTGCTTTAGCGGGAAAGGGCGAGTTGCGGATAGAGCATCCCGAGGCCTTCATTGACCAGACCGACGGCGATGGCGGCGACGAGGATGCCGGAGATGCGGGTAAAGACGTCGATACCCGTTTCGCCGAGAAGTCGGCGGGCCGGATCGGCGACGGCCAAGGCCAGAAAGGTTGCCACAGCGACGACAAGAATGATGCCGGCCAGCACCAAGTCATCGGTGAGCGATGCCCCTTGGGCGGTGACGCCCTTACTGGCGTAAACGATCACGCTGCTGATGGGGCCGGGGCCGGCAAGCAGGGGAATGGCCAAGGGAACAATCGCGAAGTTACCCCCAGCCGGACCGGATTTTTGGTCAGCCCCACCGCCGGGACCGAGGACCATTTTGAGGGCGATGAGAAAAATGATGATGCCGCCGGCAAGGGTGAAGGCACCGACGCTGATGCCCAGCAGTTGCAGCACGACATGCCCCACGGCCAATGAAACCCAGAGGATCACGGCGACGGCAATCGACGTGGTGCGGGCGATGGCCAGGCGTTGCGACTCGGTCATGCCTTGGCTGCGGGCGAGATAGATCGGGATGCCCTCGAGGGGATTGACCAGCACGTAAATGGCAATGAAGACTTTGAGGTATTCGGCGAGGTTTTCCATCCCCTCAAAGGTTATGCGCACGAGGAGCGGTCACAAG
>JBIJDZ010000085.1:0-6743 GCA_044343805.1 Chthoniobacterales bacterium | reverse complement strand
CGCACCTGCAGGTGGTGGTAGAGGTGCATGGGGTAGGCTACGAGGTTTTCATTCCGCTCTCCAGCTACGATCGCTTGCCGGAGCCGGGACAAAGCGTGCGGCTGCTGACCCACCTGCAGGTGCGGGAAGACGCGCATACCTTGTTCGGGTTCGCCTCGGCGGAGGAGCGGGATTTGTTCCGCTTGTTGGTCAATCGCGTGAGCGGGGTCGGTCCGAAGCTGGCGCTCGCGGTGTTGAGTGGCATGGATGTCGGACGTTTCAAGTCGGCCGTGGTGGATTCGGATATCGCCTCCATCGCCAAAATCAGCGGTCTGGGCAAAAAGACAGCCGAGCGCATCGTGCTTGAGCTGAAAGACAAGCTCGGAGTGGCCGCGGCTTGGGAGGCGGCCAGCGCGGAGCACGCGCCGAGCGCGGAGGCACGGGCGGCGAATGACGCGGTGCTGGCTTTGATCGCGCTGGGTTACAAGCAGGTCGATGCCGCCAAAGTGGTGCGCGATGCGGGTGTCAAGAACCCCGGGGCGAAGACCGAGGAGCTGGTGCGGGTGGCTTTGCAATCTTTAGTGTGAGCGCGGCAAATACCCCAGAGGAGCGGGTGGCACGGGCGGACCGCGTGCGTGACGCCATGCCACCGGGCGGTCTTTTCGCCGGCAAGGAATGGCGGGTGGCCGCGGAGCCTTTCGTTCTGCCGCCGGGCATGGATGAGGAGTTGGAAAAGCTCGGCTTCCGGCTGCGCAAGTTTGTCGAAGCTTGCAATCTGCTTTACCGGCTGAGTGTGTCGGGGAAGCGGCCGGTCTGGATTGCCGAGCTGCTCGATCGCGGCAAGCCGCGGGAATTGGTTGAAGCGGCGCGATCGAAGGCCCTGGCCGAGGCCGTGCCACGAATCATCCGGCCGGATGTAATTTTGACGGATGAGGGTTTCATTATTGCCGAGTTGGACAATGTGCCCGGCGGGATCGGCCTGACGGCGTGGTTGAACGATGTTTATACGGGGGAGGGGTTCGACGTGGTGGGCGGGCAGGGGATGATCGAGGGGTTCCGGGCAATCGCGGGGGGGGCGGATATGGTGATTTCCCGGGAGGCGGCCGATTACCGACCCGAAATGGAGTGGCTGGCGCCGCAGGTGGGGGCGCGGGTGGTCGCCGCGGAGAGTCTGCCGGAGGATTTGCGCTCGCAAGTTTACCGGTTCTTCGAGTTGTTCGACCTGCCGAATATTCCCGCCGGGATGGGCTTGATCAACGAAGTGGCCGAGGGTGCGCGCCGGATGACGCCGCCGCCGAAGCCATGGATCGAGGAAAAGCTGTGGTTTGCGCTGTTCTGGTTGCGTCCGCTGGCGGATTTCTGGATTCGGGAACTGGGTGAAAAGCATTATGTCGCCTTGCAGAGAGTGATCCCGCAGACGTGGTTGATGGATCCGCAGCCGCTGCCGCCGACGGCGGTTTATCCGGGATTGGGGATCCAGGGCTGGGACGAGTTGAAAAAGTTCAGTCAGAAGGAGCGCGAGCTGGTCTTGAAGATCAGCGGCTTTTCCGAACTGGCGTGGGGGTCGCGCAGCGTCAAGGTGGGGCAGGACATGTCGCACGAGGACTGGGCGCGGGCGATCGACGAGGCGTTGGGGGATTGGGCGCGGCGGCCGTGGATTTTGCAGGCCTTCCACCACTCGCGGGTGGTGGAAATGGACTATGCCGAGGGAGAGCGCATGACACGTATGCGGGGGCGGGTGCGGATGTGTCCGTATTACTTTTGCGGGGAGCGCGAGACAAAGCTTGGCGGGGTGCTGGCCACGGTTTGCCCGGCGGACAAAAAGCTACTGCACGGGATGCGGGATGCCATCCTGGCGCCGGTTGTGGCAGGATAGACCTGTTTATGTTTTCCCATCCATTTTTCCGAACGGCATCGGTGCTGGCCTTGGCCGGGCTGACGATTTTTCTGGGAGGTTGCGCCGCGAAGCAGGGTCTGATCGTCGAACCAGACAAGCCGGAGATCGTTTACGATGCGAAGCCGGTGGCAGTCTTGCAGGGCAAGGCTTCGTATTACTACGGACGATGGATCGGGCGGTTGACGGCCAATGGGGAAACTTACCGGGCCACGGACGTCACGGCGGCGCACAAGACGCTGCCGTTCAATACGATGGTGCGGGTGACCAACCTCAAGAATGGCAAGTCGGTGATCGTGCGCATCAACAACCGCGGTCCTTACATCAAGGGACGCATCCTTGATCTGAGTCTGGTTGCCGCGCAGCAGATAGAGATGACCAAAGCCGGAGTGGTGCCGGTGCGTGCCGAAATTCTGCGCCGTATCGAGGTGCTGCCGAAGCCCAACCGCCGACTTACTCGGGAGGAAAAAAGAGCGGCCGAGCAACGGGCGAAGATCGACGAGGAGACGTAAGCTTGGAGAAAAACTTTTTCCTCACCGCGGCGTG
This sequence comes from Chthoniobacterales bacterium, assembly GCA_044343805.1. Classification (GTDB taxonomy): domain Bacteria; phylum Verrucomicrobiota; class Verrucomicrobiia; order Chthoniobacterales; family JACTMZ01; genus JACTMZ01. The sequence continues at coordinate 4,324 of JBIJDZ010000085.1, read as the reverse complement.
AGGATTCGCACGAGGAGTTGTTGGAGAATGAGCGCGGGGTGGGAGCCGGTGGACATGATGGACGTGGTGGCTTCGGCGCAGGCGATGGTGGCTTCGGCGAGTTCGGCGGCTTTGAAGCGTTTGGCTTCCTGGGCGGACATGTAGAAGCCGTAGGCGTTGAGTGTGCCGTCCTTTTTGCGAGGGAGAATTTCTTGGGCGTCCATCGGGAGTTGCTCGAGGGCGGATTGGAAGGCGGGGTAGCTCGGGGACACGCGGAGCCCGTATTCCTCGATGAGGATCGCAGCGGCGGTCAGGCGCTGGATGGTCGGCATGACGGCAGCGTAGAGGAGGCCGACGGGTTCTTCGCCTTGGGCGAGGAGTTTTTGCAGGCAGTTGCTGGCGTCGCGGAGGTTGCGGCGGGCGAGGCAGTTGCCGAGTTCGAAGATGATGCCGCGGCGGGTTTCGGGGACGAGGAGCGCGATATCCTCTTCACAGATCTCGCGTCGTTCGTTGCCGAGGTAGGTATCGATCTTGTCGAGTTCGTTGAGGACTTGGCGGGTGTCCGAGCCGACGTAGGCGGCAAAGCGCTCGAGGGCTTCAGGAGTGAATTTCATTTTCCGCTCGCGCGCCCCCGCAGTCGCGGCTTGGCGGGCGGCTGCGTCCTCGTCGAAACGGGGGCCTCCGGACGGTTTGTCGAGGACTTCGGTGGCAGCAAGTTTGGTGAGCGTCTTGTAAAACGTGCGGCGTTTGTCGGGGCTGATGGCACTGAAGAGGAAGCGGGTGCCTTCGGGTAGTCCGGCATGGAGGACTTTGAGAAGCTCTTCCAGCGCTTCGAGCACGGCTTTGCTGCCGCCGAGTTGCGTGTCGGAGAGAAAATTGGCGCTTTTGAGCCAGACGAGTTTTTCGGAGGCCAGAAAGCCCGGCATGCAGAGCGAGAGGATGGCTTCGCGGATGATCGAGGCGGCGTGCTCGGCGTGGTCGGCTTGGGCCTCGATGGTCTCCAGGGCAAATTCACCGCCCACGGGGGGGGAGAGTTCGGCAGCCAATTCCTTGGCGCGGGTTTTGACCGCCATATCGTCATTGCCGACCACAAGGTGGATGGCGGTGTCTTGGGCGGTCTTTTTCGTTTTGGCGGAGGGCATCCGAGATTTTTCAGTGTTCAGTTTTCCGTGGCAGAGTGAGGAAGGACCCCGAGTTCAGCGGCGGCGCTTTTTTCCACCGTAGGATACCGGCCGCCGGTTGGGGGAGATTTTTTCGATTCCGGCCCCGGCCTTGAGTTCCATGATCTGGTCGCGGAGGAGGGCGGCGCGTTCGAATTCGAGGGCGGCGGAGGCTTCTTCCATCTCCTGCGAGAGTTCGGCGAGAAGTTCGGAGAGCGAGAGGCCTTCGCCGGACTCGGCAACGCGGGCGGTTTCGTCCGGTTTTCCTTTGAGGATGACGTGGAGACTTTCCTGCACGGCGCGCTGGACGCTGCGCGGGGTGATGCCGTGCTGGGCATTGTATTCCATCTGCCGCCGCCGGCGGTAATCGCTGATTTCGAGGAGGGCGCGGATACTGCCGGTGATGGTGTCGGCGAAGAGAACGACTTCGCCGTCCACGTGACGCGCGGCGCGACCGGCCGTCTGGATAAGGGACGTCTGGCTGCGGAGGTAGCCTTCCTTGTCGGCGTCGAGGATGCAGACGAGTCCGACCTCGGGGAGGTCGAGGCCTTCGCGGAGGAGGTTGATGCCGACGAGAATATCGAACTCGCCGGCGCGGAGCGCGCGGAGAATTTCCACGCGCTCGATGGTGTCGATGTCGCTATGGAGGTAACGGACCTTGAGCCCGATGTCGCGCAGGTAGTCGGAGAGGTCTTCGGCGGTGCGTTTGGTGAGGGTGGTGACGAGGACGCGCTGGTTTTTTTCGATGCGCTGACGGCAGAGTTCGATCGTTTCGTCGATCTGGTCTTTGAGCGGCCGGATGGTGATTTTCGGATCGAGGAGTCCGGTCGGGCGGATGATTTGTTCGGCAACGAGCGGGGCGCCGGGGGTGAAGGTGTCGAACTCGTCGCGGGCGCGTTGGAGGAGGGCGCCGCTTTCCTCGATGGTGAGACGGTTGTCGCTGCGCACCGAGGGGAGAAAGGTGGTGTTGCCGACATGGCTGTTGCGGATTTCGAAATCGCCGGGGGTGGCGCTCATGTAGAGGAGTTGGTTGGTCATTTCCATGAACTCCGGGAAGTTGAGCGGTCGATTGTCGAGGGCGCTGGGAAGCCGGAAGCCGTAATCGACGAGAACTTGTTTGCGAGAGCGGTCGCCGGCGTACATGCCGCCGATCTGCGGGATGGAGGCGTGGGATTCGTCGATGACACAAAGAAAATCGCGCGGAAAAAAGTCAAGGAGGGTGAAAGGGCGCGAGCCGGGCGGGCGTCCGCTGAGGTGTCGTGAATAGTTTTCAATCCCGGTGCAAAACCCCATTTCCTCCATCATTTCGAGGTCGAACTCGGTGCGCATTTTGAGGCGCTGCGATTCGAGGAGTTTGCCTTGCGACTCGAGTTCGGCCAGGCGTTCGTCGAGTTCCGTGCGGATGGTGCCGAGGGCGCGGCGAAGTTTGTCCTGCGGGGTGACGAATTGTTTGGCGGGAAAAATGGTGAGGCCCGGCAGACTCTGGGTGGCGCTGCCGGTGAGTGGGTCGAACATGCTGATGCGGTCGATGTTGTCGCCGAAGAATTCCACGCGCACGGCTTCCTCGTCCATATTGGCGGGATGAACTTCCACGACGTCTCCGCGGACACGGAACTTGCCGCGGCCGAACGAGATGTCGTTGCGCTCGTAAAGCAGGTCGACGAGGCGTCCGAGAAAAGCATCGCGGGACATATCCATCCCGGTTTGCAGGGGAAGCAGCATTTTCTGGTAATCCTCGGGCGAGCCGAGGCCGTAGATGCAGGAGACGCTGGCCACGACGAGGACATCGCGGCGGGAGAGAAGCGAACTGGTGGCGGAGAGGCGGAGGCGCTCGATCTCCTCGTTGATCGAGGAGTCTTTCTCGATGTAGGTGTCCGTGCGCGGGATGTAGGCCTCGGGCTGGTAGTAGTCGAAGTAGCTGACGAAGTACTCGACGGCGTTGTCGGGGAAGAACTGTTTGAATTCCGAGTAAAGCTGCGCGGCGAGGGTTTTGTTGTGCGAGATGACCAGCGTCGGGCGGTCGAGATTGCGGATGATGTTGGCGGCGGTGAAGGTTTTGCCCGAGCCAGTCACCCCGAGAAGGGTTTGGTGGCGGTGCCCCGCTTCGAGCGAGCGGGTGAGCTTTTCAATGGCCGGCCCTTGGTCGCCGCAGGGGGCGTGGGGCGAGGCGAGTTGGAAAGGCATGGCAACGATCGTCCAATCTAATCACGCCGCGTAAAGTATGCCAGCGGGAGGATGCGGTTGAGAAAATGACCGGAGCGTCGTAAGTTGGAAACATGGTTGCACTCTCATCGGGCGCCACCACAACCCACTCATCTCATGGTTAAAATTGTCACCCAACTCGCGGTCTTCATCGAAAACAAACCCGGTACTCTGGCAGCTGTTTGCGACGCCTTGGCCAAGGCCGGCATCAATATCTACGGCTTGGCCACATCCGACACGACCGACCATAATGTGGTGCGTCTCGTGGTGAGCGACCCGGAACGCGCGTTGGAGATTTTCGAAGAGCGCGGAACCCTGGTTGTCGAGAGCGATGTGCTCATGGTCGAGAATCGCAACCAACCCGGCGCGCTGTCGAAGATCGCCAAGGTTTTGGCCAAAAAGAAAATCAATATCGACTATGCCTACCTCGCGAGTCATCCCGGCGATCTGCGCGGTTTGCTGATTTTGCGCGTGGACAATGCCAAAAGCGCTCTGGCGGCTTTGCGTTCGCTGAAAATTTAAGACCGCGCAGTCAAAGCAAGAGAGAAACCGCTGGTCAGCGTGGCTAGCATGGTGAGTTCGGCTCTCGACCACGGTTCGCGTCCGGGAGGGGCGGCAAAAACGGCGATTCCCCACAGGTCGCCGCGGTCGAGCAGGGGCAGGATGGCAAGGTGCGCTCCCTTCATCGGACCTGCGAGCAATTGCGTCTCGCGGGGGAGCAATTCGAACACCTCACCGATCGAGAGGATTGGCAGCGCGACATCTTGAATACATTCCCATGCCAGATTGCAGTTACTTGTGCGGGGCGACGATTCGAGCAATATGAGAGATCGATTTTCTCCAAGCCGGAAAATTGCCGCGCAGGAGCAGTTGCCGGCCTGAGCGGCATAGTCGAGGGCGTCGCGCACATATTTTTCCCCGTCGAGTCCGAGCAGACGGCGCAGCGCTTGATGGCATCCCGCTTGGAGGCGATCTTGGCGGGC
>JBIJDZ010000039.1:0-19247 GCA_044343805.1 Chthoniobacterales bacterium | reverse complement strand
CACTCAAAGGCTCGCAGCAATGCGTGGCCGACATGCGCGAGGAATTCAATATCCGCCGCGAATACATGTTCGAGCGACTCTCCGCCATTCCGAACATAACCACGGTCAAGCCGCTCGGCGCCTTCTATATGCTGGCCAACATAGCAAAGTTCGGCCTCAGCTCGACCAACTTCGCCGACCGTTTACTCAGCAAGGCCGAAGTGGCCGTCGTGCCGGGTATCGCCTTCGGCGACGACAAAACCGTGCGTCTCAGCTACGCCACAGATCTCGAAACAATCAAGACCGGGCTCGACCGTATCGAGCAGTTCTGCCGCACGATCTAAAGTCCGCGCAAAGTTTTCTCACAACGGGCGGCCCTCGGGTCGCCCGCTTTGTTTTAAGCTGCGCGGGTCATATTCCGATCGGTTTGCTACTTGACCTTCGCGTCAATGTGACACATACGCCGAAAACTCGTGCGCGGATTCGACCGTGTACCCGAATTGTCCGTCGATTCGGCGCGTCTGCTCGAGGATGACCGGAGCTGATCTATTACGGCTCACTTTGCCGGGCTCAGAAACGCTATGACGACCGACCTGCCAAAGTGTTTCTGCGTGCCGCAGATGCATGCATCTGTCCTGCGCGGCGGAGAACGGATTCTACGAAATCTTCACCAATGATCGGCACAGGCAGGCTGCTTGTGCGGTGTTCGGAATAAACGGGCGCGATCTGATCGCGTAGCGCCGCGCTCAGACGTTGAACCGGAACTCGATGACGTCGCCGTCTTGGACGGTGTATTCTTTGCCTTCGATGCGGAGTTTGCCGGCTTCGCGGGCTTTAGCGTGGGAGCCGAGGGTGACTAAGTCTTCGAAGGCGATGGTTTCGGCGGCGATGAAGCCGCGTTCGAAATCGCTGTGGATGACGCCGGCGGCGGCGGGGGCTTTGTCGCCGGCGCGGATGGTCCAAGCGCGCGTTTCTTTCGGTCCGGTGGTGAGGTAGGTGCGAAGTCCGAGCAGGGTGTAGACTTTTTTGATCAGTTCGCCGACGCCGCTTTCTTCGAGTCCGAGGCTTTGCAAATAATCCTTCGCTTCTGCGGGCGCGAGATCGACGAGTTCACTTTCGATCTGGGCGCTGATGACGGTGGCTTCGGTGCCGAGGTGTTCGGCTGCATATTTTCTCACTGCGGCGACGTGTTGTCCCGAGGGGGAGTCGGAGGCGAGGCTGGCCAGATCGCTTTCCTGCACGTTGCAGGCGAAGATGACGGGCTTGGCGCTGAGAAGGAAAAAGCCTTTAAGCAGTTGCTGTTCTTCGGCGCTGAGTTCGAGGGTGCTGGCGGGTTTGCCGGCGTTGAGGTGGGGGAGGACTTTTTCCAGCAGGGCGAGTTCGGCTTTGGCCTGGGCGTCGCCGCCGCGGGCATTTTTGGCGAGCTTGTCCTTGCGTTTTTCGAGCGAGGACATGTCGGCGAGGATCAACTCGGTGTTGATGACTTCGATGTCGCGCACGGGGTCCATCGAGCCGGCCACGTGGTGAATGTCCTCGTTCTCGAAGCATCGGACGACCTGCACAATGGCGTCCACTTCGCGGATGTGGCTGAGGAATTGGTTGCCGAGGCCCTCGCCCTGGCTGGCGCCCTTGACGAGGCCGGCGATATCGACGAACTCGATGGCGGTGGGGATGATTTTTTCGGACTTCGAAAGCGCGGCGAGGGCGTCGAGGCGTTTGTCGGGTACGCTGACGATACCGACGTTGGGTTCGATCGTGCAGAAAGGAAAGTTGGCCGCCTGCGCCTTGCGGGTGCGGGTGATGGCGTTGAAGAGGGTGGACTTGCCGACATTGGGCAATCCGACGATTCCGGCCTTGAGCATAGGGGCGGGAGGCTACCGGTCGTGAGCCCCGGATGAAAGAAGATTGAAGAAGACCCGCAGACGGCGGAACAATGCGGTCGTGGCCAAACTTAATGCGATGATTGCCTATGCGGACCGTTACCTGCGGGTGGAAGAGATTGAGGACTTTCCGGGCGGGCACAACGGATTGCAGGTCGAGAATGGAGGCACGGTGAAACGAGTGCTGGCCTCAGTGGATGCGGGCTTGCCGGTGATCAAAAAGGCGGCGGCAGCGGGATCGGGGTCATTGCTCGTTGTGCATCACGGGTTGTTCTGGTCCGGCGTGCAACCGATCAGGGGGATTTTCCGCGAGAAACTCGAGGTGATGCGCGCGGCGGACATGGCGATTTATTCCGTTCATCTGCCGCTCGATGCCCATGCGGTGGTGGGCAACAATGCGTTGCTGGTGAAAGCGCTTGGTTTGCGCGGGTTGAAACCATTCCTCGGTTTCGGTTGGGCGGGGACATTTGGTGGTACGCGCGCGGACTTGGCAAGCCGGCTTATGAAGGCTACGGGAAGCGAGCCGCTGGTGTGCGCGGCAGGTCCGTCCCAACCGCGCAAGGTCGGCGTGATTACCGGCGGCGCGGGCGACATGGTCGAGAAAGCCGCGGCGGCAGGCGTGGATACTTTCATCACGGGCGAGGGGCCGCAGTGGAGCTGGGTTAGGGCGGAGGAGCTCGGGATCAATGTGATCTATGGCGGGCACTACGCGACGGAGACTTTCGGAGTGAAGGCCTTGGCGGCGCATTTGGGGAAAAAGTTCGGTGTCCCGTGGAAGTTCATCGACCACCCCGTGCCGCTGTGATTTCGCGGGAATTTTTCACGCAGTCGCCGGTCGAGTGTGCGCGGGCGCTGGTAGGCTGCGAGCTGGTTTGGGGGGCGTGCAGCGGGATCGTGGTGGAGTGCGAGGCTTATGCGGCGGCGGGTGATCCGGCGTGCCATACGTTCTCGCGCCCCTCGGCGCGCGAGTTTGTCGATAAATATCAGGCGGGGACTGCCTATGTGTATTTGAACTACGGCAGGCACTGGATGCTCAATGTGCTGGTCAAAGGAGAGGAGGACGGTTTTGTTCTGCTGCGGGCCATCGAGCCGCGGCGCGGGTTGCCGGCGATGCAAAAGCGGCGCGGCGGCAAGGAGGGGCGGGGGCTGACGGGAGGCCCGGGGCGTCTGGCGGCGGCCTTGGGGGTGACCGGGAGGGATCACGGCGCCGACCTATGTTCGTCGGTGCGTCGTTGTTTTTATCCTGCGCTTACGGTCGACGTAGTAGCTGATGCACGCATCGGAATCTCCCGGGCGCAGGATTTGCGGTGGCGTTTCAGTCAGTGTGACAACCCCTACGTGAGCGTGCCGCCTCGAGACACAAAAAAACCAAGCCGCGGAGTTTAATCCACGGCTTGGCAAAAAGGGAAAATTCCCCCCTTGTTTGTCCAGACAGCTTATTTGCTGTAGCTGGCGGGAGCCGGAGCCGGCTTCGATTTGCTGGCGCAAGCGCCGAGACTGAGCGAAGCAGCCGCGACGGCGACGATAGCGATCACTTTAACGATGGTCATTCTTAGTTCACCCCTTTCTTAGCAGGTTGCAGAAGTTGAATCTGACAGAGACGGCGCGGGGGACAACGAAAATCAGCGGGTGAGCTTATAGGGTCTTGACCGGAGCTGGCGCTTCCGTCGGAGGCCGGATGAAGACTGGTGTGCCTACCGATACCATGTCATGCAGGGAAATCATGTCGTTGTTTCGCAGGCGGATGCAGCCGTGGCTGGCGGGAATCCCGATCAGGTCCTCTTGGTTGGTTCCATGGATGTAAACGTAACGCTGTAAGGTGTTTGCGTTCTCGGGGTCGAGACCGTTGAGGGTCAGAATGCGCGTCAGCACGAGATCCTCTTCCCCGCCCGGCTCGGCGAGCTGGTCGGTATTTTGGCGGGAGCGAAAGATGGTCCAAGCCAACGCGGCAGTGCCGATTTTATCGTGAATGACAAAACGACCGGTCGGCGTGCGGTAGCTTCCCTCCTCAAAGCCGAGGCCGAAGCGCGATGTGGAGACGGGGAACTCCGCGACGGTGGAGTCGCCGTCCATCACGCGGAGGGTCTGCGAGGCGACATCCACAAGGATGGTTCGCTGCGGTGCGGGCGGTTTGTGGGTTGCTTTCGTGATCGCCATGGGCTGTGCAGGTGGTAGCTTGACCGCTTTTCTTATGGGCAGGAACTATCATGTGGCGATCGTAGGCGCAACAGGCGCGGTCGGCATCGAGATGATGCGCGTGCTGGAGCGGCGGAATTTTCCCGTGGGCAAGCTGACCTTGCTGGCCTCGGCGCGGTCGGCCGGCCAGAAGCTTTTGTTTCACGGCGCGCCGATCGTGGTGGAGGAATTGACGCCGGAGGCTTTCGCGGGGGTGGACTTCGCGCTCTTCAGCGCGGGCGGCGGTATTTCGAAAGAGTTCGCCCCGGCGGCGGTCAAGGCCGGTGCGGTGGTGATCGACAACTCTTCGGCTTTCCGCATGGATCCCGAGGTTCCGCTGGTGGTGCCGGAGATCAATCCGGCGGCGGCCCGCGCGCATCAGGGCATTATTGCCAATCCCAACTGCACCACGGCGATCACGCTGATGGGGTTGTGGCCGCTGCACCGCGAGTTCGGTGTGAAGCGTCTCTGGGCCTCAAGCTACCAAGCTGTCTCGGGGTCGGGCGCGAAGGCGATCGAGGAATTGAAAACGCAGGTCGAGGCGCTGGCGCGCGGGGCCGAGCCTCCGCGTGCGGTCTATCCTTGGCAGATTGCCTTCAACGTCATTCCACAGGTCGATGCTTTTCTCGACACCGGCTACACGAAAGAGGAGATGAAGATGGAAAACGAGGGCCGCAAAATCATGGGGCTTCCGCAATTCCGGGCGTCGGTGACCTGCGTGCGCGTGCCTGTTTATCGGGCGCACAGCGTGGCGGTGAGTGCGGAGTTCGATCGCCCGGTGTCTGTCGCGGCGGCCCGTGCGGTGTTGGAAAATGCGCCGGGGTTGAAAGTGGTCGATGAACCGTCTCGCCACGGGTATCCGGTGCCGCTGAATGTCGCGGGTCAGGATGACTGCGAGATCGGCCGCCTGCGGGTCGATTGTGCGTTGGACAACGGGCTGTCGTTCTGGATCTGCGGCGACCAGTTGCTCAAGGGTGCGGCGTTGAACGCGGTGCAGATTGCGGAGTTGCTGGCGGAAGTTTGAGGAATCGTTGCGTCGGGTCGGCTGGCGCCGCCTGCTTCGAAGATGTCGGAGATCTCCTTCTCGCAAGTTCGGGGGCCGAAAGGGCTGTAATTCAGCCAAATGAAATCAAGCCGCGGCCCCCGCGATCAACAGGCAGATCTCGCCGCGGGGCGGCTGCTTTTCGGCGCGGGTGGATAATTCTGCTGCGGTGCCGCGCCAGTATTCCTCGAATTTTTTGCTCAGCTCGCGCGCCACGCAGACCGCTCGGTCGGGGGCGAGTTCGGAGACTACGGCCAACGAACGGGCGATGCGATGCGGTGACTCGAAAAAGATGCTGGTCTCTTCTCTGGCCAGCGCGGCTTCGAGCACATTTTTGCGGCGTCCCGACTTTACCGGCAAAAATCCCCCGAAGTAAAAATCATGCAAAGCCATGCCCGAACCGACCAAAGCTGGCAAAATCGCTGTGGGGCCGGGCAGGACGGTGAATTCCAGTCCGCGATCGAGGCAGGCCCGGATAACACGGTAGCCCGGGTCGGAAATACCCGGTGTGCCGGCATCGGTGAGCAAGGCGATATTTTCCCCGGCGGAAAGGCGTCGGGCGATTTCTTCGGCTCGCGCAGCTTCATTGTGCTCATGCAGGCTGATCAGCGGACGGCTGATGGCGTGGTGCTTGAGCAGGATGCCGGCATGGCGTGTGTCCTCGGCGGCAATGAGATCGGCCTCACGCAGCACACGGAGGGCGCGCAGGGTGATGTCTTCCAGGTTACCGACGGGGGTGGGTACGAGCGTGAGCAAGTTTTAGAAACCTTCGCCGAGGCGGCTGACGAGCTTGACGGCGGTGTCGCTGAAGGCCAGGGGCAGCGCTTGCGCCTCGTCGGTCTGCAGGTCGGCGGTGACGAAGAAGCTGGTTTGACCGGTCACGTTGCCGGCCATGAGCTCGCGACCGGAGGACGGTTCGAAGACACGGTAACGTACGGTGGTGTAGAGGAGGTATTCGCTGGTGGCGATGACGTTGCCGCGGAGGGAGCGGGCTGCTTGCCGGCGCACTTCCGTGAGCGTGGTCTCGAGCACGGCATCGGCGCGATCAGCGTAGGTGATCGTGTAGGTCCCGTCGGTTTGCAGTTGCTTGGTGATCGTGTCGGCGAGGAGTGCCTCGACGTTCGGTTCGAGGGTCTGGTTCTTGGAGACAGGAACTGCCAGAGTGGAGATCCCGCGCATCATGCTCGGGCGGGCGTCGCCGAGCGTGTAGCAACCAGTCAGCAGGCCGCATGCGACCAAGAGCGCAACACCGCGGGCGATCATTCGAACGAGGGAAGGTCGGGTTCCACGGCAGGCAAGTCGGCCGGCGGCGGGAGGGGTTGGACGTCTGTGGCCGAGGTGCGCAACTGCGGTTTAGGCGCGGGCAACTCTTCGCGCGGGGCGACGGCCGAAACCGGCGGTCCGGCGTAATTGCTCAAGGCCGAGGTCTGGACCTGGTTTTGCATGCGGCGTCGCATGGCGGCGCGGGCCCCGGTTTCGGCCCGCTCGGAACCGGCGCGCAATTCGTCGTCACCGACCAAGGATCGGATTTCCTCGATGCGCTGGTTGGCGAGTTTGGCATCTTCCGATCCCGGTTGCCGGCGTACGAGGTCGCTGTAGTAGATGACGGCGGCGCGGTAGTCGTTTTTCTTGTCGTAAAACTTGGCGATGGAGAGGAGATCGAAGGCTTCGCGGCCGCTCATGCTCTCGAGATTTTCGCGCGCTTGGGCGGCTTTTTCGCTGCGGGGATATTCCATAAGGAACTCCTCGAAAGTATTCTTGGCATCGATGGCGGCCGACAAATCTTGGGAACGGCCCTGCGCTTCGGTGAATTGGACGTAGCCGATCTGGTAGAGGGCGTCAGCAGCAAAGCGGCTGTTCGGATAACGGTCGAGGACGCCTTGGTAAGCCTCGATGGCTTTTTCAAACTGTTTCTGGCTCTCAAAGGCTTGACCGAGCTTGAATTGCACCTCCGGTGCGAAGCTGGCGTAGGGGGCGGTGGTCAAGATGGACTGATACATCTCGGCCGCGCGGTCGTAACGGCGGCTCTCGGCCAAGGAGTCGGCAATGGCCACTTGGGCACTGACGGCGCGGTCGAACTCCCGGGACTGCGGATAACCTTCAAGAAGCTTCTGGTATGCGTCGAAAGCGCGCTTGCTGTTGCCAAGGGAGTCGTACAGCTCGCCGAGTCGGAACTGTGCGGCGGGTGCGGCCGGAGCGAGCGAGTAATTTTTGACCAGCGACCGGTAAGTGGCGATGGCTCGGGAGGAGTTGCCGGCGGCTTCCCATTCTTGAGCTTGCTGCATGAGTGAGGCAGCCTCGCTGTCGTAGCTTCCGGCCGTGGCCGGTTCTTGGGCAAAGGCGGGAAACAGTGCCGGAGAAAGGAAGAGGGCGGCCAGAAGGAGGCGGATGACGCGAACGCTTTGCATTAGTCGGTCGAACGTAGAAAGGGTGTCTCGGGGCGTCAAGCAGTCATCCTTGTTTGAGTTAACGTCTCGTCTGGCGAAGGCATTCGCTGCACAATACCAGAATGTTTTCGAACGCGGCTGGGGAATCGTATGCGCCGGGACGGGCGGAATGGCTGGGCAACCACACGGATTACAATGACGGCTTTGTCTTGGGGCTCGGTCTTGGGGTGGGAGTGACCGTCAAAGGTGCTCGGCGGGATGATTTCCGGCTGGCTTGCACAGCGGCGGATTTGGGGCGGCGTTGCGAGGAGTCCCTGGAGAAGCTGGCGCCCCAAGCGGAGGAGTCGTGGGCGAATTATGTTTTCGGTGTGGCGGCAGGTTTTCTTGCGCGGGGGGCGAAAGGCGGCGGGTTGAATCTCGAAATCCGCAGCAATGTCCCGATGGGGGCGGGTTTGAGCAGCAGTGCGGCGTTGGCATGCGCCACCGCGCGTTTGTTGCAGCAGGCATGGGGAACAAGCTTCGACGAGCTTGAGCTGGCCCGGATCGGGCAGGAGGCCGAACACCGCTTTGCCGGCGTGCGCTGCGGGTTGCTTGACCAGGTGACTTCACTTTTTGCGCGCAAAGATCATGCGGTCTTTCTCGATTGTCGTTCCCTGCAAGTCCGGCGGGTGCCTGTCCCGCGGGAAGCAAGGTTTGTCATCGCACAAAGCGGGGTCAAGCACGCCTTGTCGGACGGGGCATACAATGCGCGTCGCGAAGAATGCGAGGCGGCGGCCCATGTGCTCGGTGTGGGAAAGTTGCGCGAGGTTTCGCTCGACGCCGTGGAGGCGGCGGCTCGCTCCGGTCGCCTGGCGGATGCACCGCTCAAACGAGCGCGACATGTCGTGTCCGAAAATGCGCGGGTGGTGGCGGCCGTGCAGGCGTTGGAACGCAAGGACCTCGCCACGGTGGGTCGCCTGATGAACGAGTCGCATGAAAGTTCCCGCGTGCTCTTCGAAAACTCCTGCGCCGAAGTCGATTTCCTCGCGGCGACCGCGCGCCAATGCGATGGTTGCTACGGAGCCCGTCTGAGCGGGGGAGGTTTCGGGGGGGCGATCCTGGCCATGGTTGATGCGGCGCAGGCCGAAGTGTTCATCGAAGCCTTCGCTTCCAAAGTACGCAGGGCTTGGGGGTCTGAGCCGGAGCTGCTCTTGACGGGAGCTGACGGCCCGGCGGCTTAGTATTTCTGCCAGAGCCTCGGCACGAACAGCACGAGGACGGCGAGGATTTCCAAGCGTCCCATGATCATAAGCAACGAGAGTAAAATGTGCGTGGAAGGACCGAGTCCACCATAGTTGCAGGTGGGGCCGACCGCGCCGAGTCCGGGGCCGACGTTGAAGAGCGTGGCGATGACTGCGCCGAAGCAACTGACGAGATCGAATCCCGGTTCCAAGATCGATAAAGCAAGTGATCCCAGGGCGACAATGAAGCCGACGAGGGCGAGAAAAAATGACACTTCCGTGAGATACGAGTCGGAGAGCGGGACGTTGTTGATGCGCACCGCGATGACCTGGTTCGGCCGGAAAGCGTGGATCATCTGACGGGCGAAAGTTTTGAAGAAAACGACAAGCCGTCCGACTTTGATGCCACCGGCGGTCGATCCGGCGCAGCCGCCGATGAACATGAGTGCGACGAGGAGGATTCGGGAAAAATTCGACCACTGATCATAATCGGCGGTGACGAATCCGGTTGTGGTGCTAACGGATACGGCTTGGAACGTCGCGGCGCGCAGCGAGTCGTGGAGTCCTCCGATCTGTCGGTAGTAGATAAGGCTCGAGGTCAGAATCAGACTGACCAGCAACAGCAGCCAGAGGTAGGTGCGGGTTTCCTCGTCCTGTTTCCAGCGGCTCCATCGCCGGGCCAGTAGCCAAGCGTAAAGCATGAAGCTGACGGCCCCGAGAATCATGAAAAGAATAATCCACCACTCGATGGCCGGGCTTTGGTAATAAGCGATGCTTTCGTTGCGCGTGCTGAAACCGCCCGTTGATATTGTGGCAAAGGTGTGGCACACGGCATCAAAGATCGGCATGCCCAGGGCAACCAAACCCGCAAAACAAACAACGGACAATCCGACGTAAATCTGCCAGAGCCGCAGGGCTGTCTCACGCACGCTTGAGGTGAACCCCTCGCTGAATTTCGCGCTGGATTCCCGACGGAAAAGCGATTTGGTGCCGGCGCCGAGCATCGAGAGCACCGCCACGAACAAGACAAGGATACCCATGCCGCCGAGCCACTGCGTGGTCGCCCGCCACAAGAGGATGCCGCGGGGAAATGCCGTCACGTCACTCATCACGCTGGCTCCGGTGGTGGTGAAGCCCGAGGCCGATTCGAAGATTGCGGCGGCTGGCGTGAGGGATGGTTCGGAAAGAATGTAGGGCAAAGCGCCAAAGATCGCGCTAAACGTCCATCCCAGACCCACAATGGCAATGGCTTCGCGCCGCAGGATGTCGCGGCCGCCCCCCCGTCCGATCCATATAAGCAACCCACCCGCTGCGGCGGTGATCAGAGCGGAGAGTCCAAGAGCGCGGTCTGCGCACTGTTTGGGCTCGTCGTCCAGCACCGCATAAGCCAGGCAGCCGAGCATCGAGACGGCCATGAGCAGGAGTAATAGTCCAAGCACGCGGGAAAGCTGGCGATAGTCCATGGCGTTAGATTCAGCGCAGCAACTGCAGAAGAGCCTGTTTGGCGTCCGATGAAACGATCGCGATCAGAGTATCGCCGGCTCCAAGTTTGTCGTCGGCGGCGGGCACCGTGGCCTGGTTGCCGTGTTGCACGGCAATGAGCCCGCTCGAAGCCGGCCAAGCCACTTCAGCGACCGTACGCCCCGCGGCTGCGCTGTTTTCCGCGATTGGGGCGGAGAGGATTTCTATGCCACCCGGCAATGCTCGCAGGACGGTGGCTCCTTCCTCGGTGACAAAGCGGGACAGCTCCCGGGCCACGGCCACGCGCGGGCTCACCGCGTCAAGAATGCCCAGTTGTGCGCCCGACCGCTGGATGGCGCTGGCGTAATCGGCGCGGTGGATGAGGGTGAGACAAGCTTTTGCTCCCAAGTCGCGGGCTTGGAGGCACGCCATCACGTTGTCTTCGTCATCATGCGTGGCGGCGACAAAGAAATCCGCTTCGCCGACGCGTTCCTCTTTCAGTTCATGCAGCGAGGTGCCGTCCGCGTTGATCACCGTGCAGTGCTGGAGTTGCTGTCCGAGCATCTCGCAGGTGCGGCGATCTTTTTCGATGATGCGCGTGCGGAAATCGCCACCTTCCAGCGCTTGGGCGAGGGCGAAGCCGTAATCTCCGCCACCGAAGATCACGACATTGAGCTGTCCATTGTCTTCCCCGGCTGGATGCAATTTGCGAAGGCCCTCGGCCAGCCGGCGCGGGTGTCCGTAGATGGTGAGCAAGTCACCGGCTTCGAGGGCGTCGGCGGCGCGGGGTATGAGCAGGCTGCCCCGCCGCAGGATGGCGCCAACCCGTACCCGCGCGGGCAGTCCAAGGTTCCGCAACGGTATGCCGAGGGACGGGCTGTTGTTCTCCAGCCGGATTTGCTGGAGTTCAATCCGGCCTCGGGCGATTTCCTCGACCACGAGGCAATCGGGGTTGCGGATCGACTTGGCCAACTCAACGGCGGCGAGACGCGCCGGGCTGAAGAGGTAGTCCACGCGGAATTGTCCGGCGTAATCGTAAAGCCATTGTTCGCGTTGGGTGGCAAGGCTGGTGCGGGCGATGCTGCGCCGAGCGCCGAGTGATTTGCCGAGCGATGTGCACACGAGGTTGGTGTGGTCGTGGCTGGTCAGGGCGAACAACACGTCGCACTTTGCGATGCCGGCCTCCTCCAGCACTTCGACGCTGGCTCCGCTGCCGTGGAGTACCCGGCTGTCGAGCTGCTCGTTGAGTTCGGCCGCCAGTTTTTCATCCTGCTCGATCAGGCAGATCGAATGTTCCTGGTCGGACAAGGTTCGTGCCATGTGGAGGCCGATCGCGCCCGCGCCGACGATGATGATGTTCATGTTCGCGCCCATGGTGCGCGGGAGGGGGCCGTGGGGGGCAAGCAAAAACCATGCTGCGTCCTTTGCTCGCTGGTGTTTGCAAGCCGGAGCCTGCATGGCAGATTGGAGCGGTGCAAGCGGATCGGCTCACCACTTTTCTTATCCCGGCCTACAACGAGCAGGCCTTGATCGGGCGTGCGGTGGAATCGATCCATGGTGCGGCAGCCGCTGTCGAATTGACCGCTTACGAAGTCATCGTCTGTGACAATGCCTCGACCGACAGGACAGCGGACATCGCGCGCGCGGAGGGGGCGCGGGTGATCCACGAACCGCATCGCCAAATTGCCCGCGCCCGCAATGCCGCGGCGGCGGCCTCTGGCGGAGATTGGCTGATTTGGATCGATGCCGATGCTGTTCTCACGCAAGAGGTGCTGGCGGGGACGTTGTCTGCATTGACTTCGGGCAAATGCTGCGGCGGAGGCGCGCGTGTGCGTCTGGAAGGGGCCCCTTTGGGGCGGGCGGCACGGCAGGCGGTGGGTGCGTGGAACTGGCTGAGCCGGAATTTTCGTTTGGCGGCGGGTTCGTATTTTTTTGCGCTGCGGGACGGATGGATGGAAACTGGAGGGTTCAACGAAGAGGTCTATGCGGGAGAAGAGTTGGGTTTTGCCCGAGAGCTCAAGCGTTGGGGGCGGGCGCGGGGCTTGGATTTTCACGTGCTGGATCACGAGGTGCCGTCATCAGCACGTAAGGTGGAGCAGTTCACGGTGTGGCAGATGGCCAGACAAGTTGCCGTCTGTGCCTGGCCCGGGAATCTGGGACGGCGTGACCGTTGCGCCTTTTGGTATGAACGGCCGGCTAAACCATGATCTATCTCGACAATAACGCAACGACGCCGGTCGACCCGCGGGTCAGAGAAGCAATGCTTCCTTACCTCGGCGAGAGATTCGGTAATCCTTCGAGCTCGCACACGGTGGGTCGCGCTGCGCGCGCGGCGGTAGAGAGAGCCCGTGCACAGGTCGGTGAGTTGTTGGGGGCGGGAGCGGAGTCGGTGTTTTTCACCAGCGGTGGAACCGAATCGATCAATACCGCAGTGCGTGGTGCGCTGGCGGCCCAACCCGGCAAGCGGCACATCGTGACATCGACCATCGAGCACAGCGCCACCAAAAACCTGTGCATGCAACTGGAGCGCGAGGGGTACGAGGTGACGTGGATCGGCGTTGATGCAGGTGGGCAACCCGACCTCGGCGAATACCAGCGTTCTCTGCGCTCCGACACGGCGCTCGTCACTCTTGTCTGGGCCAATAACGAGACCGGAGTGCTTTTGCCCGTCGGGGAAATGGCGCGCATGGCTGACGAGCGCCGCATTGTTTTCCATACGGATGCCGTGCAGGCCGCGGGCAAAATAACCATCGACCTTGATCGCGGGCCGGTGCACCTGCTTTCCATCTCGGCGCACAAATTTCACGGGCCGAAAGGCGCCGGCGCTTTGTATGTGCGTCCCGGAATGGGATTGCCGCCGTTGTTGGTCGGCGGCGGTCAGGAACGAGGTCGTCGAGCGGGCACGGAGAATGTGCCGGGAATTGTGGGGATGGGAGAAGCCGCGGAGTTGGCGCGGGCCGCTTTGCCCGGCGAGATGCCGCGGGTGGCGACTATGCGGGACGCGTTTGAAGCCGCGCTGCAGGAGCGGTTTGCCCGAGTAAAATTCCACGGCGATCCGGCGCACCGCTTGCCGAACACCTCGAACTTCGCTCTGCCGGGTCTGGAGGCTCAGGACCTTCTGGCCGGTCTGGACCGCCTGGAGGTTGCATGTTCGATCGGTTCGGCCTGCAGCAGCGGATCGCCGGATGCATCCCATGTCCTCCGGGCGATGGGTGTTCCGGATGAGGAGGCGCGATCAAGCCTACGGTTTTCGTTCAGCCGCATGAACAAGCCCGAGGAGGCGCCCCGGGCCATCGAGGCTCTGGCGGCGGCGGTCCAGCGGTTGGTGCCGGACGGCTTGGGCGATTGACGTTCCGGTTGAATTCTGGAAGTCTCACCAATCCTTTTATGCGACACACTTTGTCTGTTCTCGTCGAAAACCGATTTGGCGTGCTGACCCGCGTGGCCGGTATGTTCAGCGGCCGCGGTTTCAACATCGACACGCTCAACGTCGCCCCGACGATCGATCCATCCATGTCCCGCATGACCATTGTGGTGCGGGGCGACGACAAAGTCCTCGAGCAGGTGACCAAGCAGACCGAGAAGCTCGTCGATGTCATCAAAGTGGACGATTTCCGCGACGATGAATTTGTGGACCGCGAGCTGGTGCTCATGCGGGTGAACGTGACCGCCCAGACGCGTTCCGAGGTTCTGCAGATTTGCGACGTTTTCCGCGCGAAAATCATCGATGTCCGCCTCGACAAACTCGTCATCGAAATCACCGGCAACGAAAGCAAGGTGAGCAAGTTTATCGAACTGATGCAGAACTACGGGATTGCCGACATCACGCGCACCGGCAAGGTGGCTCTTTCCCGCACGGCCGAAGCCTGAGATATTTTTCCAATCAACCCATGCCAGCAAAAATCCACACAGACAAAGACGCCGACCTCAAAAACCTCAAAGGCAAGACAGTCGCCGTGATCGGCTTCGGCTCCCAAGGGCATGCCCACGCCCTCAACCTCAAAGAAAGCGGCGTGAAGGTCATCATCGGCCTTTACCCCGGCAGCAAAAGCCGAGACGTAGCCAAGAAGAAAGGTTTCACCGTGCTCGACACCGCCCAAGCGGTGAAAAAAGCCGATGTCGTTTTTGTGGCGGTTCCCGACACGAAGATCCCGGCTGTCTACAACAAGGACATCGCCCCGAATCTGCGCAAAGGCCAAACGCTGCTCTTCAGCCACGGCTTTGCCATTCATTTCAAGACCATCAAACCGCCCAAAGACGTCGACGTCATCATGGTTGCGCCGAAAGGCCCGGGCCACATCGTCCGTCGCCAGTTCACCGAGGGCAAAGGTGTCCCGACGCTTATCGCCGTTTATCAAAACCCCAGCAAGCAGGCCAAAAAGACCGCGCTCGCTTGGGCCAAAGGCATCGGCGGAACGCGTGGAGGAGTAATCGAAACATCCTTCAAGGAGGAGACCGAGACCGACCTTTTTGGCGAGCAGGCTGTGCTCTGCGGCGGTGCCTCCGCTCTGGTGCAGGCCGGCTACGAAACGCTCGTGGAGGCCGGTTACCAGCCTGAGATGGCTTACTTCGAGTGTCTGCACGAGTTGAAGCTCATTGTGGATCTGATGAACGAGGCGGGCATCGCCGGCATGCGTTTCAGCATCTCCGACACCGCCAAGTGGGGCGACGTTGCCGTCGGCCCCAAAGTCATCGACAAGAACGTGAAGAAGCGGATGAAAGAAGTTCTCAAGGACATCCAGACGGGCAAATTTGCCCGCCAGTGGATCGCTGAAGACAAGAAGGGCCGTAAAAATTACAGTGCGCTCCTCAAGAAGGGAGAAAAGCATGGCATCGAGAAAACCGGTGCCCGCTTGCGCGGACTCATGCCCTGGATCGGCAAGCGCAACATCAAAGGCGCCCAAGCTTCTTACTCCTGACCGTTTTCCTCCTCGCAAACCCCCGCGGCCTCCGGGTCGCGGGGGTTTTGTTTTTTAGCAACAAAACGCTCGCCGCGGTTTTCGCTGTGTGTTCAGTTTTGCGGTCGATGCCAGCAACCACCGCCAAACACTCCGTCAATCTTTCCGACCTCGACCAGTCCAAGAGTCACACGACGGAAAACTACCGCCAGAAAATGCGCGATGGCCACCTGCGGTTGCTGCAATTGCAACTGGCGGTGCGCGAGGCCAAGCGAAGCGTGATCGTGGTGGTTGAAGGTCCCGATGCGGCCGGCAAGGGCGGGGCGATCAAACGATTGGTCGAACGTCTCGATCCGCGCCACCTGCGCGTTTACTCGACGATCAAACCTACGGCCGAGGAATATGCCCACCATTACATGTGGAGATTCTGGAACAAGCTGCCATCCCGGGGTGAAATGGCCATCTTCGATCGCTCTTGGTATGGCCGTGTGCTTGTCGAACGAGTCGAGGGGTTTGCGACGAAGCCGGAATGGAAGCGCGCCTACGGCGAGATCAATGAATTCGAACGCATTCTTCATGACGATGGCACCATCATCATCAAGTTCTGGCTGCATATTTCCAAGCAGGAGCAAATGGCGCGCTTCAAAAAGCGCCAATCTGATCCCATCAAGAGGTGGAAAATGAGCGATGAGGACTGGCGCAATCGCAATCGCTGGAACGATTACATCAAAGCCGCTCAAGAAATGTTCGCGCTCACATCACCCGAATTCGCCCCGTGGCATGTCGTTCCCGCCAACTACAAATGGTATGCACGAGTCAGAGTGCTCAAGACGGTCTGCGACCGCATCGCGGCCGAGTTGGGGGAAAAGTAACCGGCACCTCAGCGTCTGCTGCGGTCGAGGTGCAAACGGTGCATGACGC
This sequence comes from Chthoniobacterales bacterium, assembly GCA_044343805.1. Lineage (GTDB taxonomy): Bacteria > Verrucomicrobiota > Verrucomicrobiia > Chthoniobacterales > JACTMZ01 > JACTMZ01. Next base: position 3,284 of record JBIJDZ010000039.1, on the reverse strand, counting down.
GGTGCACCATCGGCGCGGCCAGAATCGCCACGATGGAGACCACAATGAGCGTGCTGAAAAGCGCATAGAACGCGGAGAAAATCTTGAGGGCATTGTCCGAACTGCGCTCGGTGTAAAGCGGACCGGCTCCGCTCAGGAACATGCTCGCCTCCAGAAAAGAATCGACCAGATCCAGTCCGCCGATCGTTGTGTAGCCGATAATTCCCGCGAGCAGTGAAGCGATGACCAGCATCAGCGCTAAAAGAAACTGTCTGGCCATGCGACTGGCGAAAACTTTCCGGTCGGCCAGCGGCTCGGTGTGATGTTCCCAAGGCATGGCAGGATCAAATGTGGGAAATCGAAGAATTCATCGCCAAGGTCAGCGCCTCGATCGACTCGCTGGTGGCTGCGGCGACTTCTCGTCCGACAAGATCCATTTTGGCCAAGGTGGCGAGGCGCTGCTCGCGGGCGGAGAATTCCGGCCCGTTAAAAATGCGATCGGTCAAGCGGCATCCGGCCAGCAGGCTGAGCAAGATGGCATCGCGCGGGTCAGGCAGTTCCTCGCCGAGAATGAGCGCGCCCAGACGTGAGCGTACTTCGGCGCGTTCGGTGCCGTCGGTGGTCGGATAACGGCGCAGGCCGATGACCCAGAGAATTTTTTTGTCCTGCCGTCTTAGGATGCCGCGGGCGATGAGGCGTTCCAATGCCGGCTTTTCGATTTCCTGTTGCCGGTCGGAAAGCATGGTGAGCCAATGGGTGACCGGATGCGGTTGCGGGTCGGTCGCGATGAGAGAGAGCCATGGGTCGAGCAGTAAATCCCCGGTCGGGGTCCGATCGAGCACGGTGAGTTGTTGCGCGTCGGTATCTACCTTGCCGGCCACGGCGAGATCAGCAATGACGGCGCCAGCCAGGCCGTGTCCGAGCGCGGTCACAGGCAAAGGCAATGGCGCGCCGGTCTCGTCGTCCAGCGCCAGCAACACGATTTCTTCGACGAAGGTGATCGGCGGAAAATTTGTGCTCATAGGGTGGCAGCGGCAAGGTTGTCGTGGATTTCGAGCACATCGAGAAATCCGGAAACACGGAAAATTTCGCGGAGCTCGGGGGTCAGAGCCGCAAAAGCGCAGCGTCCGCCGAGCTTCTGGAGTTTCTTGGCGGTGGACAGAAAAACGCGCAGGCCGGCGCTGCTGGCGTAATCGACGTGCGAGCATTCGAAGACGAGACGTTCGGCTCCGCCAGCGAGAATCTCGCCGACTTTCTGCTCCAGGGCGTGCGAGGTTACTCCATCCAAACGACCGGCCAGGGCAAGCACGGTGACGCCTTTGATTGCGGTTTGGGTGATTTCCATGCTGCGAGTTTGTTGAGGGGGATTCCGGTGATCAACCGTAGCTTTTGGTGAACTTCTTTTTGCTGTCGTCGTCCGGCTCGGGCGGCTTGGCCGATTCGTCGGGTTCGAGCGGCGTAGCAGCCATGGACGCTGGACCTTGGCTGCCTGCTTCGACGAAGGCGAGTTGCAGGTCGGCCAGCACCTTGTTGAGCACGTCGGCTTCCTCCGCGGAAAGATTTCCGCGGGTTTTTTCCCGAATCATTTCCAGCTGATCGATGAACATCCGGGCAACGGGCAGATTGGGTTCGATGGGTTTGCCCTCGGGGCCCGGGATTTGTCCGAGCAGCAGGGCGATCTGTTGGGCCTGCATGAGGACAAATTCGATGAAGCGGCGGGTCATTTCGCCGGATTGGGGTGTTCTTTGCACTTCAGCCATGGGTTTATTCGGATTTTTGCGCCGGTGTCACCAGAACGGTGGCTCGGCAGGGTTGGTGGAAATATTTCCGGGCTACTTCGCGGATTTGTTCGTTCGTGATGGCATTGATCTCGGCGGCGCGATTTTTGTAGTGATCCGCGCCCAAGCCGTAGAGTTCATCTACGGCGGCGACGTGGGCGACAGCTTCGAGGGATTGGTTACGAATGGCTTCGCCGCCGATGAGCTTTTTCTTGGCGCGGGCTAACTCTGCTTCGTCGAGGCCTTCGCGGGCCAAGGCGTCGATCTCGTCATCGAAATTCTTCCTTACGAGATCCACCTTGGCTGGATCAGTCCCGAGGTAAAAAGTGAAAATGCCGGGGGCAAAGCCCATCATTTGCGAGGCACCGACGAAGTAAGCTAGGCCGAGTTCCTCGCGGATACGCTGGAAAAAACGCGAGGCCATGTCGCTGCTGGCGGTGTCGATGAGTTCCAAAGCAACACGGTCGGGGCTGAGGGCGTGTGCGCCGAGAAAGCCGGCCATGAGCACGGCTTGTTGCTTGGGTTCATTTTTCACGATCTCGACCGGTTCCATCAGCGGGGCGGGCACCGGTGGGTCGGTCATGAGCAGTTCGCCTACGGGCAAATCGCCGAAAAGCTCCTCTGCCAAAATGCGGACTTTCTCCACGGTGATGTCACCGAAGATGGAGAGTACGCCGTTGCGGGCGGCGACGCATCGGTCTCGAAATGCCAGAAGTTGGCTCTGTTCGAGAAGAGACACGGATTCCTCGGTGCCGTTGGATCGCAGGCCGTATGGGTGATCGCCGAAGACGGCGCGGCGCATGACGCGGCGGGCCACGGCGGTGATTTGTTCGTCCTCGGCTTTGAGGGAAGCGATCTGGTCTTGTTTTTCCCGGGCAATTTCGTCCGGGGGAAAAGATGCATGTTTGAGGACGTCGGACAAAATTTCCAAACCGAGCTTTAAGTCGGGTTTCATCACTTCGATGGACACGCTGAAGCTGTTGTTGCCCGAGTCGGCCCGTATTTGACCCCCGACCTGCTCGATCTCCTCGGCGAGCTGCTCGGCCGTGCGCCCGGCGGTTCCTTTGATCATGGTGCGGGCAGCCAAGGCGGTGATGCCGTTGGTCTGCGGGGTTTCTGCGAGGAGGCCACCGCGGAAAACGGCAACGGCATGGACCTGCGGCAGTTTGGCGTCCGGGCAAAGGAGCACCCGCAGCCCGTTTGGCAGAGTGAGCTTTTCGATGCGCCTTGTGATGTTAGCGGCGGGCGCACGGTTGATCAGATCGAGCGATCCACGCGGGTTGAGCGATGTGACCGTGAGTCCGGAAGTCGTGAGGTATTGACGCGCCACGCGCTGGAGAGCACCGGCTTCCACCCGCCCGATGTGGCCGAGGTATTCGGAACCAAGATCCGGATTGCGTGCGAGCAACCAACTGCCGCCGATGTCGGAGGCCCGACCGCGGGCGGTGGCCAGGTTGCTGAGTTGGTCGGCAAGGATGTTGTTGCGCGCTTTGGCTACCTCGGCGGTGGAGGCGGGTTCGTCGCGGT
>JBIJDZ010000124.1:0-6789 GCA_044343805.1 Chthoniobacterales bacterium | reverse complement strand
GCTCTCTCCCGTGGCGCTGCGTATCTCCACCCGGCCGAAGACATCATAGCGGTAACGCTCGACAATCTGCCCGGTCGCATCGCTCAACGCCACCGTGCTGCCCAGCCCGTCCCGGTGATAATACACCGTGCCGCTGGTCGCGCTCTTGGCCACGATGTCGTCGGTCTGCACCCCATGCACGTATTGCGCCGTGAGCGCTCCCGCCCCGTCCCGCTCTTCAATCAGGTCCCAACCCGCATAGACCAAGCGCAGACTTTCCTCACCCCCTCCCGGCCGCGTGGTGCGCCGTTGCAGGCAACGGTTGAACCCGTCGTACTCGAACTCGGTCACCGTCCCGTTTCGCTCGGCCCGCACCAAGCGGTTTTGCGCGTCGTATTCGCCCTTCGTGCCCTCGCCCAAGTCGGTCATGTTTCCGTTGCCGTCGTGGGCCGCCAGAACCCCGCCCACCGTGGCGTAGGTGTTGTCGGCACGCACGGTGTAGGCCGTTGTTCCCGCGGCTGTGTCACTGGCGCTTTGCCGGTTGCCCATCGCATCGTAGGCAAATCCTTCGCTGCGTACCCCGCCGTAGTTCGCTCCGATGACTTGATCGATGGCATCGTAGGCGTAGCTCTCGGGACCAAACGCCGCATCGTGGCGCCCGGTCCGCTGGCCGACGGCATTCAGGCTATAGGTCACGGGTACAGTTCCTCGCATCGCTTGCAGCCGCGCGGCTGCGTCGTAGATGTAGGTCGAGCTCGCCCCGTTTTCAAGCGTTCTGGTGGCCATGGTGCTGACTTCGACATCAATGTCAAATGTCAAGATGTGACCCCTATTGCCTTTCACTGGCTTTGCGCGACTGATCACGTGATACTTCGCCCCCTCAAACTCCAGCCGCAACTTCCTAGCCACCCTCGCTCAATAGCTCACATACCGAATCTGTCAATTATAAGTTATGGGACTGACCCCTTCGGCTGTTCTTGTGCCGACCCGTGCGAGGAACGAGCCCGGGCGCGCAGATGACGTGACGGGCCAGACTAGCGACCGCCGTTGAACGTCCAGGGAGGGAGCGACGGCGCGACTCCTGCGGGGGCGTTTCCATTCTACGGCGCAAGCCGCACTCCGCCCCCACTAGCAGGAGGCGTGACGGAGCGGGTCATCGGAGTTGAGCCAGGGTTGGCGGACGTCGCCACGCGCGACAGCGGTTACAGCTTTGTCGATGCAGAAGATTCGGGACACATGCATGACCCTCTTTCTTCGATACTTCACTCAATCATCCTGTGGATTTCCGTCTCCCCCGTTGCCTTAACGTAAATTCTGAGAAGGTGCTTAGGCTTATGGGACGTTTCGTAATCAAATATCCACGGGTATTTCTTATCTGAAGTAACGCCAATTTCTAAAAAATCGGTAACACTTATCCCTGCGGATTGTGCGTATCGAGTTAATTCATGACGACTTAACTTTTCGGCTTCAGCATGTGTCACATCTTTTCCACATCCAGAAAAGCTCAAACTACAAACAGCGATTAAAGCCGCCAAAATAGCCTTGATGGCCTTCATTAATACCACCCCCTTCCTCCTCCGCCCGATGAACCGGACCCCATCTTGCCACTTTCGCTAATTTGTTTAGAGCCTCTAATTTCAATCCAATAGGGGGTTCCAGTTGTGCCCCGACCAATTCCTGTCAGAAATTCTCCAACTGGCCCACGATGGGTTGATTTATTGAAGTCATACCAATCATCAAACGATTTGAGCGTGCCATCGAATTTCCAGCTGCAATCGGATTTTTTCAAAGTAAGTGTTCCTTGTAGGCGCAGAGTTATATCTCCCAAGAAAAGCGCCTGATCACCTGATGTAGAAAACGCCTTGCGATCATCAATGGAGATCGTTGCATCGCGTGCGGACCCAGATATTTCTTTTGCCACTTTCGGGAACTGCGACGGCTTGACCGAAGATGTATCAATGTCACCAAAAGACATCCGCAAAGACGTTCCTGTCCCGCCAGTGTAGTGGTTGAATGCGCCACTAGAATCAAGAAGCCCAAACGGATCAATCAGGTTAATGGGATTATTGCCCACATACCGATACAAATTCCCATCCCCGGCAGAAAAACGAATGGGATCAGTCTGCAAGAACCTTCCCAGCTCCGCGGAATAGACCCGGTTACGGGAACAGTTGACTCCTTCGCTCCCGCTCATGTCGCCCTTTGGGTCCCGCATACGCGGGATCTCCACCGAGCCCGCCCGGGCTCCGGTGGTGTCGTAGAGTCCGACCTCTGAGAGGTGTTGACTCGCTCGCTCCTGCTCGATCATCCAAGCACTCATCGGCTCCACTCTGTGGAACGACTGTCTCTGTGTCCACCGCCTAATGCTCCAACCCGCCTTAAAGCCATAACCGAACGAACTCACCGCCAACCCGCCTGGCCCCCGTGTGTGCCCAACCTCTCAGATTTTTGTAATGCGTCAATACGCGGACCCCATTTGAACCTCAGTCCTAGCTCGTTGACGTTTGCCACTAAAATTCGAGTTTTTCCAGCAGTTCTTCGATCCTCAAACCGTGGTGGGTGGCGATGCGTTTGAGGATGCCGGAGAGGGTGCCGATTTTGATCGGATGATGATAGGGAACTACCTCGTGGTTTTCGCCATCCTGCTGGGTTGTAATACGGATATGAGAGCCCTTTTGGCGATCCACCGCATAGCCCAATACACGGAGCGCCTTGACGAGTTGAACCCCGCTGATATCGCGCGGGACTTTCATCGCGCGAGAACTTCATCCCGCACAAAGTGAAGGCGGATCATCCGCGGTGCTTCCATCGTTTCATCGAAGTAGCAATCGACGGCATCCTTCACCATCGAGCGCAGTTCTTCGATGCTGTCGCCCTGAGTGTGGATGCCATAGCCCAGCGCCGTCGCATTGTAGCCGCCATCGACTTCGTCTTCCCGCACCTCGAAAATTATTTCGCTCACGTTCGTAAATTAAGAGGTTGCCTTATTGTTGGCAAGTCGACCGGACAGCTGCCGGCGGAAAACTCTTTTTTCAGAAGCAGGAGGCGTCGTATGAACCCCACCCCGCATCCGAACAACACCGGCTTACCCGTCCTAGGTCAAGGTAGCAGCAATACAAACGATCCCCACGCGCCATCACGTGATACATCGCCCCCACAAACTCGATGCTAGCCTGCCTTGGAATGGGAGAGGTTTCACCCTGCCCTCAGAGATATGTCAATAAACCATGACTGACCCATATAGCGCAGGCAGCGTGACAGTGTGGACCATCGGTGTTTACGCGAAGGGTTGGACGGTGCCTCTGGTGCCAGCATCTAAAGAAGGGACAGCAATTTGATTCAATAAGTAAGCCGAACCTCGCGTAAGCTCTTATCCTGAGCCATGGCCTCGCTGACTAAAATGCTAGCGTGATAAGAACGCTGCCCAATCCAAACAATGAAGCATTTGGTTCCTTGCTTTGGAAGAGTCTCGCCGCTGATTGAAGAGTCGCCGACTTTAATTCTATCGAACGCCTCATGGGACAACTCGGGCAAGCCCCACAACTCTGATTGCTTCGGCTCAACGTGCCATGTCTTTGGCCGTGGGACTTTAGATTCAGCCATGACAGAGCATCCAGCCATCATCATAAATGCAGCGGGCAGCATTGCTGATGTCATGGATTTTAAAATTACAGTCAGATTGCGCAAAAACATCGATTTCCCAGTTAATATTTCCCCCAGCCAACCCGCCACGGCCAGACTAGCGACCGCCGTTGAGCGTCCACGGCACGAGCGACGGCGTGACGGATGTCCGGGGCGTTAGCGACAGCGTTTGGACAGAATCTCAAATTATCGGTTTGGAAGTAGCCCAAAAAACGAACTAGCAAAAGCAATCCCGTAAAGAGCTAAAACAACAACCGTGAATAAGGAAATCAACCAAACACCTCTATCTGAATTTAGATGTGCGTAGGTAAAGCCAAAGATCGCAATTACCAGCCCGTAGATGACAAAGGCAGATATTCCTGTCATTCCGATAAAGGTCAACGGGGATCCATTCCATCCAACCTTCCACGCCTTGAGTGAAAAATCCCACGCCAACGTCAGAGCATAGATAGTCAGAGGAGCAACTGCAATGCCCGCAACCACGGATGGCAGGATTTTGTTAAGGTTCCGGCAAAAGGGGTCAGTCATGGTTTATTGACTTTTCCAACATCCGTAGCCGCATTTCTTGCCACTCTGCACTCCCTGATAGCCGCTCCCGCCGGGGTCAGCCGGCAGCAATACGAACGATCCCCAAGCGCCATGACGTGATCCATCGCCCCCGGAAACTCGATGCAACCTGCCTCGGCATGGAACCGTATCTCAACGCGTCATCCGAAAAATATCAATAAACCATGACTGACCCCTATGGCTTGCCCCATGACTGGTTCCTCTGACCACCCCCGTTTCAGCGTGCCACCTCTAACATTTTCATCGCAACCAAAGCACCAAATGCTCCCGTTGCTACAAGTCCCGCTATATAAAACACTCGACGCAAGCGATCATCAACTCCAAGCGTTTCAGTGACTTCAGCAAGAGATTTCGGAAAAAATCGCGCTGACTTTTTCATCCATATTGCGCGGAGCCCCCACCATGAAGCAAGGGCGGCTACTGCTGCTATCCCGAATAAAAGCCCGAAGAGTATGTTGAACAATGCAGTCATCAAAATGCCGTTACCATGTAAATACCTGACCAGCCCCTACGCCAGGAGATGACATTCCTATTCCCCATGATCCTGATGAAGGAGTGTATTGTCCTCCAACAACAGCTCCACCGGATACTGTCATCGAACCCCAGCCTGTTGTTGGCGACCCATTCACTGCATGAAAATGTCCATATGGACCACTCGTTCCAAATGACCATCCCAAATAAGGATGCAATCCAGTTTGATTAAACGCTAAACCGAATTGAACTCCCGGCCCGAAGCCAAAAGCTACGGGGAGGTTAAACGAAAAATTCAGGTCGCCATAGCTATCTCCACACAGCCCCCACGGATCCCAAAGGTTAATGGGATCATTGCCCACATACCGATACAAATTCCCATCCCCAGCGGAAAAGCGAATCGGATCGGTTTGTAGAAACCTCCCCAGCTCCGCAGAATAAACCCGGTTGCGGTAGTCGTAGAGCCCGACATCTGAGAGGTGTTCCCTACCAGTAAAAAGAAACCTGTTGCCAAACAGCGACACCGGCACGCTCTCTCCCGTGGCGCTGCGTATCTCCACCCGGCCGAACACATCATAGCGGTAACGCTCGACAATCTGCCCGGTCGCATCGCTCAACGCCACCGTGCTGCCCAGCCCGTCCCGGTGATAATACACCGTGCCGCTGGTCGCGCTCTTGGCCACGATGTCGTCGGTCTGCACCCCATGCACGTATTGCGCCGTGAGCGCTCCCGCATACTCAACCCGCGCTCTTCGTGACATGAATCCAATCAGCCAATGCGCCGCCCCAATGTCAATGTGTAAGGTCTAACCCCTGTGTCTTTCATGACCCCTATGTATCGGTCGTGCGAGGAACGAGCGCCCCCGAGCAGATGACGTGACGGGCCAGACTAGCGACCGCCGTCCGAACAACCAGGGCACGAGCGACGGCGCGACTCCTGCGGGGGCGTTTTTGATCATACGGCGCAAGCCGCTCTCCGCCCCCATCAGCAGGAGGCGTGACGGAGCGGCGCATCGGGAGTTGACGAGGGTTGGCGGACGTTGCCACGCGCGGCAGCGGCTAGCTCGAAGCACTTGGTCGTTTCTTCCGAGGGCGTGGGCGATAAAACAATTTAGCGGTGCCCACCCCAATGCAAAGGCCAACAAAAGCTCCGACCGCCAGCCCTCCGACTACGCCCAGCAGGCCGAACCAATTATAGCCAACCACGGCTAAGCCAATTGCGAGAAGTGCAGCGAAAACCCAGATAATCAATTCAACCAAGTTCATGGGCATTATCAGTTTGCTTTATTGCCCAATCCTGTTCCTCCAACAGCAGCACCCCCAAAGCCTGCGCCAATATCGCCGAGTGATGCAGCAGCTTGGGGAGTTAGACCTGTGCCAATCGTTTTCCATGACTGAGTGAGCATGCCACTAAGTGATGGCGCACCACTCGCCCCATCTCGAACCATTGCTATCCCCCTGCGCACCGGATCAGCAATGCCGCTGTATTTCCCATATTCGCCGCTTGTAAGGGTTCTTTGGCCAATTTCGTAAAGGCGGCTTCTCGTCGACTGATTACCAATCCGCGAGGCGAGATTCCCTAATCCTTTGCCTCCTAGTGCGAGAGAGTTCGCAATTCCGCCCCACTCCCCGGCCCCATAAGCGGATGAGCATCTGTCAACACCTCCATTGTCGCCATATATGCCTGGCAAACTGTTCCGAGTTTCACGGGTTAGACTAAAATCCGTGAATGGAATTGTGGTTAAAGTGTCTCCCCATCCAGCACTGAAGTTTGACACATCATCAAAACTGAATAGTCCATATGGATCGTAGAGATTGACCGGATTATTGCCCACATACCGATACAAATTCCCATCCCCGGCAGAAAACCGGATGGGATCAGTCTGCAAGAACCTTCCCAGCTCCGCGGAGTAAACCCGGTTACGGTAGTCGTAGAGGCCGACTTCTGAGAGCCACTCACGGCCGGTGAAGTGGAAGCGGTTGCCAAACAGCGACACCGGCACGCTCTCTCCCGTGGCGCTGCGTATCTCCACCCGGCCGAAGACATCATAGCGGTAACGCTCGACAATCTGCCCGGTCGCATCGCTCAACGCCACCGTGCTGCCCAGCCCGTCCCGGTGATAATACACC
>JBIJDZ010000038.1:0-19487 GCA_044343805.1 Chthoniobacterales bacterium | reverse complement strand
GGTGGGCATTCAGTGGGATGAACGCGGTGCGACGGTGCTTGAACATCCCAACCCCTGGCAACTCGTGGTCGGCAGTGTGCGAACCATGGTGGACACATTGTCGGCGGTGTTTTCTCCGCGTAGCGAAATCAAAGCGGAGCATCTGAGCGGTCCGGTCGGCATCATGCGTATATATTACCTGCTCTTCGAATCGCCGGACGGATGGCGTTTGGCGATTTGGTTCAGTGTGGTGCTTAACGTCAATCTTGCGTTGCTCAACCTGCTGCCGATTCCGGTTTTGGATGGAGGCCACATCATGCTGGCGATTATCGAGGGTATCCGTCGCAAGCCGATGAATGTGCGCGTTCTCGAAATTGTGCAAAGCGCTTTCGCCCTCCTGCTGGTGGGCTACATGCTCTACGTCACTTTTTTTGACGTGCAGGACTTGCCTTGGCGGAGGTCGGGCCAGGAAGCCCCTCAGGAATTGAGGTTCACTCCTGCCCCGCCGGCCCCCGACAACCAACCATGACGAGGGATCTGCCGGTCCCGTTTTTTCCGGAACGCCGCCGCAGCCGAGCGGTGCAGGTGGGTCAAGTCACGATCGGCGGCACAAATCCTGTGCGTGTGCAGTCCATGCTCACTTGCGACACGATGGATACGGAGGCGTGCGTGCACGACTCGATCGCTTTGGCCGAGGCGGGCTGCGAAATTGTGCGCATCACCGCGCCCACGGTGAAGGATGCACGCAATCTCCAAGCGATCCGCGCCGGGTTACAAGCGAGAGGGCGCGATGTGCCGCTGGTGGCGGATATTCACTTCAAGCCCGAGGCCGCCATGGAAGCAGCCAAGTGGGTGGACAAAGTGCGGGTGAATCCGGGCAACTATGCGGATTCGAAAAAATTCGCCGTGCGCGAATATACTGATGAGCAATATGCGGAAGAGTTGAGCCGTATCCGCGACAAATTCGCTCCGCTGGTTGGGTTGTGCAAAGAACGGGGCATCGCCATGCGTATCGGAACAAACCACGGTTCGTTGAGCGATCGCATCATGAACCGCTACGGTGATACGCCGCTTGGCATGGTCGAGAGCGCGTTGGAATTTGCCCGCATCGCCCGCGAATCGGGATACCACGAGCTTGTTTTCTCGATGAAGGCCTCGAACCCCAAGGTCATGATCGCCGCCTACCGATTGCTGGTGTCGCGGTTGGCCGCAGAAGGGCCGGATTGGAACTACCCGATTCACTTGGGAGTCACCGAAGCGGGAGACGGCGAGGATGGTCGCATCAAGAGTGCGGTCGGGATCGGTTCGTTGCTGGCGGACGGTATCGGGGACACGATTCGCGTCAGTCTGACCGAAGACAGCGTGCATGAAATTCCGGTCGCTCGTGAGTTGGTGAATTTGTTTGCCGATCGTTCATGCGAGGGCTGGACCGGAGGAGAGGGGTGGTCTTTCGATCCTTACTCCTATGGGCGAAGAGCCAGCCAACGGATCGAGATCGAGGGAATAGCATTAGGCGGTGAGGAGGTGCCACGCGTGGTGGTCACGCGGCGACATTACGATGCGGTGGCGCACAAGTTGGAGGGCATGGGGGATTTCCAGCCGGAGTTGGTATACGAGGATTTGCCGGTGATCGAAATCGACCCGCGAGAGGCGGCCGAAGTGGCTGCGTTGAATAAGCGAGCCGAGGCGTGCCTGGTGACGGTGAAAGATAAGGTCGATTTACCAGTGATCTCGGCCTTCCGGTTGCTGGCGGCGAAGATCGATGCGCGCCATCCGATTTTGCTCAAAGACACGCTGGACCCGCAGGCCGATGGCCAAACTTTGTTTGTTCGAACTTTGCTGGCGGCGAGCGCGCGGCTGGGTTCTTTGCTATGCGACGGGATCGGCGATGCGGTTTTGCTGCGCACGGAGGATGCGCCGGGGCAGACCTTGCGGCTGGCATACAATATTTTGCAAGCGGTCGGGGCGCGGATTTTCAAGACGGATTACGTGGCTTGTCCGAGCTGTGGGCGAACATTGTTCAACCTCCAAGAAACCACGGCGCGCATCAAATCCGCCACCGACCACCTCAAAGGCGTGAAGATTGCTATCATGGGTTGCATTGTGAATGGCCCCGGCGAAATGGCTGATGCCGATTTTGGTTACGTCGGAGGAGCGCCGGGAAAAGTGAATCTTTATGTCGGCAAGAAAGCCGTGAGATTCAATATCCCCGAGGCCGAAGCGGTTGATCGCCTCCTTGATCTCATCAAGGAGCACGGACGTTGGGTGGAGAAAAAAAACGCGGTGAAAGTTGCCCCGGCTGTTCGAGAGGTCTAAAGTGCTACTGGCGGGTGGCTGGCGGCCGCTGCAGGGGAAACTTTGCAGAGGAAAGTCCGGACACCTCGGGGTAGCACGCCGTGCGCAAGCGCGGGGACGACGGACGCAAGTCCGTTGCCACGGAAAGTGTCGCAGAAAATATACCGCCCGGTTCGCTGGGTAAGGTTGAAATGGCGGGGTAAGAGCCCACCGCGCGGCGAGCAATCGCCGCGGCAGGACAAACCCCGTGCGGTGCAAGACAGAACAGGAATGACGGCCCGCCCCGGCCGTCCCGCGCCAGCGGGACACATTCCGGGTATTAGTCGCATCCCGCGCCAGCGGGACACCGGCGCGAGCCGGTGAGAGAAATGGCCGCCCGGTCGCCTTGGCGACCGACAGAATCCGGCTTACCGCCACCCGCCCATCTTTCGCTTTGCTGATGACGCTTGCGAGTTGGCGTGTTCTGCCCTAATAAAACGACTCCTTCATGGCTGAACATGTTCCCCTCGACCACGGGCCGCGAACACACCGGTCGCCGGCTGAGAAAGAATCCCTGCGGCGTTACTGGCGTTCGAATCTCAAGATCATGGCGGTACTTTTGATGGTGTGGTTTTTCGCGGGTCTGGGTTGCGGGGTGTTGTGGGCGGATTGGCTGAATCAATTCAATCTTCCGGGCACGGGAACTCCGCTGGGATTCTGGTTCGCGCAGCAGGGGAGTATCATGGTTTTTGTCATAGTCATTCTTGTCTACTGCGTGTTGATGAACGGTCTTGACCGCAAGCATCATGAGGAGCTGATGCAGATCCGGCGGAAGGAGGGGCGGTGAGTATTGGGTGGTGGACATTGTTATTTGTCGGGGGCAGTTTCGCGCTTTATCTGGCGATCGCTTGGTGGGCGCGGGTGAAGGACACCAAAGGATTTTATGTGGCTGGACGCGGTGTGCCTGCCGCGGCCAATGGCATGGCGACGGCGGCGGACTGGATGAGTGCGGCATCGTTCATTTCCATGGCGGGGTTGATTTCGACGATGGGATTTGCCGGTGGGGTGTATTTGATGGGGTGGACGGGTGGCTACGTGCTGCTGGCGCTGATGCTTGCACCGTATTTGCGCAAGTTCGGGCATTTCACCGTGCCGGATTTTGTCGGCGATCGTTACGACTCGAATGTGGCCCGTCTCGTGGCGGTGATCTGTGCGTTGTTTGTCAGCTTCACCTACGTGGCTGGGCAGATGCGCGGGGTCGGCGTGGTATTCAGCCGCTTCATCGAGGTGGATATCAGCACGGGGGTGGTCATCGGCATGGCCATTGTTTTCATTTACGCGACCTTGGGTGGGATGAAGGGGATAACTTGGACGCAAGTGGCGCAGTATTGGGTGTTGATCACGGCGTTTCTCATTCCGGCCATCGCCATCAGTATCATGCTCACGGGCGCGGTGGTGCCGCAGGTGGGCTTGGGGGCGAATCTGCGGCCGGAGTTGGTGGATGGTCAGACCGTTTCCCTCTTGGGCAAGCTTGACCAGATTCAGACGGATCTCGGGTTCTCGCGTTACACGGAAGCGTTCACCGGAAGTTGGGACAAAGTGAATGTGTTCTTCGTCGCAGTGGCCTTGATGCTGGGAACGGCGGGGTTGCCGCATGTGATTGTGCGTTTCTACACGGTGAAAACGGTCAAAGCAGCGCGATGGAGCGGATTTTGGGCGTTGCTTTTTATCGCGCTTCTTTACGTGACAGCGCCGGCCACGGCGGCTTTTGCGCGGTATTTCATGATCGACAGCCTCAACGGCAAGACGGCCGAAGAGTTGCCCTCTTGGTTCCAAAATTGGGAGCGAACCGGTTTGATCCTTTGGGTCGACAACGGGGATGGTGCCGTTCGTTATTCAGGAGGCGATGACAACGAAATCTTCCGTAGCGGGACGCTGAGCTCGACGGAATTGGCCGCGTTGCTCGTGGAGAACCAAAAGTGGATTGACAGTGGCGGCGCGGATGGAGCGGATGCGCGCGCCATCCTGCGGGAGAAAAAACTTTCGGGCCCGGATCAGGATATCATCGTGTTGGCTTCGCCCGAGATGGCGCAGCTATCGAATTGGATCATCGCCTTCATGGCGGCAGGAGGATTGGCGGCGGCTCTTTCCACGGCCAGCGGACTGCTCCTGGTGATCTCCTCGAGCGTGGCACACGACCTTTACTACCGTATGCTCAATCCGCGGGCCACCGAGCAGCAGCGCCTCTTGGTCGGCCGCGCGGTCATCGGCGTGGCCGTGGTCATCGCGGGAATTTTCGGGATTTATCCGCCGGGATTTGTCAGTCAGGTGGTGGCCTTTGCTTTCGGCTTGGCGGCGGCCAGCTTCTTTCCCGTGATCGTTCTGGGCATATTTACCAAACGGGTCGGCACGGTGCCGGCCATTTGCGGCATGGTCGCGGGGATCGGATTCACTGCGTGGTACATCATCGGCTGCGTGTTCTTTGGCATGCCGACATGGACATTCGGGATATTTCCGGCAGGGATCAATCCGCAGGGGATCGGGGTCATCGGGATGGCGCTCAATCTGGCGACCACCTTGGTGCTGACGCCACTGTTTCCGCCGCCGTCGGCCAAAGTACAGGAGATGATCGATTCGGTGCGTGAACCGGAGGATGCGGGAGCCCCCGTGGAGATCGAGGCGGCGCCGGAGCATTGACTGTTGATTTAATGACTGCGGATTTTGACGTGTGTTCGTAAAATCCAGCAGGTGCGGTTCGTGCCGATCAGCCAGAGTCTTTGCGAGGTGGTCGGGCTGGTGGGATTTGAACCCACGGCCTCTGCGTCCCGAACGCAGCGCTCTACCAAGCTGAGCCACAGCCCGTGAAGAAGAGGTCGAATATCGCACGACGAGTAAAGAGCGGCAAGGAAAGGTTTGCTGGCTGACCCAAGCGCCGGTAAGCGGAAAACGGGAGATGGTGATCGCTGTCCCAGATGCCAGAGCTATTCAATGAATACTGTTGCCGTAAGCGGTAAACCAATCGCGGGAATCGGAGGCGGTGATTGTCTCCAAGCTTGGGCCAAAACGGGGAGAGGTTCCTCGTGCGCTCGGTCGGCACCCGCGCCACCTGTTCATGTTCGTTTTGATCGCGTTTGGTCGGTGGCGCCAGCGCCGCCGACCTTGATTCTTGAACGTTCGGCGTTGCCGGGATGAGCATGAAGTGGAGGGTCAACGGCGTGCTGGCGGATCAAGGAATGACCGCCTCGAGGCGCAGGAACCTCTTCGCATCAGGCGCCATCGGCAAGGTAACGGTGACATTCTCTCCGGAGACGGTGACCGGGCCTGCGGTGCCGTCGGAGGTCGCGATGGGGTAAGACGTGGGCCAGTTCGTTAGGTCGGTGCTGGTATGCACGCGGACTTCGTAGGCTTTCGATGCGGAGCTTCGCCTGAAGGTGTAGGTGAGGTTGCTACCGGATATCGTTAGAACCGGATAGCCCGGGGTGTTATTGCCGGTGGGTGTCTCCGGGTTGGAGCCGATGACAAACTCGATGCCGTTGGGCAGGCCGTCGTTGTCGAAGTCAAAATCCGGCGCGCGGCCGGCGCCGGTGATGGACGGGTGGTTGGTGTCCAACCAATCGGCGTAGGGGTCCTGTGTGGCCCAGAGCGCGGTCACCGTCAGGTTGTTGGCAGGCATGGTCGCCGGCAGCGGCGGGTTCCATCCGGCGAAGGCATAGCCAGTGCGCACTGGATCCGCCGGCGCGGTCACCACCGTACCAAAGGCCTGGGTGATCGGGGCCACGGCGCTGCCGCCCGCACTGTCGAAGCTGATGGTGTAGGAGGTGCTGGCCGTCCACTTGGCGTAGAGTGTCAGGTCGGCATCGATGGTGTAGGAGGCGCCTGCGGCGTAGTCGGTACCGGTGCCGTCCGCTGCGGTGTTCCAACCCGCAAAGATAAAGCCGTCCTTGGTCAGGTTGCCGGGGTTTCCGGCCAGCGTTAGGGCCACGCCTTGCTTTTTGATCTGCGCGTCGGGTGCGGCGCCTGAATCTGCGTCGTTGGGGTTGTAGGTCACCGCGCGGCTGCCGAAGACGAAGGTGAGACGGAGGCCGTTGGAAAGGGCCGGCTGCAGGTACGAATAGCGCGTGTAATTGGTTTGATCGAATTGGACACCGACGGTGGCTTCGACACCGAGGTTGCTGACATTGCCGTAGATGATGTCGAAGCGCTCTTGGTTTTCGTAGAGGCGGAGTTCGCAGTTGACGACGTCGTTGGTGTTGTTTAGGCGTCTGGCCCTCCATTCAATGTTAAAGACGCGGTTGGGCGCTTCGCCGGTCACGGAGGTGAAGACTCCGTCTCCGACTGTGTCAGTGGTAATGGTATTAGCGCTGTGCCATGCGACGGCGATGAGTTGACGACCGTTGGCCGGGAAATCGCTACTGTTGTCTGGGTCGGGCAAGCTTTCTTCGCCGAATCCAACTATTCCTTTGGAGTCGACATAGAGGCCGGTGTAACTCTCGCCGTAGAAGCTATAGGCGAACGGCAAGGTCACAAAGTTGAAACTGTCGCTCAGCTTGTTGGTCTTGCCGGGCGCGATGGCGGCGTCGGTGGATTCCGTGATGCTATAGGTTGGTCCGGAGAATGGTGTTGCCACGAGATCCGCGGAACCGGCGCTCGTATTGAGCGAGAGAGTCAGGTTGGCACCGGTTCCGGGGTTGAAGCTGGCGTCGGTAATGAGGCGAAACGCAACGATGTTGTTGGCACTCCTTACGGCAAGTCCCAGATCGGGATAAGGTGAATTGGCTTGCACGACCGTCACGCCCGGCGTGGTCGTCGAGAGCGTCGCGGTTATGTTGCTAAGGGCACTGACGCTGTTGTTGCGGAGTCGGATGAAGACATCCACAGATTCGTTCGGATCGAGCGAGGAGTTGTTATTTCCGCCGGAGATTCTGATGTCGGTGATTTCCGGGCCGACGGTAATTGTTTGGAAGCGGGAGACCGATGCTCCGTCGGAATCGGTGACCACGACGCGAATCGTGTAGGTGCCTGGCTTGGTGTAGTAGGCTTTGACCTCGCTGGCGGTGCTGGTGCCGTTTTGGTCAAACGTGACCGGCGCAGGCGGTGTGCCGATGGTGTCCCAAGTGTAGGTGAGGTTTTCGGGGCCCAGATCGTCAGAGACGTTTGCTGCTCGGCACCGAATGTAGGACTGGAAATCGGTTAGCGACACAATAGGAACGGTCGGCGGGTAGTTGCTGACGACGTTAACCGAAGCGGTGGCGCTCAATCCTCGTGCGGAGGCGGTCACTTGGTAGGTCCCGGGAATGTTGGGTGCGGTGTAGAGACCGTTGGTGGTGATGGTGCCGCCTGTGGCGGTCCAGACAAGAGGGGCATCAGGAATGAAGGAGTTAAATTGGTCCTGCAAGAATCCGCTGAAAAATACGGTTAATCCTCGGCGTTGTTCGACGATCGTTGGGTCGAGCGCGACTTTAATTGGTGTCGCGGCGACGACGGCGGTGACTTCGCCGACCGCTGTTGCACCACCATCTTCGGCGTTGACGCGAAGCCTGTAAGTACCTGCGCGCGAAAATGTTATGGTTGTTGTGCTTGCCGCACTGCTGTTATTGGTGGCGAAGGTGACCTTGCCGGGGCCATCGATCTTAGACCAGCTATAGTTCAAGGCCGACGTTACGTTGTCAGGATCGGTGGCCGTAACGGTGGCGGTGACTGTCTTGCCGGTGACGGGATTGGCGGAGAGCGTCGGGCCGACAGTGATTTGCGGCGGCAGGTTGCCATCCAGAGCAGGGCCAAAGGTGACGATGCTGTCGAGGCGGTTCCAGAGCACATTGCCATTGTTAGCGTTGAGGTTGCCGGGAGTGGGGCCACCGCGGTACCAGCCCTCAAATTTGTAGGTAGAGGCGGTGGCTTTGAATCGCCAGCGCAACGTGTGCAGTCCGGCGGCGAGGTGAATCGGGACGGATTTGATGTTAGCCCCGGAATCCTGGGTGCCGTGCTGTAGAGGCTGGCCGTTAACCTCGAGGGTCAAGCCGGAGACACGTAAGTTGTCCGCGAGGAACTCATACAGGCCGTCCTTTGGCGCGAGGAAGTAGTGGGTCGCTTCGAAGCCCGGCTGGGAATTGTAATTTTCAGGGGTGAAGGGTGAGCTGTTGTTAAAGATCAACGACCGGTAGCTGGCAGTGGCCGCCGAGGCCAGCCCGGCATAGTTGGTGGTCGCAGTGGGCGTCGTTGTGTCCCAATCGAAACCGGCGCTGGTCGTGTCGCTGAAGTAGCGGACGCGAGCGATGGAGGCACCGGGAGCGGCGTTGGTAGGTGGTTGGGGGTCCCAGACGACGTCCACGTCGAGCGGCGCACTCCAGACTTGCTGGCCATTGCCGAGTGTGGCCACCGCATAGAGCGTGGTGCGGCCTTTGTAGCCGAAGAGACTGCCCGCAAGATTGATAGTGCCACCGCCGATGGGCAGCGTGGCGAATGTGCGGCCATTTGCTTGGATGGTGACTTTGGTGGCGTCGCCGATGCTGGAGAGAGCAACGGTGTAGGAATTGCTGCCCATGCGGTCGATCGTGGCTGGGCCGGTCAACGTTACACTCTGGCCGGAGTTGTTGACGAAGACGGCCCGGCGCGCTTCGCCTTGCGTGCGGACCGCGTTGTTGTTGTACGCAATCACGCGGAGGTCGTGCCAACCGTCGCTCAGCTTGGTGGTGTCGAGCGTGAACCCGTTGCCCGTCCAGGTTGCGATGGCAGTATCGTTGGCGCGAATGATGCGGCCATCGATGGCGAGTTCGAATGGCGTCTCAAGACCGTCGGGACTGGAGGTTGTAGCGCTGGCGCCGATGAAGACGGTTCCGGAAAGGTTTGTAGCACAGTTGAGTGTGACCTGCGGAAATTGGGCCCAAGGCTGCATCAGGGGATCTCCGACGCAAATGATCTCGGCTGCCCACTTGATGGATAGCCAGAACGCTTCGGCGAGCGAAGCGCCACGACGGAAGTGGCTATATATGTTGAAATCGGGAAATTTTTCTTCAATCGCGAACGGTTCGCTGACGGTGCCCGACGAACCGTAGGCACCGGCGCGAATCCAAGCGCTGCAGCGCGTCTGTGAACTGAGGTCGTTGAGCTTGCCCCCAAAGCTGGTGAGGTGATCGGCCCAGGCGCCGGGGACGAAACGGTTGCCCAGGATTCCGAAGTCGGCGTCACTGGTGCCGACGATCTGACCGAGGATGTCGGGGCGCCCTTCAACGAAGGTGCCGGGCAAGACTTTGTAATTGATGCCTAATCTGTCCCAGTCGCGCGTGGCCTCAGGGATTTGAACTTCGCGGGTGCTCGAACGAACATTGCTGTTGGTTGGCCAGTAGATCGTTCCGTCCGCGCGCAGGCCGTCGGCGGCTTTCGATCGGTCGATCAGCGCAAACACTTCATCCGGAGTGTTGCCTCCCGTGCCGGTAAAGCCGACGAAGGATACCGGCCAGAAGAAATTGGTCACACTGCTCCCGGGAAAGACGTAGGGCTTATCGTCGCGGATTTCCGAAGTCACAGACGAGCCGGGGGCGCGGTAGATTTCATTGGCCGGATTTGTTATCGTGCGAGTGGGCCCCACCAGTAGGCGACCTTGGAACGATAGACCATTCCCCGGTCCCGCCTCAAACAACGGCACGGTGCCGGCAACTGCGATCCCGTTGACGCGTCCAGCCATGCCGCGGTCCTGAATCACATTGCGCAAGTGGACGATGAGGTCGCTCATGTGACTGGTGGTGAAATTTGTGCGACCGGGCGGGAAGAAGTCATACGGCACCATGCCGCGTTCGGGGATGCCGCGGGCCTGCTGATAGTAGTTGGCGACAGCGACCGAGTTGGGGTCGCCGGAATCGTACAACACCAGATAAGTGCACGGTCCGCCCCCGGCATGTAAATTTGGCGCGACGAACCAACTCAGCAGCACCCAGCCAATCAGCAGGTAAAACCGGACAGCCAGAAATTTGCTTTCGGGATGATTGCCGATGGCGTAGCCGGTGGCCTGACTGGAGGCGGTGAAAAGGGAGGCAGGGTGGAGAAGGGCAGTCAGGTTCGAGCTGAAATGACGAAAGTAAGAGCGCTTCGCAGAATACCGAGATTTAGAGGAACTGAGGGAGTTCACGGGGATTTTAAGATTTTCATGATCAGTTTTTCAGACCGCTTTATCAAGGTATTTTCTGCCGCGTTTCTGATTGGATTAGGAGAAGTGACGGGACGCCTGCGCTCAATTTCAACGATGAAGCTGGATTAGATTCGGGAGCGTCTGCTTGGGAATGCGGAATGGCAGGAAAGGCCAAGGCGGATCGCGGAAAAGTCAAAAAACTCTGGCTGAGTACTTGGCTTTCTCCCTGCGCTCAAACCATCTCCACGTTGCGGCGCCTTGTGAATCGGTAGTTTTCACCAAGGAAAAATGGGCAGGCGTGGATTGGCTTAGTTTTAGTCAGCCAGTCTCGCTTTGCTCGGCTCGAACAGGCCCTCATTCCCTCGCATAAGTAAAGAATGGGCAGGAGTGGATTCGAACCACTGAAGGCAAGAGCCAGCAGATTTACAGTCTGCCCCGTTTGGCCACTCCGGAACCTGCCCGAAAGATTCACTACCTCGCGATCGCCATTCAGGACGGATTGCGAGGCTCGAGGACTATGCGTTTAATCACGATTTTTTCCAGCGGAAAGTTGTTGCGGTCGGTATTTTTGCGACTGATCTCATCGAGGTGTTCGAGGCCTTCGAGGACGCGGCCGAAAACGGTGTATTGTCCGTTAAGGGCGGGAATGGATTTTAGCGTGACGTAAAATTGGCTACCGTTGGAGACACGGGCCGGGTTGACTTTCGTGTCGAGTCGGGCCGCCGCGACCGAGCCTTTGACGTGGGGCAGCCGGATTTCGGCGGGCACAGTCCAACCTGGGCCGCCGGTGCCCGTGCGTTCGTTGGGGCCGCGCTTGCTGTAGGGGTCGCCGGTTTGCACGAGGCTGCCGGGGAAGGCCCGGTGGAACTGCATGCCGCGGTAAAATTTCTGACGAACGAGGGTTTTAAAATTCTCGGTATGGAGGGGGGCGGCGCTGTCGTAGAGACCGATCACGACTCGTCGTAAATCCCGTTCCTTGCCGATTTTGATGTCCATTACGGCAACATCGGGACCGAGCTGCTGCGCACACAGGACCGGGGTCGCAAGTAAAACAGCAAGGATGGCCAGCAGGGCGGCGTTGAGGCGTTTGGTCATGGTGTGCGGGTTGGAAAATGGCGCGAGCGCCGACGGGGCCGGCGCTCGCGGGAAAGAGTGGCTTAGTTGCCGGCGGGTGTGGCCGGAGCGGCCGGCAGCTTGTTTTCGATCTTCGAATCGGCTTTGAGCGTATCGATGATGTTGCGCACGGCATCGCGGCGCTTGCTGCCTTCGAGGTAGGAGCCGACTTGGGCTTTCACTTCCTCGAAAGGCATTGTGCCAGCGTCTTTGCGGTCCGTGACTTGAATGACGTGCCAGCCGAATTTCGTGCGGACGGGCTCCTTGCTGACTTGTCCCTTCTTCATGGCAAAAGCGGCCGTGGCAAACTCGGGCACCATGCGGTCTTTGGGGAAGAAGCTGAGGTCGCCGCCGGATTGGGCTGCGCCGGGCTCTTCGGAGACTTCCTTGGCCACGGTGGCAAAGTCCTCTTTCTTTACGCGATCGAGGGCGGCTTGAGCTGCTTTTTTCTTTTCGGCCGCAGTTTTGTCATCGGCGTCCTCCGGCACGCGGATGAGGATGTGACTGGCGCGGACGAGTTCAGGGTGCTCGAATTCTTTTTTGTTCTCGTCGTAGAACTTTTTGATGTCGGCCTCGCTGACTTTGGCTTTGTCGCCGACTTGGGATTCCATCCATTTCTGCTGTTGGAACATGCGTTTGACGTTGGCGCGGAAGGTTTCCTCGGTCTCGCCGGCTTTGGTCATTTCGGCCTTGAACACGTCAGCGCTGGGGAACTGGCTCTTGATGCGGGCAACCTCGGCTTCAAGGTCCGCGTCTTTCACGTCAACCGAGGAGGCTTTGCGGGCGATGAGTTTGTCCACGATGAGTTCATCGAGGATCTCCCGGTAACCGGCAATTTTTTGGTCGGGGGTGAGTTCGTCCGGATTGATGCCCGAGGAGGCGAGGGCGTTGTTGAACGTCTCTTGGAGATCGGCACGGGAGATTTTCTCGCCTTCCACGACCGCTACGGGATCGGGGAGAGATTTGTCGGGTTGAGGGGCGGCTTTCTTGTCTTGGGCGATGGCCACCAAGGGAAACAGCATCGCGAGGGCCGCGATGCCGGCGTAACGTCGAGCAATGGATTTCATAGGGACGCAGACAATGGCACAGGGGTTTGAGGCGGGCCAGCGGTTTTTCAGATGCGGGTGCTAAAGAAATGGCGGGTGGCCGTGTGGCGGGCGGCAAACATCCGCGGGAGGACCAGATGGCCGGCGATCCAATCGGCTAAGGGGCCGCCCAGACGCCACGGCAAACGGTAGTCCACACAATCTGTCAGCATAGATCCTTCGGTCCGGGGTTCGAAAATGTGGGAATGCCGCCAATAGGCAAAAGGGCAATGCACTCCCGCATCGACAAGCAAACATGGTGCTTCGACCGTTTCCCATCGTCCAGTCCAGCGCAAGGTGATCGGTCCTTGGCGCACGGCGATACTGAATTCCTCGCCGGGGCGCGCGGCAGGATCGGCGTGAATTTCCAAAATCTGCATGCCGGGCGGAGAGATGAGACGGAGGTTGTGCGGGTTTTCGTGAAATTTGAAAAGGTCCTCCGTTGAGGCCGGGATGAGGGTGCTGCGGGTGAAAACGGGCATGGTGTTCAAAAATTCAAGGCAGGGCTTGCCGACGGTGCGTGTTTTTCGTTATTGCAATACCCTCGGTTCGCCAATAAGCGTGTGCCGGTCAAATCTAACTATATCTTATGTCCGACAAACCTATCGAAGAAAGAGTCAAAGAAATCATTGTCAAAGAGCTCAGCGTCAATCCCGAACAGGTGACGCCTACCGCCTCGTTTATCGAGGATCTCGGTGCGGACTCGCTCGACACGGTCGAGTTGGTCATGGCTTTTGAAGAAGAGTTCGGTGTCGAAGTGCCCGACGAAGAAGCTGAGAAGCTCCAGACGGTCGGCGACGTGGTGAAATACATCGAGGCAAATTCGGGCAAATAAATCCCCGGATTTCAGCCGGAATATGCCGGTGCAATTTACAACCCCGCATCCGTCTGGTTGCGGGGTTGTTTTTTTGTGGTGACAGTTGCGGCCGTGGTGGCTCGCCGTTAGTAAAGCAAGTGTGTCGTATTTGAACCCGGAAAAAGCTGGACGCTATGCCCGCCAAATGGCGATGCCCGAGTTTGGCATCGAGGGCCAGCGGCTATTGTTGGATGCCCGCGTCTTGCTGATCGGTGCAGGGGGGTTGGGTTCGCCGGCGGCCATGTATTTGGCGGCGGCGGGGGTGGGGACGCTCGGCATTGTCGATCCCGATGAGGTCGAGCTTTCCAACCTGCACCGGCAAATTATACATGCCACCCAGGATGTCGGGCGGCCCAAAGTGGAGTCGGCGCGCGATCGTCTGGGGACCATCAATCCGCAGGTGCGGGTGGAGGCGATCAAAGAGCGTTTCATGGCGTCCAATGCATTGGAGCTTCTGCGCGGATGGGATGTGGTGGTGGATGGATGCGACAATTTTGCGACGCGCTATGCCTCGAATGATGCTGCCGTGGCGCTGGGGATACCCAATGTTTACGGGTCGGTTTGGCGGTTCGAGGGGCAGGTCGCGGTGTTCGCGCCAGCGTTGGGTGGCCCCTGCTATCGCTGTGTAAACCCGCAGCCACCGGCGCCGGGCGAAGTCCCGAGTTGCGCGGAAGCAGGGGTTCTCGGCGTCATGCCCGGGTTGGTCGGCACGATGCAGGCGCTGGAGGCGATCAAACTCATCACGGGGATCGGCGATCCATTGATCGGTCGGTTGCTGCACATCGAGGCGCGGGGGATGAAGTTCCGCGAGTTCTCTCTGCGCTCCGATCCGGCTTGTGCCCGTTGTGTTGAAGAACGACGGAATGCACCGGTTGTCGAGGAAGGCCCGGTTTGTGAAGTGCCGCAAAAGATTATGCAGGAAATCACCGTTCAAGAATTGGCCGCGGCGCGCAGCGCCGGGGAAAAACATGTGCTGCTCGATGTGCGGGAGCCCTGGGAATTGGCCGTTGCGCGGTTGGAGCCATGCATGCACATTCCGTTGGGTGAAGTGCCGGCGCGGCACGCCGAGATTCCGCGCGATGTGCCGCTTTATGTGATGTGCCATGGAGGTGTACGAAGTGCGGCGGCGGCGAAGTTTTTGTCCGGCCAAGGGTTCTCCGCTGTTGCCAACATCCGCGGCGGTATCGGGGCATGGTCGGCAGAGATTGATGCGGCCGTCCCCGCGTATTAGAACATTCCGATGCACTCGATCATGGCCGGGGAGGAGGGACTGAAAGCGGCGCTGGGGCGTATCCCGAGCGGTTTGTATGCGGTGGGTGCGATGCGTGAGGGGCGCCGCCTTGGCATGTTGTGCAGCTTTATCGAGCAGGCCGGCTTCGAGCCGCCGATGATCACGCTTGCCCTGGGCAAAGATCGGGTGATGCGCGGAGTGCTGCAGGATGGGGGGCTGTTCGCGGTGAATATCCTCGGTGCAGAGGACAAAAAGTTGCTCGCAGCTTTCGCGTCCGGCCGCGAGGAGGATCCGTTTGCGGCGTTCACGCTTGTGGAAAACGGTCACGGGTTGCCGCAGTTGGCCGAGGCGCTGGCTTGGTTGGCATGTCGTCCGCGCGGTTCCGTCGATGCGGGCGATCACATCGTTTTTGTGGCGGAGGTGGTGGAAGGCTGCTTGCACCGCGAGTCCGGTGAGCCGATGATCCGCATCCGCAAAAATGGATTCAGTTACTGACATGGAGATTTTGTTGGAGGTGGTGCGTTGTCCGCGCACCGGACAGCGCTTGCACCGGGACCAGGAGCATCTGGTCACGGAGGACGGTCGTTGGTCGTATAGCTGTGTGAATGGTATTCCGGTGTTGCTGCCTGAAGAGGCTGTGGAGGTTCGAAAATGACGGAGCGGGAAACCTTGCGCCATTCGTGCGCGCACGTGCTGGCCGAAGCGATCTTGCGGATTTGGCCCGAGGCTCAGTTCGCGGCCGGTCCGCCGGTCGAGCAGGGATTTTACTACGACGTCGACTTGCCGCACCGCATCACGCCCGAGGATTTTTCCAAGATCGAGGCCGAGATGGCCAAAGTGATCGCCGAGGACCAGACATTCGAACGCAGAGTGGTGACGCGTGGCGAAGCGATGGAGCTGGGACATGCAGGCAAGCTGGCTGCATTGGGCGAACGCGGTGTGCCGAGCCGCTACAAACTCGATATCCTCGAGGGCATTCCGGAGGGCGAGGAGATCTCGCTCTACCGCAATGGTGCCTTTACTGATTTGTGTGCCGGTCCGCACGTGGCCTCGACAGGCAAAATCGGCGCTTTCGCACTCACGGCCGTGGCCAGTGCTTACTACAAGGGTGACGAGAAAAATCCCCAACTGCAGCGCATTTACGGCATTGCTTTTGCCACGCCGGCAGAACTGGAAAACTGGCGCGTGATGCAGGAAGAGGCGCGTAAGCGCGACCACCGGAAGCTGGGCAAAGAATTGCAGCTTTTCCACGTCGATGAGGCGGTCGGCTCGGGATTGATCCTGTGGACGCCCAAAGGCGCGGTCATCCGTCAAGAGCTGCAGAACTTCATCGGCGAGGAGTTGCGCCGTCAGGGCTACGACCAAGTCTTCACGCCGCACATCGGGCGCTTGGAGCTCTACCGCACGTCCGGGCACTACCCTTATTACTCGGACTCGCAATACCCCCCGCTGGTCGAGCGGGAGACCTTGCACCGTTTGGCCGAGGAAGGCTGCTCGTGTGCCGATCTGGCCAGCCGCTTGGAAAAAGGCGAAATCGAAGGCTACCTGCTCAAGCCGATGAATTGCCCGATGCACATCAAAATCTTCGCATCCCAGCCCCGCAGCTATCGTGATTTGCCGGTGCGTTTGGCCGAGTTCGGGACGGTTTACCGATGGGAACAGTCGGGTGAGCTCAACGGCATGACGCGCGTGCGCGGCTTCACGCAGGACGATGCCCATTTGTTTGTGACCGAGGAGCAAATGTCGGCGGAAATCCAGGGATGTCTCGATTTGGTGAAAAAAGTTTTCGGCGTTTTTCACATGGCCGATTACCGCGTGCGCCTTGGTCTGCGCGAGCCGGGTTCGGACAAATATGTCGGCCGCGCCGAAGACTGGGATCGCGCCGAGAATGCCTGCCGCGAGGCGGCCAAGACGCTGGGCGTGCCTTACACCGAGGAGCCGGGGGAGGCGGCGTTTTACGGTCCGAAGATCGACTTCGTTGTCCGGGATGTGATCGGCCGCGAATGGCAACTCGGCACCGTGCAGGTGGATTTCCAGCTGCCGGAGCGTTTCGATTTGCATTATGCCGGGGCGGACAACAAGCCGCATCGTCCGGTCATGATCCATCGAGCGCCGTTCGGTTCGATGGAGCGGTTTGTCGGCGTGCTGATTGAGCATTTTGCCGGGTCGTTTCCCGTGTGGCTTTCCCCCGAGCAAGCGAGGGTGCTTCCCGTGTCGGACAAAGTGGCCACTTATGCCGAGGAAGTCGCCGCCGCGCTGCGCGAGGCCGGGGTGCGTGCCCAGGTGGATGGCTCCCAAGACAAACTTGGTGCCAAGATTCGCCTTGCGCAGGTTGAGAAGGTGCCTTACATGCTGGTGGTCGGCGGCAAGGAATCCGAGTCGCGGCAAGTTTCGGTCAGAAGCCGGAAAGCCGGAGACGAAGGCGCCCTGCCCTTGAACGAATTTGTTGAGCGCATCAAAACAGAAATCAGTGAACGAGTCCTTTAGCAACTCATAGTGTCCCGCACGCTCACGGGACCATATTATCCACATCAGCTTGGCTTTTAACCGCACTCCACAACCGCCCCCCATCCGGGTCAATCACCGCATTCGCGCCCGCGAGGTGCGTGTCATCAACGGGGCGACCAACGAACAGCTCGGCATTCTCAAACTTCAGGATGCGCTTCGCCGCGCGGAAGAGATGGGACTCGACCTCGTCGAGGTTGCCCCCAACGCCGAACCGCCGGTTTGCCGTATTGTCAATTTCGGTAAATACCGCTACGAGCTGGCCAAGCAGGAGAAAGACAAAAAGCCGCACGCTTCCAAGCTCAAAGAGGTCAAATTCCGGGTCAATATCGACCAGCACGACTACATGACCAAGATCAAGCATGCCGAGGAGTTCCTCGACAAGGGCAACAAGGTCAAAGTCCAACTGCAGTTCCGCGGTCGCGAGATGGCTCACCAGGAACTTGGCATGGCTGTCGTGCAGCGAGTCAAAGTGGATCTCGATACCATGGCCCATGTGGATATGGAGCCACGCTTGGTTGGGCGCACTATCAACATGGTCATGAGCCCCTTGCCGGCCAGCAAGCGCAAGCGCAAGTTCGCGCCGATGGAGGTTGAGCCGGAAGACGACAGCGCTTTGCCCGACGAAGCAGAGGATTGAGTTTGTCTTGGATGCCCCGGCGTTTTCAGCGCGGCGGTTTATAAAACCAAAGCCGCCACGCGCTGGGCCAATATTTCGGCGGAGAAATACTCTTCGGCCAATCTGCGGGCGGCTGCCCGGTGTGATGGTGATTCCCGCCACGCGCGATCAAGGGCTTCCGCCGCCTGCGCGAGATTGCCGAACCGCACCAAACCCTCGCCGGTCGGAACATCGATCGGTCCGGTGTCTTGCACGACGCAGGGGCGTCCGCTGGCGAGGTAGCACACGGTGCGGTCGCTGATCCAGCCGGTGTTCATTTTCACGTAGGCCGGCTTGGCCACGCCGAACTCGCCGGCGGTTTGCTGGATGTAGCGCCGGTAGTCGACCGGGGTTGAGGTGACGACATGGCTGTCAGTGACGCGCCACCCGGAGGCGCGCCAGACATTCGCTTCCGGCTCGTCCTCCGGGGAAAGGCAGAGGCAAAGTTCGAGAGAGGCGGTGGTTTTTTGCGGCAGTTCAAGGTAAGGCTCGAACGCGGCCCGCTTGGTGTTGGCATAATACTCGCCGTCCGGACCCTCCACATATTCATTGGCATGCCAATGGGAGATCGCGCTGAAAGAGGCATCTCCGGCAACCGGTTGCACGGGCCATGACGGCAAATGCACCGCAGGGCGGATCCTTTCCCATCGCCGGCCGGTTGCCGGGATAAGCGGGTTGTGCGTGCCGATATTGCCGCCGATGGTCGCGTAGGCGTCATGCGGGGCCAAGGTGAAATATTTTTTACTGATCCAATAGGCGAGGAGTCCCGGATCAATGTCCATCAGGACTGACCGGCGAAAACTACGGACCGCTTCATGCGGAAAGCCGTAGCGGAAGTTCACCAGCAGGTCGGCTTGGGCGGCCGCTTCGGTCAGGGAGAGAGCGCCGAGCTCGGACAAGCCGGGGAGAGGCGCGCTGTTCTCACGCGTGAGCGCGAGATGAAACGACACCGCCTCGGTGGCCAGTCGTCTGCGCAGGCCGACTACGGAGCGATGCAAGGCGTCGGGGGTCGCCAATTTATCGCCCACCGTTTCCAGCCAGATCACGCGGAAGCCGGCGGATTGGAAGCCGAGAGCCCAGTTGTAATAGCACCAGAAATGCCCTCCGCCTTCGGGGTAGCCGAGCGTTTGCGCCAGCAGACAGACGGTGGGACGGGAGGTGCTCACGATCCTCAAGCGCGCACGGTTGCCTCGGGCGTGGAGGCGTAAAGCGTGAAGCCGGCAGCATCGTGGATTTCGACGTCAAACAAGCGTCCGGCCAGTTCAGCCGGACCTTCAAAGACGACAATCTTGTTGCCGCGGGTGCGGCCCGTGAGCCGTTGTTCGTTGTGTCGGCTCGGGCCGGTGCACAGCACCTCGACGGTTTGCCCGACCATGTCCTGCAGCTTTTGCTGCGCATGGCGGTTGACCACCGAGAGCAGATCTTGGTTGCGTGCCTCTTTGACTTCCTCGGCAAGTTGGTCGTTCATCGTGGCGGCAGGCGTGTCCTTGCGCGGCGAATAGCGGAAGACAAAAGCATTATCGAAACTGATCTCGTTCACCAGTGCGCGGGTGGCCGCATAATCCTCTTCGGTCTCGCCGGGAAAACCGACGATGATGTCCGTGGTGATGGCGATATCGGGAGAGTTGGCGCGCAAGCGCTGCACCAGGGCGCGGAATTTTTCC
>JBIJDZ010000037.1:0-19800 GCA_044343805.1 Chthoniobacterales bacterium | reverse complement strand
GCGCGCCATCCGCCAAGCGTCGCAGCTCAGCGACCCTCTCTGAGCCGGTGGCATTGGCAAAAGCACCGGTGTGCAATTCGATGAATTCGGCTTTGAGTTCGACCGCCGCGCGGATCTGTACGGGGTCCGGATCGATGAAGAGACTGACTGTGGAGCCGATTCCTTGCAATTTGGCGATGGTTAAACTGAGGGATGTTCGGCAGGCGACACAATCCAGACCGCCTTCGGTAGTAATTTCGTGACGGTTCTCCGGCACGAGGCAGACATCATGAGGTTTGACCTTGAGCGCGACATGCAAAATTTCCTCCGTGTTGCCCATCTCAAGGTTGAGTTTTGTTGTGAGGGCATCTTTCAAGCGGAAGATGTCACGGTCTTGTATGTGGCGGCGGTCTTCGCGCAGATGGGCCGTGATGCCGTCAGCCCCTGATTTTTCGGCCAAAAGAGCGGCCTCGACCGGGTCGGGTTCAGCCAGACTGCTTTCGGGGTCGCGGGCATAGCGTGCCTGTCGCAACGTCGCGACGTGGTCGATGTTGACACCGAGGCGGAGTGGCATGCTCAGGCTTTCCCGCCGTAGGAAACGCAGTCATCGACATCAAGCCAGTCGAACCAAGTGCTGATGTCTACGCGACCGGGAGCGAAGTTTTTGTGGGCCTCATGGAAGTATTCGCGATTTTCGACTCCGGAAGGAACGCGGTCCTCCTGAAAACGCGACCAGAGCTGAATTTCGTGCGGGCGGCGTTTCGTGCCGGCATTTTTTTCCACCCAGCCGAGGAGTTCGCCGTCGCCAAGACCGGCGTTGATTTGTTTTTGGAATTCAGTCGGTTCTACCGAGACAAATTCGAAAAACTGCATATCGAGGGGACAAGCATAGTTGTAATCTCCGTTTGTACCGGCGGCGACGGCGCGACCTTTGTCAATGATGCGGGGTAGAATCACAAATCCGCCCAGGCGGATGCGCGGGCTGCGGGGGGGGCGACGGGTGAGGTCGGAGGGCGGAATGGCTTGAGACATGGGGGGAGCATATTTTGCCGCCGTGGCGCGTCAAGCGGACAGCCTCTCGACCAGTGCCGGGAATCCGCAATGGGCGCATTCATGGTGGTCGCGGAGGCAAAAGTCCGAGTAGATTTGCAGCAGGCCTTGTTGGACATAAAGGCGACGCGGCAAATGACGCGGCAAAGAACCGCTGAAAAGACGTGCTACGACGATGCGCATGGTTGCGTTTGGCGGGCCTGAGCGAAGCTCCAGCCAGTCTGTCGATGTTGACCCCCTGATGATGGCCAAGGGAAGAACCACATTGGCGTAAATATCGCGGATGCGCTCGGCTCCGAGCAAGGCAATAGGCCTATTGCGGCGGCGGCTCTGCCAAGTCGTATGGTAGGACCAAAATTCGTGATGGAGCGAGGTGAGGGTGGCGGCAAAAGATTTCCAATCGGCAGATCTTACGGCATGACGAACTTCAATCCAGCGCCTTGCGATGGCGGCAAGCGCTCCGAGACGCCTCAGTGGGTGATTGGCTGGGCGGACACCGGAAAGTTGCCAGGCTTCGCGGGAAAAAATTGCTCTTTCGCATGAGGCTCGCCGTTTCCACCATGCTGACCATAAGCTGGTGATCTCGGCTTTGGCCGCTCCAGCCGGCGGTTCTGGTCGCTCGAGAAATCCGGCCAACCCGAAGAGCTGCGCTTCACCACCCGGTTTGGCAGCAAGGCGGCAAGGAACTCTTTGGGCGAGAAGCTGGAAAGGAAGTTTGTTGTTTTTGTAACCGAGCGTCACGGCGATGGCTTCGAAAAGTGCTGCGTCTTCGCCGCGCGAGCTAATCATTTTCTGCAGCACGGAGCCTTTGTGGGCGAGGCGCCGGCGGGCAGCAACTTCCAGCAAGGATGAGAGGCGTTCCGGATCCATGACGCGTAAAGGTGCGGCGCAACGTCCGGGGCGGGCATTGGCAGCGGTGTTCCATTCACTGAAAGCGGAGGTGTGGTCCTGCAGGCAAATTTGGGGAATTTCTTGGTGATGAAGGTTGCGTGAAAAGTGACGGCGCAAAGCTTTTCTGACAACGACGTGCAGCACGACATTGGCGTAAGCCGGATTCGTGGCATGGCCGTGCTGCTCCCACCCGGAAGTGTCGAGATCGACTTCGATGGAACCTTGGTGTTCGCGTTCGTTGATCCTTACTGTTGCGCGGACAAAATCCGGGCCGGCCTCGCGGTTCCATTCGCCGAAGTCCAAAATAGCAACCTTTTCCCCGCTGGATGCGGTGAACTCCCGCCCGCAAGCTCCTGAGAACCAGCGTGCCTGCCAAGCGAGTTCATTGTCGGATGGCAGTGTTTCGCGTACCCGCGTCTCCTCTCTCAGCAAAGCATCCCGGTAATCGGCAGCGATGTTCATTTTTTGGCCGGTGAAGATGGCTGGATGGCCTGGGGCGGAGAGATCTCGTTGCGCAGATCGGCAAGAAGTTTGGCTCGTTCGGGTGTTTGAGGTCGCTGGATAGTGCGGTCGATCAATTTGAGTGCGTTGCTCTTATCACCGAGCGCTTGGAGAATGCGGATACGCTCGATGACCGTGCGAAAAATGTCGGCGGAAGCGCTGTAGGCGGAACCGGCTGACTCGAGAGATAAAAGCGCATCGCGTGGTTCCTGATAAAAGCTCTGCAGCATACCCAAAGCTTCGTAAGCCAACCCGGAACGCGAGGCGCGGGCAAGTTTGGACAAATAAAGAATTTGCATGGGCCCCTGCGCGGCGGTTTTGGTTAGTTCACCGGACATTGCAGCCCATGGTACATTTCCGGTATCGGCCTCCTCTCGCAGGGCGCCGGGTTGACGTGCCGCAAAGGGACGATAAAGCGGGTCCCCGACCACAACATTCATCCACGAGAGGGCGCGGGTGCTCATATAAGCGCTTTCGGCGAGGGTGAAGCCTTTGAGCAGTCTGTCGTTGAAAACGTCGAGATGCGCAGTCATCATGAGATAGGGTTCATAGACATTCCCCAGTGTGGCGGTTGCTCCACGCGCGATGAGCGGTGCGCACCAATGCATCGATGGGTTTTGCAAAGAGGCAGCACTGTACGAGTGGATATGAACAGCGATTGCTCCACGCCGGAAAGATGCTTCAGCAGAGGCCATGGCCCCCGAGATGCTGCCGGCGTACCACCCGTAATAAAGTGCGGCATCAGTGACGGGATATCCGGCAGGCAAAATGTCGGGCATCTTGTCGAGGATCACGGGAACACCATTGTGCCAACACTCGGCAGCTGCGTTTTGCAGCCAATTATCACCATCGCGGTATCCACTTTCAGAAATGCTTCTTCGATCGATGTAGGCCCATCCGTAGAGGCCGTTTTCCTCAGCATAGATGCTGTCATCGATCATCCGTCTGACGTCATCGGATGTTGGTGCATCAAGGCGGCTGACAAGCAGAAGTCCTTGTGTCGTTTCTGAGTCTAAAATCGGGGTGAAACGCCGGAAGTAGGGGTTGTTTGCCGCGCCGGTCGGTGAATCAAGGGAGGCTCCCATTGCAGCCAGTTCAGAGTCCACCGAGGCCTCGTCGCGGTTAACGCCTGCATTGGCATCGTGAGGATTGGGCGAGGGCTGCAGCTTGCCCGGCTCGGGTGGTTTAGCCGTTGAGCGGATTTTCAGCGGAAAGCCCCGAATCAAGGCGACAAAGCGGATGCGGGTGCGAGAGATTTCCTTGCGTTCGTCGAAAGTTTTGCGGAATTCCCACCACTCATTTTTCTCGAAGAGATGCCGCAGTGGCGCCTCAATGGCGGCTTGGTATTCTTCCCGGGTGATCTCCTCGGACAGCGGACACTCCAGGCCGATGATTTGACCGGAAGGAATCTGGCGGGCTTGTGCATAATACTCAGCCAAGGCCCGCGCATCCGGCGAGCTTGTGTTGTAGAGCACCAATGTTGCCGAGGCCTCGCGGGAGCTGCCCGCCGAAGCTTGCAGCACGGATCCCGCCATCAGCAAGGCGATGGCGCTAAATTTGCAGACGCAAGCCGTCATAAGCGATACGGACATCGGGCGGCAGAGTTTTCTCCGTAGCTTCATGGCCTAGGTCGTGGCCGATGTGAGTAAGGTAGGTGTTTTTGGCACGGGCGTTTTGAGAGACTTCAAGAGCTTGTCCAAGGGAAAGGTGGGTTGGGTGGGGTTCGTGGCGCAGCGCATCGATGATAAGAACGGGAATGCCATGAATTTGTGCGATCACTTGCTGTGGAACATGGTGACAATCGCTGAAGTAGGCGGCCAACTTGCGTCCTTCCCGGACAAAGATGTAGCCGTTAACAAGCATGCGGCCATGCGGAACCTCGGCTGGGATCACCTCCACACTGCCGATGCTGAAAGGAGCCGTAATCTCATGAGGTTCCGGGCGCACGTAGTTACGGAAAGAGTGCTGTCCGTCGAAAGCGTAATAAAACATACGCCGTAGGTCGGCCATCGTATGGGGCGAAGCGTAAATAGGAAGCGGACGGTCGGCCAGTTCGCAAAAGCGCCGCAAGTCATCAAAACCCGCCACGTGATCCGTGTGCGAGTGAGTAAAAATCGCGGCGTCGAGCCGCTGGATGCCTTGGCGCAAGGCTTGCGCTCGCAAGTCGGGCGTGGTGTCGACGAGAAAAGTGACATCCTCTGTCTCGACCAAAATCGATGAACGCAGCCTGCAGTCTCGGGAGTCAATCGAACGGCATACTTGGCAATCGCAGGCAATGAAAGGCACCCCTTGAGAGGTTCCGGTGCCGAGAAAAGTAATCGAAAGTTCGGCCATGACTTGAATCCAAGACATTTGCATAATCTGCCCCATGCTCGCAACGCTGGCATCTATTCGCATCCGCAATTTGGCCCTGGTCGAAGATCTGACTTGGCTGCCCGGCTCCGGGCTTGTCGCGATCACCGGTGAAACCGGGGCTGGCAAATCCATCTTGATTGGTGCACTGCAACTGTTGCTCGGTGAGCGGGCAGACAAATCGCTCATCCGGTCCGGCGCCGACTCCTGCACGGTCGAAGCAGCCTTTGATGTTTCGTGCAGCACGGAACTTGACGCCTGGCTGGTGGAGCAGGGGGCAGAGCCATGTGCTGAAAGTCAGCTGCTATTAAAGAGAACTTTGTCAGCTTCCGGTGCGGGTCGCCAATTCATCAACGGTTCGGCCTGCACTTTGGCGGCTTTGAAGGCGCTGGGGGATCGCTTGGTTGATCTTCATGGTCCGCATGACCATCAGTCGCTTTTTTCCAGAGAGGCGCAGACCGAAGTGCTCGATGCTTATGCCGGCGCGGGAGATGTGGCGGCTGATTTTGCGTCATCGCACCGAGAGGCTCTAGGTTTGGCGGCGGAAATGGTACGGTTAGAGACGATGGAAAAAGAGGCTTTGCTGCGGCGCGACATGCTGGCTCACGCGGCGGAGGAAATTGCCGCGGCCCAATTGCGGGCGGGTGAGGAGGAGGAGTTGCTTTACCGCCTGCGTGTAGCAGGCAACGGCCGGCGTTTGCTGGAATTGGCGGCCCAGCTTCAAGCGGCCCTTGGGGCCGAGGGCGAGGGCGGGGTGAGGCCTGCCTTGGCCGAGGCAGTGCGGGCGGCGAGGGAATTGGCTAAACTCGATCCGCAGGCTGAAGCTATGCGCGAAGCCATCGAAGTCTTGGCCGCACGGCTCTCCGATCTTGAGTTGGAGAGCTGTGATTATGCCGAGTCGATCGATTGTGATCCGGCTACGCTGAAGGAATTGGAAGAACGCGTTGACCTGCTCCAGTCCCTCAAGCGCAAGTATGGAGGAACCATCGAGGAGGTGATGGCCCGCGGGGCGCGCTCGGCTAACGATTTGGCTGAGATCGAGACGCGCGGTGAGCGTCTGGAGAAATTGAAGCAAGAGCAGGCGGCGGCCGCCGAGTGCGCGGCAAAAATATCCCGAAAGCTCAGCGCCGCCCGGGCCAAAGCAGCTCCTCAGCTGGCCAAGAGCGTGACCCATGAACTGCGGGAACTCGGATTTCTGAGGGCGGAATTCGGCGTGCGTTTGGAGTCGCTCGAGGAACCTCGCTCCAGCGGGGCGGAGTTGGCCGAGTTTGAATTTGCCCCGAATCCCGGCGAGCCGCCCAAGGCATTGCGGGCGATTGCCTCGAGCGGTGAAATCTCCCGGGTGATGCTGGCTCTAAAGTCAGTCCTGGCGGGGCAAGACGGTGTTCCCTTGCTTGTTTTCGATGAAATCGACGCGAACGTCGGAGGAGAAGTTGCGGTGCAGGTCGGGCGAAAAATGCGCGCTTTGGCAAAATCGCACCAAGTGCTATGCATCACTCACTTGCCGCAGGTCGCGGCGGCGGCACATCGTCAATTTGCGGTGCGTAAAGATTTTGATGGCAAAAGGACAACCACGGCGGTCAGCGAGTTGGATGGACCGCAACGAGTGGCGGAGTTGGCGCGAATGCTCGGTGGTCAGGACAGTGACTCGGCTTTGGCACATGCGCGCAGTCTTTTGGCCGGCAAGGACTGACCATGCGCTTGCTTTTTTTTAACCGTTCCGCAGCTCCTCTGGGCGGAGGCATGAATCGTTTGGTGACTGATACGGCAAGGCGGCTGCGGGGGAACGGTCACGAGGTGGCGTTGGTGCATTCGCGCAATAGCGGACAATTTGATGGAACGGGCTACATTTACGACGATCTCGATTACCGAATGCTGCCGAGGGATACCAATGCTTTGCGCTTAGAGGCCATTCTCGAGGATTTCTCGCCGGAGGTGATCCAGTTACACGGGGTGGGAAACACCCTGCTCGACGAATGGTTGTCTTCCCGGGTGCCGACCGTGCGTTTTGTTCACAATCATGCTTTTTACTGCTCGGGGCAAAGATTGACCCTGGAACGTCCGCATGAACCTTGTCAACGAGCACACGGCAGGGGGTGTTGTGCGATGCACTTGTTTCGCGGTTGCGGATCGTGGAACCCGGCTTTGAATATTTTGCGTTACCGTGCGGTCAATCGTAGTCTGCAGGCATTGCGTTCGGTGCATGGTTTGCAAGTGCTCAGCTCCTCGTTGCACCGCCAGTTGATTGCCAATGGCCTCCCGGCGGATCGTGTGATGCAGTTGCCTCCCTACGCGCCGCCGCCGACCGCCCCGGTGTTTGAATCGGTATCGTCGCATCGATCAATTCTTCATGTGGGTGGGCTGCTCGGACACAAAGGGGTCTGGATGGTGGTGAGAATGTTGCGGGAGCTTCCTCCAGATGTGCAGCTGATTTTCGCTGGAGGCGGGGGCGAGATCTCGATGCTGGAGTCGCATGTGAAACGGCGCGGCTTGGGTAACAGGGTTCGGATTGTCGGCGAACCGTCGCCGGAGCAGTGGTCTCTGCTTTATCGCGAGGCGACGCTAGTGGTGATGCCGGTGCTCTGGAATGAGCCTCTGGGGCTCGACGGACTTAGCGCCATGGCCCATGGTAAACCTGTGGTCGCTTTTGAAACCGAAGGTATCCGTGATTGGTTGAGTGACGGCGAGACAGGTGTCTGCGTGGATTTTGGTCACAGACGTCATTTCCGGTCGGCGGTTTGCGACTTGCTCAACGACCGCGAACGGTTGCTCATGCTCGGGAGACGGGCGCGACAAATTTGGGAACAAAAG
This sequence comes from Chthoniobacterales bacterium, assembly GCA_044343805.1. Taxonomy (GTDB): domain Bacteria; phylum Verrucomicrobiota; class Verrucomicrobiia; order Chthoniobacterales; family JACTMZ01; genus JACTMZ01. The sequence continues at coordinate 12,216 of JBIJDZ010000037.1, read as the reverse complement.
TTCCAGCCGGAGCAACATTTGGCGGCACTGGAGGAAAGCTACGAAAAAGTGAAGAGGGAGGCGGTTTTATGAGCAGGACAACTGTCGTTGGGATGTTGGGTGTGCTCACGATTCTCGTGCTTTGGTTTCAGCGCGAACATCAACGCGGAACTTTTGATGTGATCGAGAGGCCCTTTCTCTCATGGCTGGCTGCGAATGCCTCCAGTGTTGAAACTCTACCCCCGCTCACCTTGGTGCTCTACGACGAGGAGGCCTCCAATACCGCCGGCACGCCGCGTATGGCGATGTTGGATGGAGCCCTGTTTGCTCGAGCCGCGTCCAAGCTTGGTGCGGTCATGGCTGGCGTGGAAGGTTTGACGGGCGATCCAACTCGCATAATTCAAGCTGCGGAAGGAATGCCTGTTTTTGCCGGATATTTGGCGGATCAGCCTCCGGGCTTGGGCTGGACTGCCTTGGGAGGAGAGCCTGCACAATCATGGTTTGAGGTTGCGGGTCTGACCGGCCGTGGCGGACGTTTTAACCGAGGATTCATCACATCGCCCGAGCAACTATCAAGCGCCCAAGCAATTCAGCTGGTAGCGCGCTGCGGCGACCGGCCGGTGCCGTCCTTGCTTTTGGTTGCATGGACCACGGCACATGGATGGAGAATGTCTGAATTATCGATCGGTCGGTTTTCTGTGGCAGGGCCAGATGATCATATCGCGCTAGATACTGCCGGCCGCGCCATGTTTATGCCTGTCGGTGAGCCTTCGGTGATAAGCATGAACGAGCTGTTGGTCGCAGCGGAGAGGTTCGAGCGTGAGGGAGGGACCTCTCCCTTGAGGGATCGCATTCTTGTGCTTGCGCGGGCTACACCGGACGTGACCCGTGTCACGATTGAGGGAGCGCGGGCTGTGACGCCGATGGAGCTGTGGGCTTCGGCTTGGGAGTCGGTGCGGACTAACCGGCTCTTTGTCCCCGTCGGGTCTTGGTACAACGGGACTTTGGTCGCTTTGGGAGCGTTGCTCGCTTTTTCTCCTGCCCGTCGCTCCAACCGTCTTGCCCTTGGAGCTCTTTTTTTCGCCCTGGCTGTTTATCTGCTGTTTGCCCTGGCAGCCTATTCTGGAAACCGTGTCATGTTGCCGGCAGCGCCGACCTTGCTGATATGTGTGGCCGGATGCCTGCTCGGCCGCTTCTGGCATGAGGGGCAGGCAGCTAAAAAGTAGCGTTATCATGAAACTTACCAATCTCACTCGAGCGGAAGAAATCGGCGCCAACTGCTATTTGCTCGAGGCGGCTGGCTCTCGCTTGCTTCTGGATGCAGGAATGCATCCGCGGGAAATGGGCCCGCCGGCCACGCCGAATTTATCCCTGCTCGAAGGGCGAGGCTTTGATGCAATGATTTTGACCCACGCGCATCAAGATCACTGTGGATGTGTCCCCTTGGCCATGCGGCAAGCGCCAGATGCACCGGTTTTCATGACGGAAGCGACGGCCGCGCTCACCGAGGTGATGTTGCACAATTCGGTGAATGTGATGATGCGTCAGCGCGAAGAAGCAGGTGTGCCGGACTATCCGATGTTTTCTCATCGCGAGGTGGACCGACTGGTTAACCAATGGGTGTTGGCTCCTCTCGGTGGCCGTTTTGATTTGTCCGGTGAGCGTTCCGATGATGCCGGCCAATTGACCTTTGAGTTTTATGATGCCGGACACATTCTGGGCTCCACGGGGGTTTTGATCCGAGCGGAGGGGAAGAAGATTTTTTACACGGGTGATGTCAATTTCGAGGATCAGACACTCATGCGGGGCGCGAAGTTTCCCGTGGAAGAGATTGATGTGCTCATCATGGAAACAACACGCGGCGACAGCCCGATGCCGGAGGGCTTCACGCGCAAGTCCGAGGAGCAGAGATTTATCGAGGTTCTTTCTGGGGCACTTGAAAGCGGAGGGCCGGTGCTTATCCCGGTTTTTGCTTTGGGCAAGACACAGGAGTTGCTGGCTTTACTCTATGGAGCAAGGAAGAGCGGTTATTTACGTGGAGCTTTTGGATTATACATTGGCGGCTTGAGCGCAAAGATCACTGTCGTCACGGATCGTTTGCGGGGAAGCGCGCCGCGACGTCATGGAGATCTCAAGTTGTCGGAATGTATGCCGATGGAAGTAGTGGGTGGCCGCGATGTTGGCCAGTTGCCGGTCTTGCCGCGCACGGTTTACGCGATTTCGAGCGGCATGATGACGGAAAACACGCTCTCCAATGTGCTTGCGCCACGCATTCTTGAAAATCCAAGGGCCCACTGCATGTTTGTCGGCTACTCCGATCCGCTCTCACCCGCCGGCAGACTCCGCGCGGCCGCGGAGGGCGAGGAGGTGGTTTTGGATCCGCGGGCGCGCGCCGTGCGACGCCGCTGCAAGTTGGATGAATTCACGCTCAGCGCCCATGCTACGCGTGATGGTCTTTTGGATTATGCCAAGCGAGTGCAGCCCGGGAAAGTCGTGCTGGTGCACGGCGATCCTCCGGCGGTTGATTGGTTTGCGAGAGAAATACCCAAAGTGTGCCCCCGTACGGAGGTGGTGGTGCCACCTCCGGGCGTGGCTGTGCAATTTTAGGAGATGGCCGGAAGCCGACGCTCCAAGTCAGTCAGAAAATCCGCAAATTCGCGGGTTTCCTTGCGCCAATCGTCAAGGTGTTGGCGTGATACTTTGACCTGCTCGGCCATGGCTTTCTCCAGAGTCCCGTAGTTGGTGGCAAGACGTGAGCTGAGTTGCTCCAAGGCATCATGCACCTGCTTGCCAAGGGCGATGGAGATCGTTTCGGGCTGCTGCAGTTTATGCTCCGCCCGGCGGCGGGCTTCATTCATCTCGGCCAGAAGTATTTTCTCATCGGGCACGCGGCGCAGATCGCTGACCAGGCCGAATTTTTCGAGGGTCCAGATCGTCCACTTGGTCGGGTCGAAATTGCTTTTTTTCACGCCGTTGCGGTAGTCGTGCTGAAACTCGTGGTGGTAGTTGTGGTAGCCTTCGCCGAAGGTAAAAAGCGCCATGATCGCACTGTCCCGTGCACTGCAGCGGCTGGAGTAAGGTTGGTTTCCCACGGTGTGGCAGACCGAGTTGATGAAAAATGTGGAGTGTTGGACGGCAAAAACACGGAGCACGCCGGCGAGAAGAAATGCACCGAGAGCGCCGGCGGATCCGTTCCACCAATAGCCGAGCAGGGCGGGTAGCCCGAAGCCGACTATGAAGGCCATCGGAATACACCAGCGGTGTTGCCACATGACGAGCGGGTCGCGTTTGAGGTCGTTCACGTTGTCCATCGGCTGCTCTGGTCCGAGTTTGAAAAGAAGCCAGCCGATGTGAGCCCAGAGGAACCCCTTCGAGATGTCGTATGGATCGTCGTCGTGGTCCACGTGTTTGTGGTGTTTGCGGTGATCGGAGGACCAATCAAGGGCGGAGTTTTCAAATGCGCAGGCGCCGAAAACCAGAGTCGCCAGTTTGACCGGTGTGCGCGCCTTGAAGGAAAGGTGAGAGAAGAGACGATGATATCCGAGCGTTATACTCAGGCCGGTGGCAATGAAAAAGGCGAAGAAGAGACTGACCTGAAACCAATCAAGGCCATAGTGCCAGATGTAAAGCGGAACGGCGGTGATGGCCAATGTGTTGATTACGGCGAGGAAAACGCTGGTCTTCCAGTTGACGCGATCCCAAGGGATTCGCGTAATGAGTGGTATCTGCATGAGGATAAAGCTAATAACTAAGCGGTCTTAAACTAAGAGCGCTGACCCCTTGGCGCAAGCGTCATTAGCGGATCAGCGTTTTCAGGCAGGCAAGCATTCTGTCATCCAGCCGAGGAGTTCGGAGATAGTAGCTTCACTTTCGTCACCCATATTGGAGACACGGAAAGTGCTCCCTTTGATTTTGCCGTAGCCGCCGTTGATAGCCACTTTGTGTTTCTTTTTGAGCGAGGAGCAGAAGGCGGCGACGTCGATGTTTTTGTTGTTTTTGACGCAGACAAGGGACTTCGATCGGTAGCCTTCGGGCGCGAAGTGCTCGAAGCCGTTGGCCTCTACCCAGTCGGATACCATCTGATTGAGCTTGGCGTGGCGGGCGTGACGTTGATTTACGCCCTCTTCGAAGATGTCGTCGAGTTTGGATTGCAGTGCCCAGATGTGTCCGGTGCTGGGTGTGCTGGGGGTCATGAACTTCTCCCAGTTTTTGTGGAATTCGATGATGTCGAAATAGTAGCCGCGGTCCGCAGTGCTGGCAGCGCGGGCGCGGGCACGTTCGCTGGCGCTGAAGAGGGCGAGGCCGGGAGGGAGGGCAAGGGCTTTCTGGCTGCCGGTGAGTAGGATGTCGATGCCGAGTTCGTCCATCGGGATGGGAACAACGGAGAATGATGAGACACTATCGACGATGAACATGACGTCCGGGTATTTACGGACAACGGCGGCGATGTCGGCCAGTGGGTTCATGACGCCGGCGGAGGTTTCGTTGTGGATCAGGGTGATTGCGTCGAATTCACCGGAGGAGAGTTTTTCATCGACCATTTCGGGGAGGATGGGCTGGCCCCATTCGACTTGCAGTCCATCGGCTTGTTTGCCGCAGCGTTTGCTGACGTCGAGCCACTTGTCGGAGAAGGCGCCGCACATGCAGTTGAGGACTTTTTTCTGCACGAGGTTGCGAATGGCTCCCTCCATCACGCCCCAGGCAGATGAGGTTGACAGATAGACAGGTCCATCAGTGCCGAAGAGGGACTGCAGGCGGGGGTGAATCGCTTCGTAGAGACCGGAAAATTCGCTGCCGCGATGACCGATCTGCGGATGGCAAAAGGCGAGGAAGCTTTTGTCGGAGACTTCGACGGGGCCGGGGATGAAGAGTTTCACGTGTCCGTCGGACGTGGCGTTGGTGGTGTTAAGCATGTGTTTAGTTTTCCCAAATAAAATGTTCGAGCCGCAGGCGTCGAGCGCGCTGCATTATATCATCGCGCTGCGGGCCCTCGGTGGATGCCATCCGATCATAGACAGCGATGGCCGCAGGCCAATCACTCTGTTGCTCCAAGATGCGTGCTGCCTCGAGGCCGGCTTTGTAAAACCAGAAATGGTCGGCGGCAGTTCCGGGCGGACGCGTGAGAATCTCCCGGTAGATCGCGAGAGCTGCTTCCATTTGGCCGGCGCGGGCCATGCCGGCAGCTTGCTTGCAGGCTGCCTGATCTCGCCAGTCGGCCGGGGCTTCGGCATCGTTGGCAAGAGATGCGTAGATGGCTGTGGCTTCAGCAAGCTTTTCGGGCTTGTCCTGAGCGAGGGCGAGCAGGGTATCGCCTTTTTCCATGAGTGCTGCCAAGCGAACTTCTCCGGGAGGATTCGCGGAAAGAATGCGGTCGTAAAGGGTGATGGAATCTTCGAATCGGCGATCGCGAAGCAGGAGTGATGCTTGCTCGAAGCGGGCGCGATGTCGGATGGACGTGTTGCTCTGGGCGATTTCGTCGAACCAAGCCAAGGCCCGGCCGCTGCCCTCAGCGCTCATGCTGCGGGCGGCGGATTGCGCGGCGAGGAATTTGGCCAGGGCGGCAGATTCCGGATCGGAAACTGACTGGGCCAATTTTACGAGAACGGCTTCTGCGGCTGCGTGGTCGCCGGTGCGCGAGTGAAGTTCGCCGAGCTTGAAAGCTATATCGACCGCTTCGGGAGTCTGGGGGTATTTGGCCAGAAATTCACGGCAATCCCGGACGAGGTCTTCGCGGGAGCGGGAACCGGAATTGTCGGCGGCAAAAATTTCCACGGCAGCCAGTGAAGCGGCGCGCGCTTCGGAATCCGCTTCCGGTCTGGTGGCGTCCAAAATTTGGCGTGCTTCCGTTGTCTCGCCCCGGGCGAGTCGCCATTCGGCCAAAGCGAGCTTGGCCAGGAAGGAGTATTCGGAGGCTGGGGTTCTTCGGGAGAGGTCTTCCAAGCCTGCCAACTGTCCTTCCCGGGCTTCGGCCGTGGACAGGAGGAAGGACCAGCGAACAAGTTCGGAGTTAGTCGGGTCGGTGCGGCGGAGCTGATCGTAAGAGTCGCGGGCGAGCGGGAGGTCGTTGGCACCTAAAGCAGTGAGGAAGCAGTTGGTTGCCGCGGCTGTTTTTTCTTCGGGTGAACGAGAGAGTTTTACCGCCTCGGCGAAGGCTTCGTACGATTTGCGATAAGCTCCTGTTGCCGCCATGGCGCGCCCGCGCAAATCAGCGAGGCGGTAATTGGACGCGACGCCGGTGGAGTTTGATTGGAGGGCCTCCAGCAAGGTGATGGCTTCGTTGGCTTTTCCGCTGGCGATTAGCGCTTCGGCAAGCAACAAACGAGAGCGCATCACACTGGCTGGGGACAATGATGTTTCATCCAAAAGCTCGCGCATCGACAAGGCGGCAACTTCCGCGCGTTTTTGGTCGATGTCGAGGCGGGCGAGTTGCAGGCGCGCCTCCAGTGCACGTCGACCGGATTTCTCGGTCGACCAGGCACGGAGGTTGCCGGAGGGGTCGGCGCCCGCTTTTTTTTCCATGGCGATCCATGCGGACATCATGTCTGGCATGGCGATAGCGTCGGGGGATTCGGTTATGGCTTCGCGCAGTACCTCCCGCGCGCGGGTTTCGACGCCCAGCATGATGAGGGCTCGGGCCAGGCCGAGTCTGGCGTTGTCTCGCACCGGGGCGTAAAGGTTATCTGTGGCAAGGACTTGGCGAAAAGCTTCCGCGGCATCGGATGGGCGGGCTTCTCCCAAGCGAAGGCGTCCGGTGGCAACGTCGAGTTCGGCCTGGGAAAGTCGTTTTTGTTGGAGGGCTGCATTGATCGTTTTTGCAGCATCGTCGAAGTTTCCGGCTGCGAGCTGCAGGTCGATCAAAAGACGCAGGGTGTTGGGGTCATCAGGTAAAGAACCGTCGGGCGGGTTTATCAGCAGGCTCTCATCATGGAGTTTGCCTTGTTCCAAGAAGATCCGGGCTAAAAGCAACGAGGCGGCACGGTTTTTGCCGCTGAGCGGTTCGACCAATTTCGCCGCATCGTCCAAGCTCCCTTGGGCGGCGAAAGCGGCCGCTCGCAAAAGCACCTCTTCCTCCGAACCGCGGTCGCATTCGCCATCCAATGTTTTGAGCGCGTCCGCAGGGCGTCCTGCGGCAAGCAGTGCGCGAGCGAGCAGCAGGCCGAGGGCGTTTCTCTCGCTGGCAGGTGTTTTGCGGAGAGCGTCTTGCAGCGGGGCGATGGCCGCTTGGGGAAAACCGTCGCGCAGGGCGGATTCCGCCTTTTCCGCGATGGCGGGCGAACACCATGCGCCGGACGTAGGGATGAGCAGAAGCAGGGCGGTAATGGTAGATTTCATTTTCCCAGAACCCGTCGAATATATCGACCCGTGTGGCTGTTGGAAACATCGCTAACGGACTCAGGTGGCCCCTCAGCCACGATACGCCCACCGTGTTCGCCACCCTCGGGACCGAGGTCGAGAATCCAATCGGCGCATTTGATCACATCGATGTTGTGTTCGATGACGATGAGAGTGTTGCCGGTATCGCGCAGTTTCATGAGAACTTGCAGAAGGGTGTCCACATCGGAAACGTGGAGTCCGGTGGTCGGCTCGTCGAGCACGTAGAGGGTTTTCGATCCGCCTCGTTTGGATAGTTCGGTGGAAAGCTTTATACGTTGGGCCTCGCCGCCGGAAAGCGTGCTGGCGGATTGCCCCAGAGTAAGGTAGCCAAGGCCGACTTCCTGCATGGTGGAGAGTTTGTCGGCCACGGTGGGAACGGCCCGAAAAAATGACAGTGCTTCGTCCACTGTCATGGCAAGGATGTCGGCGATGTTTTTTCCTTTGTAAGTAATTTCGAGCGTTTCGCGGTTGTAGCGGCGTCCATGGCACACGTCGCAAGTGACAAAAACATCCGCCAAAAAATGCATCTCGACCTTGAGTGTGCCGTCGCCTTGGCAATGTTCACAGCGTCCACCTTTGACGTTGAAGCTGAAGCGGCCCGAGTTGTAACCCCTCACGCGGGCAGCCGGCACTTGGGAGAAAATTTCGCGGATAGGTCCGAAGGCGCCCGTGTAGGTCGCCGGGTTGGAGCGGGGCGTGCGTCCGATGGGCGATTGGTCTACCACGACCAGACGGTGCACCTGGCCAGCTCCCCAGATCGCCTCATGGGCGCCGGGCGTTTCCTTGGCCCGGTAAAGATCGCGCGCGAGAGACGCACGGAGAATGTCGTTCACCAAGGTGGATTTACCGCTGCCAGAGACACCAGTGACGCAGTTGAAGCATCCAAGGGGGAAGTGTGCGTCGATATTTTGCAGGTTGTTTTCACACGCTCCCGTTACGCTCAACCAACCTTCAGATGGTCCGTTGACAAGCGCGCGTGGCGTGAGCGGCTGGTTCCGCTTGGCGGGAACTCGGATCCGGAGCTGTCCGCTCAAATAACGGCCGGTCAGCGATTGGGGAGCGTTCGCCACTTCGTCGAGTGTGCCTTGGGCCACGATTTGACCGCCGAGGGGTCCGGCGCCTGGGCCGATGTCGATGATATGGTCGGCCGCGGCGATGGTGTCGTGATCATGCTCGACCACGAGAACCGAATTACCGAGGTCGCGGAGGCTTTTTAGCGTCGCGATGAGCCGGTCGTTGTCTCGTTGATGGAGACCAATGCTTGGCTCGTCGAGCACATAAAGCACGCCGGCCAGACCGCTGCCGATCTGCGTGGCAAGCCGGATGCGCTGTGCTTCGCCGCCGGAGAGAGTGCCGCTCTCGCGATTGAGCGTGAGGTATCCGAGGCCGACTTCTTCCAGAAAAGCGAGTCGTCGGGAGATTTCTTCGATGACCTCACCGGCAATGGCTCCGTCGTTACCCCGCAAGCGTAGATGAGAGAATACGCTGGAGGCGCGGCTAACGGTCAGGTTGCAGAGTTCATGAATATCAAACTCTTCGCCGGACTCGGTAACGAGAGTAACGGCAAGAATCTCCCTCCGCAGACGAGCTCCGCCGCATCGGGCACAAGGTCGTCGGTTTTGCAGCGCTTTGAGCCGCTGGCGCAGCGATTCGCCTTTGGCGCGGACGAGCAAGTGCTCAAGCTGCGCGAGGAGTCCCTCGAAAGGTTTCAGGATGGTTTGTCCTGAGGTTCCCGAGCCGAACTTAACGGTAATCGCGCGGTCGCCCGTTCCGTGGAGCAACAGATCCCGAAAGGAGGAGGGTAATTTGCCCAATGGTACATCGGTGCGCACGTTGGCATCCTTCGCAAGTGCTGCCGTCGTGGCGACGTAGTAGGCTTCCATTTTCGGTGTGCCTTTGCGCCAAGCGACAATCGCGCCGTCGTCCAGTGATTTGTCCGAGTCGAGGATCAGGTCCGGATCGAAATAAGGCTCACTTCCGAGGCCTTGGCAGGCAGGGCAGGCGCCCAGATGGCTGTTGAACGAAAAATGTTGCGGAGTCAGCCGCGGCAAGGTGAATCCGGTGCGGGGGTTGGCAAAGGCAGTAGAAAACGGGTGATCGGTGAATTTTTCATCCCCGGGAGATTGAATCGAGGCGATGAGTTGTCCATTGCCCCAGCGCAGGGCCGTTTCGACCGAGTCTGCCAATCGTTGAGCGAGACCCGGCTTGAGCACCAGGCGGTCGACAACCGTTTCGATGTGATGGCGGCGGTTCTTGTCGAGTCGGACTTTGCTTTCTCCATCGAGCTCGATGATAGCGTCGTTGATGCGTGCGCGAACAAATCCCTCGCGACGCAGTTTCTCAATGATATCGCGAAATTCACCCGTTTCTCCGCGGACAACAGGGGCAAGAAGGATCAACTTGCTATCCGGTGGAAATGAAAGAATCGCGTCGGTGATTTCTTGCGGGGTCTGGCGGCGGACGATTTCGCCGGTTTCGGGGTCATGCGGCACACCGAGTGCGGAGTAGAGAATGCGTAGGTAATCGTATATCTCGGTGGTTGTGGCGATGGTTGAACGCGGTCCGGCTGCAGCAGTGCGTTGTTCGATGGCTATGGCGGGCGAGAGTCCCTCGACGAAATCGACATCCGGACGCTGCAGACGGTCGAGGAATTGCCGGGCATAAGCCGAGAGGCTCTCGACATATTTGCGTTGGCCCTCGGCGTAGAGAGTGTCGAAAGCGAGCGAAGATTTACCTGAGCCACTCGGCCCGGTAAGCACGACAAAGCGGTTCCGCGGAATGACAACGTCAATATTCTTGAGGTTATGCTGCCGGGCACCTTTGACGCGGATACTTGCTGTCTCGAAAGATGGCATATCGGGAAACCGGTAAGATTAAACGCCTGCGGGGGTCCGGCGGAAGAGGTTTATGCCGTGCATAAACTTGGCAAGAAGCAATCCAACCTTATGGTGGTCTGGTGATGCGCGGTTTACGGATCATTATTGTTTTCCTCTGCCTGTTTGGTCCCAAGCTAGCGTCGGCTTCTTTCGATCTGCAGAGGCCGCCATCGCCGCAGGATGCGAACGAGATTCGTTTGTTGGGTTGGTCGGCCGCGGCGGACCTGTTGGAATCACAACTGGTCGAGGTGTGGAAACCGACCCACTTTGCCCAAGCGGGCAGCTCTGGAAATGCGGCATTTTTTCAATGGCAGCTTCTCTACCGATGGTGCCGGTTACTTGGCACGCCGGAGCATGAGTCATTAAGCTTTTTTCTCGGGAGAAGGGTTTTTGATCATCCTGAAAAAAACAACGGGTTGATGGTTGCCGGTCCGGGGCAGCCGTTGCCAACCGATCGCGCGGGGCGCCTTTTGCCGGACGCCGCCGCCAAATTGGATGTTTCTTTGGTCCCTCCAGCGATTTTGCAGACCCTGTTGCCGGATGATTACACACTGCAAGGCGGGCCTGTGGCCAACCGTGCGAGCGAGGAATTGTTAATCCGACTCGCGTTTGACACGGAGTTCTTGCGCGAGTTCTTCCGGAGTCTTTCGCCGGATGACTTTGCGCCGATGGTAGTGAAGCGTCTCGGACAATTCTTCGAGGCCCACCCGCAAAAATGGCCGGCCTACCGTTCTTTGATGCTGGCTTTCGCGCTGGTTTATGACCAGCGACAGCCGAATTTCTGGCCGCATCATCAGGTGAAACCTGCATCTGTTCCACGCATGGACGAGAGTCTTGCTGATCGCTTCGGATATTACGTGCAAGCGAATGAGAGAAGGCGATTGGAATACGATCTAACCCGTCTGAGTGCATCCGAGTTGAAATTTGTGGTGGATGCCCCGGTCTCGCGTTCCGAGCTTGAATGGGCGGCTCTGCAGGTGCGGGTGCGGAGCGATCAATTCGACCGCGCCTTCAGTATGGTCAATTACGACCATCGTCGAGCCAAGGCGGGAGTCTTTGTGTGGCCCCATGCCGACTATCGTCTGGATACAATTATCAAGCAGGGAGGAATCTGCGTGGATCAGGCTTATTTTGCGTGTTTGGCAGGTAAAGCGAGGGGGATTCCGACGATTTATTTTGCGGGACAAGGGACCGATGGCGGACATGCGTGGTTCGGATATCTGCAGCGCTATGGCAAGTGGGATCTTGATGCGGGGCGATACCTCAATCAGAACTACACGGTCGGGCAGGCTCTTGATCCCCAGACGTGGCTACCCATCACTGATCACGAATTGCTTTATATATCGGGTCGCGCAACGAAAAATCCCTCCCACGATGCTGCTTTAGGTGATCTGGCGATGGCGGAGGCCTTCCGACGGCGTGGAGATTCGTCGCGCGAGCAGCAGGCCGCGCAAAGCGCTTTGCACGGCGCGCCGGGATTGGTCGCTGCATGGGATGCCTGCGAAGATGCGCTCGTGCGCTTGGAAGATGCCGCAGCGCTGCAGAAGCATTATGAAAATGCCATTGCTTACTTTCGCCGCGAGGAGGATCTGCGGATACTCTACCAGACAAGATTGGCCGAACTGGTCCGGGTAAACGGCGACGGGCGGGAGGCCGAGTTGATCGAGGACCGCATGGTGCGCGAAAATATCCGGAAGCGGGCCGACCTGAGCACGGCAACTGGGGCGGAGACCTTGTCACGTTTCGTTGCGGCGGGGGATTATCAGGCCGCCGAGAGAGAGTTCCGAGCACTTACGAGAAAACTCGGGCGCAGTGGAGGTGGAAATCTTTTTTACGATGTCGTGCGTCCGTTTGTGCAGAAACTGCAAGCGGCTGGCAAAAACAAGGAAGCCGAGCGGGCCTTGCGTCAGGCACGGAGGGATATGCCGGTCGAACCGGGCAGTATTCTGGAGCGAGAGTTCGACGAGCTGGAGCGAAGCCTGGAGGC
>JBIJDZ010000084.1:0-7122 GCA_044343805.1 Chthoniobacterales bacterium | reverse complement strand
CGCCGCAGACGTGGGTGCCCTCGGCGATCTTGCGCAGAAGTGTGCGGGCATCCTTCTTCTCGCAGGGTTTGCCGTCGGTGACTCGGCGGGTGGTCCACTCGCGGCCATTGATGGCGGCTTCCATGAATTCATCGGAGACGCGGACGGTCAGATTTTCGTTCTGATACATGACCGAGCCATAGGCTTCGCCGTTGAAAGAGCCGTCGTAGCCTTGCTCGATGAGGGCCCAGGCTTTTCTTTCTTCCTTCATTTTCGACTCGATGAATTCCTCGATGTCGGGATGCCAGTCCTTGAGGGTATTCATCTTGGCGGCACGACGGGTTTTGCCGCCGCTTTTCACGACGCTGGCGACCTGATCGTAGACTTTCAGGAAGGAGAGCGGGCCGCTGGGTTTGCCGCCGCCGCTGAGTTTCTCGCGGGTGGACCGGAGGGTGGAGAGGTCGCTGCCGGTGCCACTGCCGTATTTGAAGAGCATGGCCTCGCTCTTGGCGAGGTCGAGGATGCTCTCCATGTTGTCCTCAACAGACTGGATGAAGCAGGCGCTGGCTTGCGGGTATTCGTATTGGGTCGGTGCGCGGAGGGCTTCGCCGGCTTTGTGATCGAAGTAGTAGTTGCCTTGTCCGGCGCCCTTGCCGATGCCGTATTGCTGGTGGAGGCCGACGTTGAACCATACGGGACTGTTGAAGGCGCCGTGCTGATGGAGGCAGAGCCAAGTGAGGTCGTTGTAGAAGACCTCGGCGCTGGCGTCATCGGCGAAATAACCGTCCGCCTTGCCGAAATCGGTAATGGTGCGGGTGACGCGGTGGATGAGCTGACGGATGGAGGATTCGCGGCCGCCTTTGCGTGGGTCGGTGCCGTTGGAGAGGTCGCCGTAGAAATACTTCGAGACGGCGATTTTGGTGGCGAGAGCGCTCCAAGAGCGGGGAACTTCGACGTTTTCCTGTTTGAAAATGACTTTGCCGCTGTCGTCGTTGATCTCGGCGGTACGTTTGTCCCACTCCACGTGATCAAAGGGCGAACCCGGCTCCGTGTGGAAGGCAGGTTCGAACTTCAAGCCGGCCGATTTGGTCTTCTTTTTGACTGCGCTGGAACGCTCTCGGGCCGGGGAGACCTGCGGGCTGCGGAGGGTGGAGCGGTCTGCGGAAGCAGTCCGCGACTTCGTGCGGGATGACGATTTTGTGGCAATCATTGGATCAATTCTCGTTTGTTAGGGTGGTTTGTGCGCTCTGCCGGCTAATTGTTGAGGGGAATTGCCGACAAAACCCCTACCACTATGGGTAGAAGTATTTGCCAAGAAAGCCACAACCGGCTGTGGTCGGAAAGACTTTTTTTGTGACAAAAATTATTTTTTTTAACATATTGTAAATGAGTGATTTATATTTAAACGATCATTAGATCACGAGTGCCTCCGAGCTGGCCATTCAGAAGCGTGGTGAGCGTTGCTCCTTTATTCATCGTGCTTTGCAAAGTCCGCGGCCCGTGAAGCCAGAAAATCAGCGGCTTCGCGCTTTTGCTCAAAATGAACGGGCGGATTTTCCGCCTCCAAGACGCCGAAGCCGGGTCCGTAAGACGAGCCATTGACCACGCTGACGTGGGTGCGACGCTGGGTGATCTGTTCGCGCGCGGCGGCGATGGCGTCTTCGCGTGTTCCTTCCAGTTCGTATTTCCACCCGGTGATCCATGCCCGTGGAAACCAGCCGGACAAGCGGGGCAGCACCTTGGGGGCTGGTTCCAGCACCAAATGTAGCTGGGGCAGGTCGCTGGGGATTTTGTGTTCGAGGGTCTGGAGTCCGTCAGGTCCGCGCACTGAGGCCACAAGATAGTCCGAGAGGGCCGCCGCGTGGAAAACTGCCCTCACATCTTTTCCGCGGGTGGTGGAAAGTTCCTCCAAGGCCCGGCTCAGATCGCGGTTGGTCGTGAATTCCTGCAGGAGCGTTCCGCTGGGCAGGTCCATACAAGTCGCCCCGCGTCCGCGGAAAAGAAGCACCTCAAAGCCTTGCTGCAGAAGCGCTTCCGCCAACAAGCTCCCGATTTCCCCCGTGGCGAAATTCGTGATGCGACGCACCTCGTCGATCGGCGCGGAAGCGGGGCCTGAGGTGACAATGGCGAGGGGATTCATCAAAGAAACAATATGCCCGGTTGCGCCCGCTGGCGAGCGCTTCAACCGATCATTTCCTGAACGGCGGCGAACATCTCCCGTGCAGCCACGTAGCCGAAGTGGCCCTGCGGGCTGGTGATCACGCGCGCGCCATGCCAGGCCTCGGCCAACGCCTCCACGCGATCCGGCGGGGCGATGCGGTCGTAGACGCCGATGGCCATGATGATGCGGTCGCGGGCGGTTGTGGGTTGGCCGTGGAGCGGGGAGCTGAGGTGGGCGTGCCGGCGGGTCATGCTTCCGTCGATGCCGTTTTGATGAAGCAGGCGGCGAATGGTGGCCCCGGCGGGGCTTTGCCAGATGGCGTGTTCCACATCGGCGATCGGTTGGAGCAGGGCGATGAACGAAATATCCGTCTCCACCGAGGCCAGCAGCGCGCCGGTCCATGCACCGTAACTGGTGCCGAAGATGCCGAACTCGCGGCAGCCTTGGGCGCGCAGCCAGGCCATGAGTTGGCGGAGCTCGCTCACGCCTTGGCGCAGGCCGTGGCCATTGCGGACAAGGTTGGCGGTGACGGCGAGTTCGCCGTTGAGGAAACCGCGCGGACGCCTGGCGTAGTGGAAAGGAAGGTGGAGAAAGACGGCGTTCCAGCCGAGCTCGTTGAAACGGGCGGCCAAGCGGCGGTAGCCAACATCGTTCACCGACATGAGCGCGTGCAAGATCAGCACCGTGGGAGCCGACCAGCCCCGTTCGCAGGGTTGCAGCCACGCGGAAGCGCGGTCGTTGTGATCAAGGCCGGAGTTGTGAGGCGTGGGCCAGACAAGGTGCACCGGGGATTCTTCAAGGGGCGCAAGTTCCGGCGCGGCGTAGAATTCCTCCCGGGTGAGCGGTTCACATGCGGCCAAGTAAGCGGACAGCTCCTCGCGCGTTGAGGCATGGTGACGGTGGCGCCATTGGGCGAGGTTGAGCAAGGCGCAGGTCGAGGCGTCGGTCACGCGAGCCCATTGGCGGCGGAGAGGTTCCATGGTCAACTTTGTCCTTTCCGTCGCTGCGCGGTTTGCGGGAGGCAGTCGGGCGGGATGTTTTCCTCGCGAACCGTGCGGGCGTAAAGCTCGCGCAGGGTGTCGCCGAGCAAGGTCTCGAAATTCTCGCGGGCCGCGACTTTGTCGCCCTCTGCAGCAGCTGGCGGGGCCAGCGGTGGACCGAACACCACCCAGATGCGCGTGCGGCGAAACGGCAGCCATTGGCGCGGCGCGTACAACCCATCGCTGCCGATGACAACGCAAGGGATGACCGTCGCTGCGGTCATTTGTGCCAGGGCGGCCACACCGGGTTTGAGCGGTGCACCTTCGAGCACGGACTCTGGGCCGGTGCGGAGCCCGCCCTCGGGAAACACGCCGATCAGGCGGCGCTGCTTCAGACGGTCGAGAGCGGTGCGCACGGCGGCGCGGTCGAATTTTTCGCGTCCCACGGGGAACGAACCGATCCAGCGGAGGATCCTGCCGAAAATGCGGTTGGTGAAAAGCTCCTGCATAGCCATCCAGTCCACGGGCCGTCTTGTGCTGATGCCGATGAGGGGAGGGTCGAAGTGGCTGATGTGGTTTGGCGCGAGGATGCAGGCGCCACGGCCAGGAATATGCCGGGCGCCGATCACGCGTCGCCGGGTGAAAGGTGCCAGGAAGATGTGCACAAGCAGCACGCTCAACCGGTAACCGAAGGACGAGGGCATACCGTTTTATTTTTTCAGGAAGTAACCGCGTTGCTTGGCCGAGATCGGCAGGTCGAGTTTTTCCATGACCAGCATCATATCTTCCCAGACTTTGCGTTTCTCGGTGTCGCTGCCGTTGCGGAGCAGATAGGACGGATGATAGGTCGGCAGCAGCGGGATGCCTTCGAAGTGGAACCAGCGTCCGCGCATGGCGCCCATGGGTTCTTCCGCGCCGGTGAGTCCGGCCATGGCGACTTTGCCGAGGGCAACGAGGATGCGCGGTTGGATGATGGCAATCTGCTCACGCAGGTAGGGCAGGCAGTTTTCCATTTCCCGCGGAGCGGGCACACGGTTGCCCGTCGAACCTTTCGGCATGTCGGGGCGGCACTTGAGGATGTTGGCGATGTAAACATCTTCGCGTTTGAGGCCCATCGCGCCGATGATCTTGGTGAGAAGCTCGCCGGCCGGCCCGACAAACGGCTCCCCGCGTTTGTCCTCGTCGGCGCCCGGTGCTTCGCCCACGAACATGAGGTCCGCATCCGGGTTGCCTGTGCCGAAAACTGTCTGCGTGCGAAAATCGGCCAAATGCGGGCACTTGCGGCAGGCGTGCACTGTTTCGTCAAGTGCGGCGAGTCGCGCGGAACGGGAAGATTCAGATTTCAGATGGGAAATCTCAGATTTGAAAATTGAAATTCCGGTGGGTGCACGCAGGGTTTTGGCCAAGCGTTCAAGGGATTTGCGGGTGACGTTGGTGCGGGCCGAGCCGAGGAGGTCTCGGCGTGTGCGCAGCGACTGCTCGAGGAGGGCGGCGGTTTCTTGAAGAGATGTCATGGCTAAGAAAATTTCAGAGGGGGTGATTTGCTTTGATCCATGCGAGGGCTTGTTCGGTTGTGGTGAGGGCTCCTTCGAGTTGGGCGGTTTGCACGGCTTCGAGGATGGGGCCGAAGTGAGGGCCCGGTTTCCCGCCGAGGGCGATGAGGTCGCGTCCGGTCACGAGGGGCGGCGGGATGAGCGGTTCTTTGGCAAGTTCTTCGGCTTTGGCTTGGAGAAAGTCGTAGTTATCGAGCGCGCCGTGGCTGCTTTGGCAATCGACACGATGAAGTTCCATTTCTTCGGCAAAACCTTCGCGAGCCATGAAGCGCTTCAATTTTGCCGTGCGCATGTTTTGCACGTCTTTGAAGACCATGTGCTGGCGGACGGCTTCGACCACGAGATCGGTTTCCGCCCGGGAGAAACGCAGGCGTTCCATGACTCGCTGGGTCATTTCGGCGCCGACACGGTCGTGCCCGCTGAAGCGGATGCGGTCTTCGTGCGCGTGGTAGCGGAACGTGGGTGGCTTGCCGATATCATGGAAGAGGACCGAGAGCACGAGGGTGGCGGGGGCGTCGGCCGGAAGCAGTGCGAGCATGGCGCGGGTATGCACGAAGACGTCGCCTTCGGGATGGAATTGCGGTGGTTGTTCGCAGCCCTTGAGCGCTTCGATTTCGGGAAGGAATTCCTTCATCAAACCGCTCTGGTCGAGAAGATCGAAGCCGCGGACACGGTTCGGGTGGGCGAGAATTTTCACCAACTCCTCGCGGATGCGTTCGGCGCTGACGGCCCGGATGTCGGCGGCGTGGGCGCGGATGGCTTCCCAAGTGGCCGGCTCGATCGCGTAATCGAAACGCGCGGCAAAACGCACGGCGCGGAGGAGTCGTAGTTTGTCCTCCCGGAAACGCGCTGCGGGATCGCCGATCGCGCGGAGGATTTTCGAATCGAGATCGGCGCGGCCGCCGACGAAGTCGATAAATTTGTCCGCCACCGGATCGTGAAACATGCCATTGATGGTGAAATCACGACGCTGCGCGTCCTCCTGCGGCGTGGAGAACGTGACCATCTCCGGGCGGCGACCGTCGATGTATTCATGATCCGAGCGGAAGGTGGCCACTTCGAACGCGCGGCCGTGTTCCATGACGAGGATGACGCCGAAGTGCGCGCCGACGGCTTGCGTGTGGGCGAAAAGTTGCTGCACCTCGGCGGGCTTGGCCGAGGTGGCGATGTCGTAGTCGTGCGGGGGGTGTCCGAGCAACTCGTCGCGCACGCAACCGCCCGCAAAGTAGGCGATATGACCCGCTTCTTGCAAACGGCGGGCGATATCGGTCGCGGCGGTTTTCAAATCCATGCGCCGGAGCTTATCCGGCCCGTGGCGCGGCGGCAAAATGTCCTTTTCTTTGCCCCGGGAGGCTTGAAGCTACGCGTGCGCATGAGCATCACGGGCATCGCCACGGCTTTCGGCTTGGGTTTCATCTATTTTATCGCGGCGATTCCAGCCGGAACGGCTTCCGGTGCCGCGGTCTGGTTGGCTGCGCTGGCTGCGTGGTTGGGTTACTCGGCAGGCGGCTTGATCGTTCTCCTGGCCGGTGCGCCGTTGCGCGACTGGTTGGTGAGGAAACTCAAAGTGCCCGTGCAGCGCGATCCGGCGAAGCTGGTTTGGCGCGTGTGGGATCGCTGGGGCATGGCCGGCCTGGGCTTGCTTGCGCCCGTGACGATCGGCCCCCAAGCCTCGGCGGTGCTGGCTTTGGCCATCGGGGAAAAGACGCTGTGCATTTTGGCGGCGTTATCGCTCGGCGTAGTGCCGTGGTGTGTGATTTTCGCGGTCTTGACCGTTTGTGGGGTCAAGCTGGCGAGCTGACGATGACATCGACTTCCCGGTCGTGCGTATCGGTGGGGAGAGATTCGACGATCTGCGGACCGAAGCAAACGCCCACGCGCAGGACGGAGTGGGGAAGTTGAGCGAGGATGCGGTCGTAATATCCGCGGCCGCGGCCGAGGCGTTCGCCATGATGGGTGAAGGCCAAGCCGGGAACAAAAATGATTTCGGCCTCTGCGGGATCGGTCGCCGGGCAGATTTCGGGCTTCGGTTCCATCACGCCGAAGGCGCCGCGGATCAGATCGGCGGGGTCATGAACTTCGTGAAAAACCAGATTTTCTCCCTCGACGCGAGGTAGCAGCAAACGGTGTTCGGGAATCCAATCGAACGGCGCCAGATCAGGTTCGCCGGGTAGGGCCGCGAAAGCCGCCACGGTGCGGGCCGCTTGCCAGCGCGGCAGGGATGGGATACTCGTGCGTATGCTTTCCGAAGCTGCCGCACAGTCGGCGAGTGTCATCCTGGCAAGCTCGGCGCGCAGACGGCGGCGGAGTTCTGTTTTGGCCGAGGAGAGCATGAGATTTCCCACAAAGTGAGTGCTGCCGAGAATCCAGACAAGCCCGCGCGCAAGCGCCGGAGGATTTTGTCGCAGCTGCGCCGGGCCAAGCCCGACCATCATATCGGTCTCAAGCC